>NZ_LPDI01000025.1:0-381838 GCF_001528895.1 Burkholderia sp. MSMB1078WGS | reverse complement strand
ACCGCCCGGTGCGGACCCGCATGCCGGGTGGTGTGGGAGGGGATCGGTCAGACTCTCTGACCGCCCCTATCCCGATCTGCGGAACGCAATGGCGGCAACCCCGATCGTCCGGATACAAAAAAGCGAGGCCGGTGCCTCGCTTTTTTCGTGCTGCGCCCGTGTGGCGCGGCGCTGGTCGCCGATGGCTCAACGCGTGTATTCGCCGTTGGCTTCCGGCTGGAACACGATCGCGGCAACCTTCATCAGCTTTTCGGCGCCGCTCGGCTGCATCACCTTGACCATCTGGCCGCGTTGCGTGCCCAGCAGCGCCATGCCGACGGGCGAGAAGACGTTCAGACGGCCGAGTTCGAGGTTGGCGGCGTCCGGATAAACGATCGTCCAGGTGGCCTGTTCCTGGGTTGCTTCGTCGAGCAGCGTGATTTGCGAGTTCATCGTGACGACGTTCGCCTTGATGGCGTCGGGCTGGACGATATCGGCGCGCTCCAGCAGCGTGTCGAGCATCGCCTGAAAGCGCGGATTGTGCTCGGCATGCTTTTCGAGGCGAGCGACGTCGAGTTCGGTCAACTGGTAAAGGCGTTGTTTCATGGTGGTTCTCCAAATGATCGGCAGAGGGCAGGCGTGGCGTGCCTATGAGGATCGCCCGGAGCCTGTCTAACCTGGCTCCGGGTGGAGACCGAGCGGTCAGATCAGGCGCCGGGCAGGGGCGAGCGGTGCCTGGGCCGTGCGTCGAACGGGGGAATGCGCCGGCTGGCCGGCGCGCACGCGCACGCCGGCCAAGCCGGACGGCGAAACCAAAAGGGGCGTGAGCGCGTACATGGTGGATGGAATATCGACTGGCGAAGGAAACCTTACGATTCTACAACACAACCTTCCGGACATGTGATCCGGCTGTCGGCCTTTCGTCAGCGATTGTTGTGTAGATGAAGCAAGTTGCAACGACCCTGTTCGGAAACAGTGGGCGATTTTTTCCAGAAATGCAACGCTGTATGTTCAAACTAAGGGTTTCCCCTTGGAAGCGCGCGCACTACACTGAATTCAATCGCTTCAGACAGTCCTGCCGAGGCGACGCCAAAAGAGAACATATTCCGGAGGTAAATCATGAAGTCGATCATCTACGCAGCCATCGCCGCATCCGTCCTTGCCGCTCCGATTGCATCGTTCGCGCAGTCCGAGCAGGGGTTGACCCGCGCTCAGGTCAAGGCCGAACTCGTACAACTCGAGCAGAACGGCTACAAGCCGCTGGCGAGCGATTCGCAATATCCGAGCGACATCCAGGCGGCCGAGCAGCGGGTTCAGCCGAATCAGCCGATGTTCGCGCACGCCGACACGAGCGGTTACGGTGCCGTGGCAACGGGGGCCGCGCAAGCCGGCCGCCGCGTGACGCGTGAAGCGCCGAATCCCGTGAACTCGGTCTACTTCGGTAACTGATCGAGCATCCCGCGGGTCTGCCCGGGCGCACCGCCGAATTGACGAGACGCGCGCCAGTCGCGCGCGTCGTTCGCCCGCAGGAGCAGAACCTCCGTCGCCGCATGTCGGCGGCTTTCCGCCCAGACGCTGACGCGTTTGGGCCTTTTTTGCTGGGGCGGATCAGGCGGACGTGACGGTGGGCGTGCCGTGGATGTAGTGTTCGAGCTGGCTGATCGTGAACTGCTGATCGGCAATCACGCTCTTCACGAGGTCGCCGATCGAGATGAGGCCGACCAGCTTGCCGCCGTCGAGCACGGGCAGGTGGCGCATCCGGTGCTGGGTCATCAGCGCCATGCACTCGTCGGTGGATTGCGACGGTTCGACGTAGCGCACCTTCGCCGTCATGATTTCCTCGACGCGGGTGGCTTTCGACGAGCGGTCCTGCAGGACGACCTTGCGCGCGTAGTCGCGCTCGGTGACGATGCCCGCGATGTCGTCGCCGTCCACGACGAGCAGCGCGCCGATGCCCTTTTCCGCCATCAGCTTGATGGCGTCGTAGACGAGATCGCTCTTCGTGACGGTGTAGATGGTACGGCCCGAATCCGGCTTGGCCTTGAGAATCTGCGCGACAGTCGTGCTCATTCGCTTTCTCCGTGTGCAGGTCGATGCAGGGCAGGCGGGGCGTGATGCGCGTCACCCGATGAGCCCAGTATAGCCGGGCGGGCGGCGGCAGTCGCGTGACGTTTCCAGATTAGCGGTAAACTCCCGTCACGCACCATCCACACAACTCCTACATTCCTGAACGTTTCAATTGAATTCATGATGTCTTCGCGTCCCCAATCGCCCGCGCCGGGCAATGGCCAGGCCGACGAGTGCGTGACGCTCGTCGCCACGGCGTCGCTGCCTACGCGCTACGGTACGTTTACGTCGTACGCATTTCGCGTATCGGGCAGCGATGCCGAACATCTCGCGCTCGTGATGGGCGATGTGACCGGCGAGCAGTCCGTGCTGACGCGGCTGCATTCCGAATGCCTGACCGGTGACGTGTTCGGTTCGTACCGCTGCGATTGCGGCGAGCAACTCGATCTCGCGTTGCGTTACATCGCGGCCGAAGACCGCGGCGTGCTGCTGTATCTGCGCGGCCATGAAGGCCGCGGCATCGGCCTGAGCAACAAGATCCGCGCCTACGCGCTGCAGGAGCAGGGGCGCGATACCGTCGAGGCGAACCTCGATCTCGGCCTGCCCGACGACGCCCGCGAATACGACTCGGCCGCTGCGATCCTGCGCATCCTCGGCGTGACGTCGGTGCGGTTGATGAGCAACAATCCGAAGAAGTTCGATACGCTCGTGAAGCACGGCATTCCCGTCTGCGAGCGCGTGGCGCTCGCGGTGCCCGTGCGCGAGGAAAACGAGCGTTATATCCGCACGAAGCAGGCGAAGTTCGGACACTACTTCGAAGAAAACGAGTGATGGAAATTCGGGAGTCTTCGGGACGGTTGTCTGGCAAGCGATTTGTCCCGGAGAGGCTTTCTGGTGATGGGTTTTGATCGAAAGTCGGGTTTGTCGCAAATCGTATCGATACTTCCGAACATCGGGAAGCTTGGCATTCTGGCGTAGCTTTTTCATAAAGCTACGCCACTTTCCGATGAGATTTGCGCGCGCACTGCAAGCAAGCTGACCTCGGGTCAGCACTTGGCCTTTGGCGGCTTTCCCGGGCTACGCCTGAAGACGACCGGAAGTCGTCTTTCGTGGTGCGAACATGCTGTGATCCTCTCGTCTCACGATCGCGCTGAACCAATAAAAAGGTTTTGTGATTTGGGCCTCCCTCCGGGGGCTCGTTGACGATCAGCCTCGTCTCGCTTGATGCCTCCTGCCGATTGCCCCGGACCGGTGTCCGCATTGCTGCCTTTCCCCGACTACATCTCCTGCTGTCGGCCGAGGCCCTGAAATACTCGCCGATTGCTGGAGCACCGACGTCGTCCATTGCGGCGCAGCGCTTGCCTGTTCATTTCGCGCGGCACGATTAACGCGGTTGGACAATGGACAACGTCGTTGTCAACGTTCCGACACCAATGGAAGGCCGGGTCCCATGCGACGAAGGGCCCGGTCGTGCATTCGTCGGTTTTGCGGGCGATTACGTCGCGCACGCGCGCTCCTATGCCGGCAGGAGACCTGCTGCCCGGTAAGTCTCTATCAAAGAGTCGTATAGCGCGATATCCGAACGGCTTCTGGCAATGAGCTGAGCGCCGGCAACGGCGGCGAAGATGGCGCGAGCCCGTTGTTCGCACGCTTCGGCGCTACCCACTGCCGCCGCGGACAGAACTTTACTCAGCCACGCGACATTGACATCGGCAAACGTCTGAACCTCTTTCATCACCGCCGCGGGCAGGTCGTCGCTTTCGGCGGCCATGAAACTGCAGAGGCACATGCGGTTACCATTCTCGAGCGCCTTGCGGAACGTGTCGGGATACTGGCGGAGACACTGGAGTGGATCCGAGGATTCGGCCAGCAGTGCTTCCAGCGTCGCGGCCGAATCCTCCCAGTAGCGCCTCGCGACCGCCGCGCCGAGCTCGGCCTTGCTCGGGAAGTGGTGGTAGACGCTGGCAGCCTTGATGCCGACGACGTCCGCGAGATCGCGAAAATTCAGCCCGCCGTAGCCATGCGCCTGCGCGACCCTTGTGGCGGCCGCCAGGATGTTCTCCTTGGAGTTTGAGCCTGTCTCGTTCTTCACTGCTACGGCCTCGCAATTCAAAAAATGAGCGTTGACGGAGACGATTATACCTTCTACAGTAAACCTACCATGTGGCAGGTAGGGGCGTAACACCGCATGTTCCGACACCATCTATTCCGACGCAACGCACTGTAGAGGCTTAACGATGAGTTCCGAGATACTCGACTTCGATGTACCCAAACTTCCCTTGATGAAGATCTACGATTTTCCGACGGGACCCTATCCGACACGCGTGCGCATCGCCCTGGCCGAGAAGAACCTTCAATCGCGTGTCGAGTTTGCGATGGTCGACCTTTATAAAGGGGAGCACAAAAGGCCGGAATTCATTGCGCAGAAGAACTACTCGGGCACGCTGCCGGTGCTCGAACTCGACGACGGGACGCTCATTGCCGAGTGCACGGCCATTACCCAATACCTGGACGCGCTCGATGGTACGCCCACGCTCACCGGCAGGACGCCGCTCGAACAGGGCTTGATCCACATGATGAGCAAGCGCGCCGAACTGGAGCTGCTCGACGCCATCAGCGTGTATTTCCACCACGGCACGCCGGGGCTGGGGCCGGACGTCGAAACCTATCAGAATGCCGAGTGGGGATTCCGTCAACGCGACAAAGCCCTGAGAGGCATGCGCTACTTCGACGAGGTTTTGAAAAGACAGCCGTTTGTCGCCGGGGAAGCCTTCTCGATGGCCGACATCACGGTGATCGGCGGTTTGATCTTTGCGTCGATCGTGAAGCTGCCGGTGCCTGCCGAATACGTGGCACTTCATGCGTGGTACGCGAGGATGAAGGAGCGCCCCAGCGTAAGAAACCAGCCGGCATTCTCGGCGCTGAGCGGGGTATCCGATTGATGTTTGTGGACGACGGTTTTCGCGTTTGAGCCGGGGTGCGCCGTGCTGCGGTTTCGTTTACCCGTCAGATTGCTGCGCCCCAGCGCGGAAGCTTCATTCGATATGCACTGCAAGGAAAATCACTCTGCCGTGGGCGCACCCCCGCGTCGCAGCGGCGACTCGTCTGCAAAGCATTCGAATTCTTGTGTTCCGCCGCACCTGCCGTACGACGCGCAGATAGGCGCATGCCGGTAGGGAGGTGACGAATGGACAAGCCCGATCTTCGTCGGCCGGTTGCCGGACCGTATCGTCAGTCGCGATGGGTGGCCGGACTGGAGGCCGCTTTCGGATGGCTGGCAAAGGGGACGTTGGCACTGGCCGGGCTGGCGGTGGTCGCATTGGCGGCGCTGACGGGCGACGTCGGCGCCCTGACGGACCTGCCGTCGACCAGGAAGGGCTGGTTGTACCTGCTGCTAATAATAGTTGTGGCGGTCGCGCTGATATTTGCGGTGCATCACTACTGGCTGCGCCCGGCCGGCTAGCCGGAACGGAAAACGATGTGGCCCCGCAATCCGCGCAGGCAATAAAAAAGCCCGCTGCTTGAGCGGGCTGAATCCATGTTTGGAGACATGGAGGAGACAGACGTAAATTTAAGGGAAAACCCGAACGTTTGCAAGCTCTCGTTGTATCCGCACAACTTGCCGCCGAGCGGCATGGCCTCATTCACATGCCGGCGGCCCGTGCGTGCGCCGCGAACCCGCCGAACCGCTCTTGCGCGACGGGCAGCGCGTATTTGCTGCGCATCTCCGTCTCGATCCATGCACACGCCTCGCGCGCGCAGTCGGTCAACGCGAGCCGCGTCGCATGCCCGTCGATGTCGTACACGAAACGCACGCCGACCTCGGCATCGTCAACCTGTCGTTCGAGCTGATTGAGTTGCAGTTGCGGCCCGTGCTGTTGCGACAGCGCGCGCAATTCGTCGAAGTGATATTCGAGCCAGTCCGCGAAGAACAGTGCGTCGCTGTGGCACGGCAGGCGGAAAGCCGCGCTGCGCGACGGGCGCGCAGCGGTTTCGCCGGCCGGCGCATGCGGTTCGCGGTCGATCGCGATGGGCGGATCGACCGGCGCGAGCGGATGCCGAATTCGCCGGTACGGTTCGCGATCGCGCAACGCGTGCCACAGCAATTCGTCGCCGGCGGCGCCGGACGGCTGCATCGTCAGGTCGTGCCGACCGTCGCCGGTCGCGGCGATGTCGCGGATCACGAGACGCAGCGAGCACAGCGGCTCGTCCGCGACCAGCAGGGTGGCCGGACGCGGCAGCCCGCATACGAGTGGCGCGGCGCCGGCGGCACGAAACACGAGCCCGCGGCGATCGAGCCGCACGAGCGGCAATGGCCTGGGAAACGACGGGTAGGCGACCGCGATGCGGGCGCCGCCGGCACTCGTCAATCCGGGCATCATCGCGCGAAAGACCTGGGACTGGTCCACGTTGGTTCTCCTTCGTTACGATGCCGCCCGGACCGAAACGCGTGTTCCGGCTCAGGCGGCGATAGCTTGCCGGGCGGCCTGCCCCGGCTCGATTCCTAGCGCAGCAAACGTTTGCGGATCGATGTCGATCCAGCACGCGACCACCAGACGTCCGTCCACCTGCTTCGGCGGGCCTGCACGGTGCGCGTGTATGCCGATCCGGCGGAACAACCGCTCCATGCTCGCGAACGTCACGCCGATCAGCTGTCGCGCGCCGAGCTGCGCCGCGCATTCGACGACGGCCGCGAGCATCGGGCGCACGGCCCATTCGGCATTGCCCGGGCCGCCTTCGGCGTCGGTCGCCGCGAATCGGGACAACTCCCAGACGGCGGCCGATTGCGGCAGCGGCATGTCTTCGGCGACCAGATCGGCGAACAGCGACTTCAGCAGATACGGGCGCGTCGTCGGCAGCAGGCGCGCGCATCCGCACATGTCGCCGTCGGCGTTTCGCGCGAACACGTAGACGGTATCGTCGCGATCGAACTGGTCACGCTCGAAACTTTCGTTCGCCGACGGGAGCGCCCAACCGAGCTGTTCGACGAACACGCGGCGCCGATAGCGCCCGAGATCCGCCGCGAGTTCGTATGGCAACCGCCCTTCCTCGTGAACGAAGGTCTGCATGGATGTCCTCGGATCTGTGCTTTTGTATGCATCCATTACAGCGCGTGGCACGAGGAGCCTGTAACTGGTAACTCTTACAGGGTGACGGCGTAAAGACGCCATTTGCGCGGTGGTAACGGTTTCTTGATCGACGGGATTGAAAACCGGGCAGCTTTTGCTTATAAAGAGCGCCAGTCTCGCAAAATCGTCAGAGGAATGTGCGGCCGGTTGTCACTGGAGCGTGGGACCGGCATGATAGGCGTCGTTGTGCCCGAGCAGGGCCGACGCGACCGCGGCAGGCCAGTCGATGGCGGCGAGCCGTGCGGCGAGCGCGGCTGCCGTGCGGAACATGCCGATGTCGGCGCCTTTGGCGTCGGTGGCCATCACGTTGCTGCGGACATCGCCGCCCGCGATCACGAACGTGCCCGTCGCGCGTTCGAGGTACCAGTCCCAGCCGACCGTCACGTACGCGACGCCGGCACCGGCGGCGCGATGCCATTCGGTATAACCGGCGAGGCGGGCATCGATCGCGTTGTCGCGCAGTTCGGCCAGCAACGAGGGGTCGAGGCCGCTCGCGACATGGTGGAGCACAAGCGCGGCCAGTGCGCCTTCTGACAGGCGTACGTAGCCGTCCGGGGACGGGCCGGGGACAGGATGCAGCAAGGGTGAAGTCATGCGCGGAATGTATCAGCCTCGAACGGGTGCTGGAACCTGACAAGTATGACAGCGTGACGTTGTCGGAGAAAGAATGGAACTGCGCTGGCAGGATGCCTACCAACAATTCAGCGCCGCGGAAGACGAGCAGCAGCTCTTCCAGCGGATCGCCGCCTATTCCAAGCGGCTGGGATTCGAATACTGCTGTTACGGCATTCGCGTACCGCTGCCTGTTTCGAAGCCGGCGGTCGCCATCTTCAATACCTATCCGGACGGCTGGATGGCGCACTATCAGGCGCAGAACTATATCGAGATCGACTCGACGGTTCGCGATGGCGCGCTCAGCACCAACATGATCGTCTGGCCCGACGTCGACAACATCGAGCCCTGCCCGCTGTGGCAGGACGCGCGCGATTTCGGGCTGTCGGTGGGCGTCGCGCAGTCGAGCTGGGCGGCGCGCGGCGCGTTCGGCCTGCTGAGCATCGCCCGTCATGCCGACCGGCTGACGCCGGCCGAGATCAACATGCTGACGCTGCAGACGAACTGGCTCGCGAACCTGTCGCATTCGCTGATGAGCCGCTTCATGGTGCCGAAGTTGTCGCCCGCGGCGGGCGTCACGCTGACCGCGCGCGAGCGCGAGGTACTGTGCTGGACGGCCGAGGGCAAGACTGCGTGCGAAATCGGCCAGATCCTCAGCATCTCGGAGCGGACGGTCAACTTCCACGTGAACAACATCCTCGAGAAGCTCGGCGCGACCAACAAGGTCCAGGCGGTCGTCAAGGCGATCTCGGCCGGGCTCATCGAAGCGCCCTGACGCGACGGCGGCGCCGGATGCGGCGGCCGCCGCGCGGCTCATTCCATCATCGGCTCCGCTTCCTTCGCGGTCCAGCTCACGCTGGAAATGCTTTTCTCCATGCTCATCCGGCTCGCGATCTGCTCGAGCTTCTGCTGATCCTTCGGATGCAGCTTCAGCGTCGCGGTCACCTTCAGCCGGTCCGGCTGCTCGGGCACGTCCTCGCTCGTGAGACTCTGGAACGACAGCGGCTTCGCATACATCGCGTTCGACAGCAGCGTGCGGATGTGCACTTCGTCGGCGGCGAGGCAAATCACGGTGATCTGGTATTCGCGCACGAGGTCGGCATTCGAGACGGGCGTCGCGTTGATGGCCTGGCTGACGCCGCGCAGCACCGTATTGGTGAGCAGCACGACGCCCGTGCCGGCGAGCGCGGGCGCGTAGTGACCGGAGCCGGACAGCACGCCGACGGCAGCCGAGCACCACAGTGTCGCGGCCGTGTTGATGCCCTGGATCGAACCCTTGTCGCGCATGATCACGCCGCCGCCGAGAAAGCCGACGCCCGACACGACGTACGCGGCGATCTGCGTGACGCCCGCGACGCCGTTGCCGGTCAGCACGCCGAGCGTGACGAACAGGCACGCGCCGCTCGCGACGAGCGTGATGGTGCGCAGGCCGGCCGTGCGCTGGCGCATCTGGCGCTCGAGGCCGATGGCGACGCCGCAGGCGAACGCGGTGAAAAGACGGAGTGCGAAATCGAAAGTCATGGTTGTCCTGCCGTGCGAGAAGCGCATGCCGGCTGGCGTCGCCGCGACGCAAGGCCGAAGGCGACGCGGCGATAGCCGTCATCGCGCGGTACTGTACCGCGCGAATGCGTCGTTCAATGTGAAACGGATGGCGTGCGGCTCGCGGAACGCGAGCCGAGGCAGGAGAACTGCGGCGGACAGGCGTTCAGGCGGCAAGCGGCGCACGCAACGGAGTGCTGCAACTGTCCACGATGGTTCCTGAAGGAAGAATGGGCGGCATTCTAGTGGGCGGGGCGCGCCCGCGTCAACCGCCTGGCGGCGCTACTGCGCCGAGCCGATCGTGCCCGTCGCGAGCGCGAGCGCGGCGGCGGCCGATAATGCGCCGGCATAGCTGTCGACCTCCGCGTTGCGCGCGGCGAGCAACTGGCTTTGCGCGATCGTCGCGTCGGTGACCGAGCCGACGCCGTTCCGGTACGCGGTCAGCGCCGCGTCGTAGCTCGTTTGCGCGGCATCGACGAGCGCCTTCGCGGCGTCGTGCGACGCCAGGCTCGTCTGTACCGCGTTCTGCGCGGCGACGACCTGGCGCACCGCTTCCTCCTTGGTCCGCGTGAGGCGCGCGGACGCGCTTTCCGCGTCGTTGCGCGCCTGCATCAGCACGGCCGAGCGCAGACCACCGTCGTACAGCGGGATCGTCACGCCGAGGAACACGCCGCCGCCGTAGCGGCTGCCGTTCAGGTTGACGGTCGGCGCCTGGTCGCCGATCGCGGGCAGCGCGGAGATGGACGTGCCGCCGCTCGCATACGACGTCGACGCGGACAGGAAGATCTTCGGCATGAATGCGGCTTGCGCGGCCTTGATCTTCGCGCGATTGGCCTTTTCGACCGCGAACGCACCTTGCAGATCGGGACGGCGCGCGATCGCGTCCGACACGATCGCGTCGACCGACGAACCGAGCGCGGGCGGCAGCGGCCGCTTCGGCAGCGCGGCGATCGTCGGCTTCGACAGCGGCGAGATGCCGAGCGCGGAGACGAGGGCGAGGTAGCCGTCGCTTTCGGCGCCGTTCGCCTGCACGAGCGCGAGGTTCGCCTGCGCGCGGTTCTGCGTCGCCTGCGCGAGCTCGACGACCGTCCCGACGCCGTGCTGGAGCCGCGCGCGGGACGCCGCGAGAATCGCATCCGCGTTCGCGAGGCCCTGCCGTGCGCTGAGCGCGCGCGAGCGTGCGGCTTCGTAGCGGTAGTAGGAGACCGTCACGTCGTGGATGACCTGCTGGTGCACGGCCGTGAACGCGACGTTCGACGCGATCGACGCCTGTTCGGCCGCTTCGACGCGCGCCGCGCGGCCGCCGAAATCGAACAGCAGCCATTGCAGCGACAGCGCCGAAATCGTGCCGTGCACGGTGGTGTTGCTGGACGAATCGCCGAGGATCGTCGACGTCGAGCCGTGGTTCGCCTGGTACGCGCCCATCGCCGTCGCCGACAGGCGCGGCAGATACGCGGACTTGGCGAGGCCGACCGCGAGCGCCGCGTTGCGCGCGTCGTTCCATGCGATGCGGGTCAGCGGGTTCGCGGATTCCGCGAGATCGATCAGCTCGGGCAGCGTGTACGCATGCGCGGCATCGAGTGCGGCCGGAGCCGGAACCGACGCGAGCGCCGGCGATGCAGGCAGCGTGTAGTCGTGTGCACCTTGCGCGGAAGCGCGCGGCGGCGCGGCCACGATGTCGCCCGCAGCCGACGTTTGCGGCTGCCACGGGCGGTCGGATGCCTCCGGCGCCAGATCGATCGACGACGTCGCGCAGCCGGCCAGCGCGACCGCGGTCGCGAGCGCGGCGGCGGCGATCGAGGCGGCCGGCGGTTCAGGTAGACGCATGAGGGGCAGGCTCCTTCGGTGTGGCTTGACGGGCGGCGTCGGCGACATGGGCAAGCCGCGTGTCGATCAGGTTCAGCAGCGCGTCGCGCGCGGGGTCGGTGGGGGCGGCGCCCAGCGGCGGCGAGGCATCCGTGCGGGGCGCGGTTTCGTCGTCGCCCGGCGCAGTCACGCGCGCGAGTTGCGCGCCGATCGCCGCATCGCCGGGCTTGCGTTCGGCGAGCAGGAACAGCGGGCCCTCGATCGCACCGAGTTCCGCGAGCGCGCGCCGCCGTGCGGCGAGCCACGTCGCGGCCGGCCGCACCCACGACGGTTCGTAATGGATCAGGCCGAGCTCCTGCGAGATCGCGCCGTGGCGGGCGAACGCTTCGGCGGCCAGCGCGCGCCGTTCGGCCGGCTGCGCGATCTGCGCAACGCGTCGCCACTGGTCGAGCAGTGCCGCGAGCGCCGTGTCGATTTGTTTGCCGATGCTGACCGGCCAGATGCGTGTGAACACGAGATACACGACGACGTTGCCGAGCAGGATGCCGATCGTGCGATCGCGCGCGAGCGTCAGGTCGAAGCCGGGCCCCGCGCCCTGGATGACGCACAGGAAGAATGCGAACGCGACCTGGAAGCCTGCGTATGCGATACGCGGCGATCCGAACGCAACCCACGCGGACAGCCACGCGCCGGCGAAGACGAGCGCCATCAGTTCGCCGATCGACGATAGCGACGGGACGACGAACACGAGCGCGGCGGTGCCGATCAGCGCGCCGACGATGCAGCCGGCGATGCGCAGCGTGAGCTTCTCAACCGTTTCGGCCGTCGAGCCGAGCGACACCATATAGCAGGTGATGAAGCAGGTATGGATGCCGGACCAGTCGAGCTGCGAGTACAGCAGATAGCAGAACATGGCGGCTGCCGTCGTCTTCAGCGCATAGCGGATGTGGTCGGGATTGGTACCCGCGTCGGGCACGAAGAAGCCGCCGCGCGGGGCGGGTGGTGCGGTGGCTGCCGCCGGTTCGTCGGCGGTGTCGGTCGCTGTGGCCGGTGCGTCGATGGCGGGCGGTTGCGCGAATTGCGCGATCGCGGCGTGCAGGTCCGTCGCGACGACGCGTGCGAGCGGCGGCAGTGCATCGGCGGCCGGCAGCGCGAGCGTCACGTCGACCGGATAGCCGCCCTGTTCGAGGATCGCGGCCATCTCGTCGAGCGTCGCCGCGATCGGCGCCGCGAATGCGTCGGGCAGTCGCGCCTCCGGTTCGCGATCGGCAAGCGCGACCGCGACGAGCAGCGCGGTGCTCGACGCGACGGCCTGCCGCAACGCGACGACATCGGCGCCCGACGACGAGCCTTCGAGCTTCGACAGCTTGAGCCACGTGAGCAACTGTTTGTCGCCTTCGCGCAGGCTTGCGTCGAACGCGGCGCGCGCGTCGTCGTCGCCGCGCAGCCGCCGCGCGGCGAGCCGCAGCCGCTTCGCGAGCTGCGCATGCGCGAGCGTGCGCGGCGACGGTGCGATCAGCAGGTTGACGACGATCGCCGCGCCGACCGGGATCGCGACCATCAGCCATGCATAGAGCAGCGCGCGCGTTGCCGCTTCGCCGACCGGCGCGAGGCCGAGCTGATCGAGCCCGAAGCCGACGATCATCGCGAGGATCGCGCCGACCGGGCGCAGCTTGCTGGCGGACGTCAGGTAGAGCAGGCCGACCGACAACACGGCCATGCACGCGACGCGCAGCACCGAATACTCGATGCTGAAGATCGCGACGCCGATCACGAGCGCGATCACGAGCGTGACGAGCAACAGCATCGCGACCGCGAGCACGGCGCTCGTCACGCGATCGGCACGGTTCAGGAAGAACACGACGTACGCGGAAATCGCGGCTTCGGGCGTGCCGTATCCGCTCGTCACGAGCACCACGAGCGCACAGATCAGCGCGACGCGCACGGCCATGGCCGCGCGCCCCGGAAACGGCGCGAGCAGCCGCAGGACTTCGCGCGGGCCCGGCGAGCGGACCTCAACGGCAGGCCGAGCCATGCCGGACCTCGACGATCGCGCTCGCGCCGACACGCACGAGCTTGCCGTCGGGTTCGTCGAGCTTCACGCGCACGGGGAAGCGCTGCGCGACGTGCACCCAGTTCACCGAGCGCTGCACGATCGGCAGCGAGCGCGGCAGGTTGATGCGGTCGCTGTCCGCGATGCCGGCGCCGATGCCGACGACCTTGCCCGTCATCGGGCGGTCGCGGTCGATCATCGAATAGACGGTCGCGCAGTCGCCGACCGCGATGCGATTGAGCGACGTCTCGCGGAAATTGCCGACGGCGAACCATTCGCTCGCGTCGATCAGCGTGAAGATCGACTGGTTCGGCGCGAGGGTCTCGCCGGGGAGCACGCTCAGGCCCGTCACGAGCCCGTCGTGCGGCGCGCGCACGACCGTATCGTCGAGCGCATGCTGCGCGCGGGCCAGCGCGGCTTCGCGCGCATGCAGCGTCGCGATCGCGTCGGCATCGTCGCCGATCGTCTGCGCGGACGCGCGTTGCTGCTCCTGCGCCTGCGCGAGCGACACGGACGCGTCGCGCTGGCGCACCTTCGCCTGATCGAACTGCTGCGCGCTGACGTAGCCCTGCGCGGCGAGCGGTGCCAGCCGGTTCACGTCGCGGGTCGCGAGATCGTAGTTCTGCGTCGCGCGCTTGACTTGCTCGGCGGCGACGGACGCGTTCGAGCGCTCGCCGATCAGCGAGCGGCGGCGCGTGTCGAGCGATGCGCGCGCGAGCTCGAGATCGGCCTGCGCCTGCGCGACGCTCAGCCGGTACGGCACGGGATCGATCACGTACAGCAGGTCGCCTTTCGCGACGCGCTGGTTTTCATGCACCGCGAGTTGCACGATGCGGCCGCCGACCGGCGACGCGACGTGCACGACGTCCGCGTCGATCGACGCGTCGTCGGTGGACGGGTAGGCCGTCGTGCGGTGGTACGCGTACGCGAGCGCCGCGATACCGAGCGCGACGATCGCGAGCGCGATCACGCGACCTTTGACGGAGGGGCGGGCGATGCCGGCGGCCTTCATGCGAACGGCCCCGTGCCAGTGAGCCAGACGATCACGGCGACCACGAGCCCGATCGCGGTGCAGACGGCAAGCTGGTAGGGCACCGTCGCGGCCCAGCCGGTCGCGACGAACACGCGGTGCGCGACGATCGCACCGACGATGCCGACGATCGCACTGACGAGCCACAGCGGGAAGTACGCGCCGAACAGCACGTAGGACGGCGCACCGCGCGAGGCGCAGCCCGCGAGCGGCAGGGCGGGCGCCAGGACGGCGGCGACGCGCAGGGGCGCGCGCGGCGTTGTTTTTCTCATGATGTGACGAGCTCGACGTTGAGGGTGGATGCCGGGCGCGGCGCAATGCGGATCGTCGCCGCGACGACGATTCCGGGATACGGAGCCGATCATAAATCAGCGCGATACGGATCGCCAGCGATCCGGCACGCGTTCACGGCATGGAGCGAGGCTGGCCGTGGCCGCGCCGTCGGTCATGCCGGTCGGTCCGGCAGTGCGGGTCGGCAGCGGTGGCCGGACCGCCGCGATTCTGCCAGCAGCCGCTCGCGTAGGGTTGCTAACGGACTGTAAAGGATCGTCAGACGAAAATCGCGCAGCGGAATTTGCCGTGTGGGCGCAGCGGAATCGGCACGCAAATCGCCGATTGCTGCTCGAACCGTGCGAATCCGGTTGGTTCGGCTGACCACGCGCATCCTCGACGAGCAGGCCGACGAGATCGCGTGCGAAGCGCTGCAGCACATCGGGATCGGCGACGCGGATCTGCAACCGGCGCTCGCCCGGTCGCCTTCGAGCGCGACGAGGCGCAGCGCCATCGTCTTCGCATGACGGCGCGCGGTGCCTGCGGGCAGTACGCCGACGTTCTCGACGATCATCCTGCAGGCCGTCTCGAAGTTGCTGACCTGGATGCGCCCACGCGGCATGCGCTGCATGTCGGCGGCCGCGCGTTTCGGGAAGGCGCGGATCGCGCTCGCGTCGTGCAGGCCGATGGCGTCGCGGTCGAGCGTCGCGACTAACGTCGTCGATGCATGGCCGCGACGCCGGGTGGATGGCCGATCATCGCGCGAAGCCGTACGGCGCTGCACCGCCGGGCGCGACCCGTCGTCGCGGCCGGGATCTGTGTACCATCGTGCGTATGGCGCGACACGCGGCACCGGGCATCACGGCCCGTGCGACGCGCGTCGCGGAAGCGGTAGTGCAACGAAGGCGAACGTTCCATGCGAAGTTTCTTTGTCCGGTTCATTGCAATCGGCGTGCTGTTCCATCTGTATGTCGGGATGCGGATCATTCCCGATGCGTTCGTGTCGCCG
Source organism: Burkholderia sp. MSMB1078WGS (assembly GCF_001528895.1). NCBI lineage: Bacteria > Pseudomonadati > Pseudomonadota > Betaproteobacteria > Burkholderiales > Burkholderiaceae > Burkholderia > Burkholderia sp. MSMB1078WGS. The sequence continues at coordinate 366,344 of NZ_LPDI01000025.1, read as the reverse complement.
CTCGCGCGCACGATCGCGGCGCTCGTGCTGGCGAGTTTCGTCGTGTTGATTCCGGTCGGCATGTTCTCGCGCCGCTTCGACGAAGGATGGGCGGCGACGCTGGTCGGCTGGGCCGGCGCGCTCGCGATGGGCTTCTTCTCGTCGCTGCTGGTGCTGACGTTGCTGCGCGAAATCGTGCTGCTCGGCGTATTCGCGTGGCGGCATCTCGGGCATGACGGCGCGTGGAGCGGCGCCGCGCCCGACACGGCGCTCGGCGTGCTGGCGGCCGCAGTGCTCGTGACCGCGATCGGGTTCGTCGGCGCGCGCCGCACGGCGGCTGTCAAGCGCGTGTCGATTCCGGTCGCGGGGCTGCCGGCCGCGCTCGACGGGCTGACGATCGTGCAACTGTCCGACATCCACGTCGGGCCGACGATCAAGCGGCCCTACATCGAACGGATCGTGCGTGCGGTCAATGCGCTCGACGCCGACCTCGTGGTCGTGACGGGCGATGTGGTGGACGGTTCGGTCAAGCGCCTGCGCGAACACACGGCGCCGCTCGGCGAGATGCGTTCGCGGCACGGCACCTTCCTCGTGACGGGCAACCACGAGTACTACGCGGGTGCGCATGCGTGGATCGACGAGTTTCGTCGTATCGGGCTGACGGTGCTGCTGAACGAGCACGTGCTGATCGAGCGCGGCGGCGCGCGGGCGGTGCTCGCGGGCGTCACCGATTTCACGGCGGGCGGATTCGATCCCGCCCATCGCAGCGACCCGGCGCAGGCGCTGGCCGGCGCGCCGCGCGACGTCGGCACGAAGATCCTGCTCGCGCACCAGCCGCGCAGCGCGGAAGCGGCGAACCGCGCGGGCTTTACCGTACAGCTGTCGGGGCACACGCATGGCGGCCAGTTCCTGCCGTGGCCGCCGTTCGTGCGACTGCAGCAGCCGGTGATCGGCGGGCTGAACCGCTTCGGCGACATGTGGCTGTATACGAGCCGCGGCACCGGCTACTGGGGACCGCCGAACCGCTTCGGTGTGCCGTCCGAGATCGCGCTGATTCGACTGACGCGCGGCTAGCCGATGGCAGGGAGGCGGCCGTCGCGCGATACGAACGCGCATCGCGATGCACCGCGGCTTCCTTTCGGCCTTTCGGCTACGAATGACAGCGCATGGCGGCGCGCGGCGCCGTTGGCTAGTATGCAGACATGCGTCGTTCGCTTCGTTCCTCACTCGTTCCTGCCGACATGTCCACGCCCGATCTCTTCGCCGATACGCCCGTGCCAGACGTGGATTGGTACCCGGACTGGCTCGCACCGCCCGACGCCGATCGCGCGCTGGCCGCGCTGATCGACGAGGTCGCGTGGCGGCAGGACACGATTCGCACGCCGCGCGGGCGCATTCCGTTGCCGCGGCTCACCGCGTGGCAAGGCGAACCGGATGCCGTGTACGTGTACTCGGGCATCCGCAACGTAGCCGAGCCATGGACGCCGGCCGTGCTCGGGCTGAAGCACGCGGTCGAGGCGACGTGCGGCGTGCGCTTCAACAGCGTGCTGCTCAATCGCTATCGCAACGGGCTGGACAGCCTCGGCTGGCATGCGGACAACGAACCCGAACTCGGCGATGCGCCGGTGATCGCGTCGGTGAGCCTCGGCGCGATGCGCGTGTTCGATCTTCGCCATCGCGCGACCGGCGTCACGCATGCGTACCGCCTCGTGCATGGCAGCCTGCTCGTGATGCGCGGACGCACGCAGGCCGAATGGCAGCACCGCGTGCCGAAGGCGCCGGCCGTGCAGGGCGAACGCGTGAACCTGACCTTCCGGCGCGTGTCGATGATGGGCGGATAGATCGCGCCCCGTTTCCCGAGCCACGAAAGGGCGATGCAAGCAATTGGCCTGGCGTGCGGCACGTTGCCGCACGAACGCGATGCCGGGCGGCTCGGCGTGCCGCTGAGGCCCGTCCCGCAAGGCTTTCGGGTAGATGCGATCAACCGCCCGGTTCCGATAGGTGAGTGAAACCTCTGATGGTGCGTCGCAACAATCCGTGAATAAACTGTCGAATGACAGAAACGCGTCGGCGTGCCGGCGCGACCTTTTCGATATGCCTCCGTGCGCTGCCGATGCAGTGCGCAACGGGGCAGGAGCAAAACGCGTGACCGTACTCGACCCTTCCTTCGCACCCTCGCTGCACGTCTTCGAGCAAGACGGCGGATGGCAATGGGCGCTGACGGTGAAGCGGGCGACCGGCGTTGGCGTGAAAGTCGTGGCGTTCAGCCGGGAAGGCTTTCGCGGCGAAGCCGAGGCATACGCCGCCGGCCAGCTCGCCCGCGCCGAATATGACGCCGCCGTGACGGCCTGACGCCGTCGCGCGATCCCGCCCGAGGATCGCCTTCACCGTCGGCCGCTCGCTGGCGGGCGGTGCTTTCCCGATCGTTTTCCGTCTTTCGTCTCGTGCCCCGCGCGATGCGCGCATCGCGCGGGCGGGCGCGCCTGTTCGCCCGCGCCCGCCGCGCCAAATGGTCCGTACCATTCGACACGTGCGTGCCATACGTCGCGCTTAACGTCCGGGCATGGCGTCCGTCGCGCTGGCGACGCGGCCTGCGCCGCGGCTTGGACGCCGGACGCCGACCCATCGACGAGAATGATGCAGGTCATGTGCGACGACAGAACCGACTACCACCACCCTGCGTGCGGCGGACCGCGCCCGACGCGGGCGCCGGAACGGGGATTCACGCTGATCGAGGTGCTGATCGCGCTGGCGATCGTGGCCGTGGCGCTGGGCGCCGTGATGCGCGCGATCGGCGCGCTCGCGTCGGACACCGACACGGCGCGCATGCGTCTACTCGCGTTGTGGAGCGCCGACAACGCGCTCGGCGAGATCCGTATCGCATCGGCCTGGCCATCCGTCGGCGCGAACACGTTCGCGTGCCCGCAGGGCCGTTACCGTTTCGTGTGCCGCCAGTCGGTGGCCGCGCTGCCGAGCCCGCTCGTGCGGCGCGTGACGGTGAGCGTCTATCCGTCCGCGTCGAGCCGCAACGTGCTCGCCGAAGTCGTCACGGTGATCCAGAATGAAGCGCGCCGCTGAACGTCGCGGGGCCGGGCGCGCCCGTGCCCGCGGCTTCACGCTGATCGAGATGCTGGTCGCGATCGCGCTGCTCGCCGTGATCGCGCTGCTGTCGTGGCGCGGCCTCGACGCGACGATTCGCGGGCGCGACGATATCGCGTCGAATCTGGCGCAAACGCGTCTGCTCGGCCGTTATTTCTCCCAGTTGCAGTTCGACCTGATCAACCTCGTGACGGCCGACGAGGTGTTCGGGCCGCCGCTGCGCATCCGGCCGAACGAGCTCGTGATGGTGCGCCATCTCGGCGTCGGCGGCGGACCGGCGCAGATGCAGGTCGTGCGCTACCAGCTCAAGGGGCGCGAGCTCGTGCGCAGCGCGTCGCAGCCGCTCGCGTCGCTGGCCGACGTGGAGGATGCACTGAAGCACATGGATGCGTTCGCGCGCGTGGTGGTCAGCAACGATGCGCGGACGATGCAGCTTTCCGTGTGGATTCCGCCGGGCGGATGGACGACGAGCCAGACGGCCATCGAGCAGAGCTATGCGCAGTTTCTCGCCCAGCACGGCGTCAGCAACATCACGTCGCTCGGCATGCCGCTGCCGCGCGGCGTGCGTTTCGCGGTCACGATGGGCGCGCCGGCAGTCGAATACGTGCGGACGATCCCGATCGGCCAGTGACGGCGGCGCGGGTCGCTCGCGGCGCGCAACGCGATCCGTCCCCCGGACAAAATGGTCCGTAACTTTCGTCATACGTCTGTTATTACCCGTCCGTTAGTCTCGTGACGAGCATGACCGCTGCGACCGGCTCCATCGAACCGGGACGGCGGCGGCATCGGCAAACGGGAAGGGGGCGAACGTGACGGTCGAGCACCGGCATGATGCATACGCGGGCGCGTCGGGACTCGATGCGCGCGGTCAACGGCAATCGGCGGCGATCCTGAGCCGCGCACAACACTCGCACAGCGCCGGACGGTTCGATGACGCGGCGCGCGACTATCTCGCCGTGCTGGAGAAGGAGCCGGACAACCCCCAGGCATTGCACCTGTACGGCGTGCTGCAGTTCCAGCGTGGCGCGGCCGACGCCGCCGAAGCGTTGCTGCGCCAGTCGATCGCGATCGCCCCCGGTACGCGCGCCCTGTCGGATCTCGGTGCGATCGCCGGCGAGCGCGGCCGTGCGGGCGAGGCGCTCGAGCATTTCGCGGCCGCGCTGCACACGACGCCCGACGACGTGCAGACGCTCGTGCGCCGCGGCAACACGCTGCTCGGATTGCGACGCTATGGCGACGCGCTCGCGTCGTTCGACCGTGCGCTCGCGGTGTCGCCGCTCGTCCTCGATGCGTTGTGCAATCGCGGCAGCGCGCTGCGTGCACTGCACCGCTTCGACGAGGCACTCGATACCTACGACCGCGCACTGATGGTCGATCCGCGTTCGTTCGAATCGTGGTTCAACCGCGGTCTCGTGTTGCGCGAGCTGCAGCGGCCGGCCGATGCGCTGCAGTGCTTCGAACGCGCAAACGCGATCCGGCCCGGCCTGGCCGCGATCATGGCCGAGCGCGGCCGTACGTTGATCGATCTCGATCGACCGGGCGAGGCGCTCGACGCGTTCAACGAAGCGATCGCGGCCGATCCCGCGCGGATCGACGTGCTCTACAACAGCGCGGTCGCGCTCGAACGACTCGGCCGCGCGGACGAGGCGCTGGCCCGTTGCGAGCGCGTGCTGGCGTTCGATCCGGATCATGTCCGCGCCCATGCGAGTCGCGGCAACGCGCTGCTGCAGCTCAAGCGCTACGACGATGCGCTGGCGGCCTATGCGCGCGCGCTGGCGCTCGCTCCGCACTCGGTGGAGACGTTGTGCAACCGCGGCACCGCGTTGCGTTACCTGAAACGCTACGACGAAGCGCTGGCCAGCTACGACGCCGCGCTTGCGCGCGACGCGGGGTTCGCCGAAGCCTGGACCAACCGCAGCAACGTATTGCAGGACCTGCATCGCTACGACGAAGCGATGGCGTCGCTCGACCGTGCGCTCGCGCTGCGTCCCGATCACGCGACGAACTGGCTCAACCGCGGCAACCTGTATTTCGAAACGGCGCGCCCGGACGACGCGCTCGCCGCGTACGACCGCGCGATCGCGCTTCGTCCCGACTACGCCGAAGCGCATTTCGCGCGCGCGTCGCTGTATCTGATCGAAGGCGATTTCGCGCGCGGCTGGCCCGAGTACGAATGGCGGCTGCGCGACGCGCAGTTGGCGCGACACTACCGGCCGTTCACGCAGCCGGCGTGGCAGGGCGACACGCCGCTCGACGGCCGGACGGTGCTGATTCATGCGGAACAAGGGTTCGGCGACACGCTGCATTTCTGCCGCTATGTGCCGCTGGTGGCCGCACGCGGTGCACGGGTCGTGTTCGAGGTGCAGCCGCAATTGCGCGCGCTGATGGCTTCGCTGCCCGGAGCGGTAGACGTGATCGCGCGCGGCGATCCGCTGCCGGCGTTCGACTGCCAGGCGCCGCTGTTGAGCCTGCCGCATGCATTCCGCACCGATGAAGCCACGATTCCGTCTGCCGGCGCCTATCTGCATGCCGACCCGCAGCGCACGCGCCAGTGGGAGGCGCTGCTCGGCGAACGGCGCCGGCCGCGGATCGGGATCGCGTGGGCCGGCAATCCGGAGCATCGCAACGATCACAACCGGTCGATCGATTTCGCGCGGCTCGCGCCGCTGTTCGATCTCGACGTCGACTGGATCAGCCTGCAAAAACCCGTGCGCGAACGCGACGCGGCGCTGCTCGCGCAGGCGCCGGTGCTTCGCGTCGACGACGAACTCGGCGACTTCGCGGACACGGCCGCGCTGATCGGCGCGCTGGATCTCGTGATCGCGGTCGATTCCGCGGTCGCGCATCTGGCGGGCGCACTGGGCCACGCGGTGTGGGTGCTGCTGCCCGATCCCGCGGAATGGCGCTGGATGCGGACCCGCGGCGACAGCCCGTGGTATCCGTCCGCGCGGCTGTTCCGGCAGGCTGCGCCGGGCGACTGGACGGGCGCGATCGACGCGGTGCGTGCCGCGATCGCGCCGATGACACGTTAGACACGACACGCGACACGAACAGCGACAAGTGGGGGCCACACGATGACACCGAACGGGGAAGGGACGACACTCGCGAGCGCGCCGGTCGCGCCGGATCGCCGTCCGCCCGACGCCGCGCAACTCGACCGGCTGCTCTTGCGTGCGCGCAAGGCACACCACGACGGCGCGCTGCAGCATGCGGAACACGCGTATACCGAATTGCTGACGCTCGATCCCGAGCATCCGGAGGCGCTGCACCTGCTCGGCGCGGTGCGCTTCCAGCAAGGGCGGCTCGCCGATGCCGAACCGCTGATGCGGCGCTCGATCGAGCGCCGGCCGGCGCCGCTCGTGCTCGCGAATTACGCGGCGGTGCTGACCGGGCTCGGGCGCGAGCACGACGCGCTCGCGCGGCTCGACGAAGCGCTCGCGATCAATCCCGTCCATCAGCGCGTGCTGTTTCAGCGTGCGGGCCTGCTCGCGCAACTCGCGCGGTACGACGACGCGTGTGCGGTCTACGATCGGCTGCTCGAGCTGACGCCCGGTTTTGCCGACGGCTATGTGAAGCGCAGCGACATGCTGCGCGCGCTCGGCCGCCACGACGACGCGCTCGCCGACTGCGATCGCTCGATCGCGCTGGCCGGGCGTTCGTTCGACGCGATGCGCGGGCGCGGCCTCGCGCTGCGCGAACTCGGCCGCTTCCGCGATGCGGTCGACAGCTACGGCCACGCACTCGCGCAGACGCCCGGCAGTGCCGAGGTGCTGTTCCTGCGCGGCGTCGCGTATCTGGATCTGCACGAGCCGGAGCGCGCGCTCGCGGATTTCAACGCGGCGATCGCGGCGAGCCCGACCTTCGTCGATGCGATCTTCAACAGTTCGATCGCGCTCGAGCAGCTCGGCCGGCACGACGAGGCGCTCGTGCGCTGCGACCGCGTGCTCGCGATCGATCCGCGCCATGCGCGGGCACTGGCGAACCGCGGCAATGCGGCCAGTCATCTGGAGCGCTATCGCGACGCGATCGACAGCTATGCGCGCGCGCTCGACGTGGAACCGGGTAGCCCCGGCGTGCTGTGCAACTATGCGAGTGCGCTGATGCGCGTCGAGCGTCACGACGACGCGCGCGACATGTGCGACCGCGCGCTGGCGCTTGCCGAAAACTATGTGCCGGCCTGGTTCACGCGCGGCCGCGTGGCGCTCGAGACGCACCGCTACGCGGCCGCGCTCGACGATTTCGTGCGCGTGATCGACGCGACGCCGCGCGACAAGCTCGCGCACTTCCACAAGGGCAATGCGCTGCGCGCGCTGCGGCGTCACGACGACGCGCGGCAGGCGTATGCGGATGCGATCGACATCGATCCCGACTACGTGCTCGCGCATTGCATGCGTGCGTTCCTGTGTTTGTCGATCGGCGATTTCGAAGCCGGCTGGGCCGAGTACGAATGGCGCTGGCGCGACACGCAGCTCGACGCGAGCCGGCGCACGTTCGCGCAGCCGCGCTGGACGCACGGGATGCCGCTCGACGGCAAGACGATCCTGCTGTACCCGGAACAGGGGCTCGGCGACACGCTGCAGTTCTGTCGCTACGTCCCGCTCGTGAAGGCGCTCGGCGCGCGCGTCGTGCTCGAAGCGCCGGTCGAACTGAAGACGCTGTTCGCGACGCTCGACGGCGTCGACACGCTCGTCGCGCGCGGCGAGCCGCTGCCGCCGTTCGACTTGCATTGCCCGCTGCTGAGCCTGCCGCTCGAATTTCGCACGGACCTCGCGTCGATTCCGGCCGGCATACCGTATCTGGCCGCCGACCCCGTGCGTGTCGCGCAGTGGCGCGAACGGCTCGGCGCAGCGACGCGGCCGCGCATCGGCCTCGTGTGGTCCGGCAACCCGCTGCACCTGAACGACCGCAACCGCTCGATGACGCTCGCGGATCTGCTGCCGCTGTTCGACGACCGTTACGAGTGGATCAGCCTGCAGAAGGTGGTCCGCGACGACGATCGGCCGGTGCTCGACGCGAGCGCGGTGCGCTTCGTCGGCGACGCACTCCAGGACTTCGCCGATACGGCGGCGCTGACCGCGCTGATGGACGGCATCGTCAGCGTCGATACGTCCGTCGCGCACCTTGCCGGCGCACTCGGCCGGCCGCTCGCGCTGATGATTCCGCATACGCCCGATTTCCGCTGGCTGCTCGATCGCGACGACAGCCCGTGGTATCCGTCGGCGCGGCTGTTCCGCCAGCCCGAGGGCGGGCAGTGGGCGCCCGTCGTCGAGCGGATCGCGGCCGAGTTGCCGGCGCTCGTCGGCGGAGGCGCGCGATGAGTGTGCGCCGCGACGCCGCGCCGATGGCCGGCGCCGTACCGGGCGCCGTGGCCATGCCGCTGCATGCGGTGCTCGCCGACGCGCTGCGCAATGCGCGCACGCGTCTCGAACAGCGCGACTTCGCGGGGGCCGGACGGCTCTACGAAGGCGTGCTGACGATGGCGCCGGATCATGTCGAGGCGCTGCACCTGCTCGGCCTCGTGCATCTGCAGCTCGGCGATCCCGCACGGGCGGAGCCGCTGATCGCGCGCTCGATGAAGTTCGGATTGAACCAGCCGTGGAACCTGGCGAACCACGCGGCGGCGCTGACCGGTGTCGGCCGTCATCGCGACGCGCTCGCGCTCGCCGATCGCGCGCTCGCGACCGATCCGGACCATGCACCGTCGCATGCGGCACGCGGCGATGCGCTACTCGGGCTCGGGCAATACGATGCGGCGCTCGCGGCGTACGATCGGGCGCTCGTGCGCGAACCGGCGCACGCAACCGCGTGGCGCAAGCGCGGCGAGACGCTGCGGCGGCTCGAACGGCCCGCCGATGCGCTGATCAGCATCGAGCGCGCATTGCGGATCGACCCGAACGATGCGGCCGCGAACATCGAGCGCGGGCATGCGCTGCGCGCGCTCGGCCATCGCGAGCAAGCGCTGCACAGCTACCAGCTCGCGATGGTGGTGCGCGGCAAGACACCCGAACTCGTCTACGCATGCGGCGTCGTGATGACCGAACTCGGCCGCCCGGCCGACGCGCTCGCGTGTCTCGACGAAGGGCTCGCGCGGCTGCCGAAGGACGAGCAGTTGCTGTACGCGAGTTGCGTCGCGCTGGATCTGCTGCACGCCCGCGACGAATTGCTGAAGCGCTGCGACCGGCTGCTCGCGCTGAATCGCGGCCACGTCGCGGCGTGGGTCGGGCGCGGCAATGCGCTGCTCGGGCTCGAGCGTCATGCGGAAGCCGCCGAAGCATATGCGGAAGCGCTGGCACGCAATCCCGACGATATCGACGCGCGCCGCAACCGCGCGGCCGCGCTGCGTGCGCTCGGCCGGTTCGACGACGCACTCGCCGATTACGACGCGGCGCTGGCGCTGACGGGCCCGCATGCGGAGCTGCATTACAACCGCGCACTCGCGCTGCAGCAGCTCGGCCGCTACGACGAAGCGCTCGCGAGCCATGCGGCGGCGGCCGGCGCGCCTGCGGACACGGCGCAGGCCTTGTTCACGCGAGCGCTCGCGCGCCAGCACATCGGCGACGACGACGCGGCGCTGACCGATTACGCCGATGCATGCAGGCGCGATCCGAATCACGGCGCCGCGCGCCGCTCGGAGGCATTCTGCCGGTTGCTCACGGGCGATTTCGACGCGGGCTGGCGGCAGCACGAGGCGCGCTGGGAGGCGGCCGATGTGATGCTGCACCGGCGTCATGCGGACCGGCCGCTGTGGACCGGCGACGACCCGCTTGCGGGTCGCACGCTGCTGCTGCATGCGGAGCAGGGCTACGGCGACACGCTGCAGTTCTGCCGCTACGCGAGCCTGGCGCACGACGCGGGCGCGACCGTGATCGTCGAGGCGCCGGCCGCGCTCGGCGAACTGCTCGGCACGCTGCGCGGCGTGAGCCGGGTCGTCACCGAAGGGCAGCCGATGCCGGCGTTCGATCTGCAGTGTCCGCTGATGAGCCTGCCGTACGCGTTCCGCACGACGCTCGATACGGTACCGGCCGACGTGCCGTATCTGCGCGCCGATGCGCGACGGCACGCTGCGTGGGTGCAGCGGCTCGATGCACTTGCGCCGTCGGGCCGATTGCGGGTCGGGCTCGCATGGTCCGGCAATCCGCGCCATGCGAACGACGAGAATCGCTCGATACCGTTCACCGCGCTCGCGCCGCTCGTCGAGTGCGGTGCGCTCGACGTGACGTTCGTGAGCCTGCAGCCGCAGGTGCGGGCTCGGGACGCCGATGCGTTCGCCTCAAGCGGCGTGCTGTCGTTCGCGGACGCGCTTACGGATTTCTCCGAAACGGCGGCGCTGGTCGACACGCTGGACCTGGTGATCAGCGTCGACACGTCGGTCGCGCATCTGGCCGGCGCGCTCGGGCGGCCCGTCTGGGTGTTGCTGCCGCGCGTGCCGGACTGGCGCTGGCTGCTCGAACGCGACGACTGCCCGTGGTATCCGTCCGCGAGGTTGTTCCGGCAGGCGCGGCCCGGCGACTGGCCGGCGGTGGTCGAGCGGGTGGCTGCCGCGCTCGGCGAGGCGGCTCGCACGCGCGCCCAACCGGCGTGACCGGCCTTCCATGACAAAAGCTACGGACCTTTTCACGGCGGCCGGAATGGTCCGTAACAGTCGCCATGTCGCTGCCATTCGCGCTTCGTATGGTCTTCGGATTCCAGCGGCCTGTTTCAGGCGCAACGACATGTGCGGCGCCCGACCGGCGCCGCATGCAAATTCCTAGCATCGGGGTGGAAAGAATGGCAGCACGCGCACGTACGGAACGGCAACCTCGCGCAACGGCCTCGCGGTCGGTCCTGAAATCGGAACTGAGCCCGCTGTACCGGGCGGTCGTGCTGATGCTCGCGGCGGGCGTGTCCGCGCATGCGCACGGGGCGGGCATCATGAACCTCGGGCAGGCCACCGCGCGTGCGGCGGGCGGCGGCGCAGGCGGTGCCAGCGGCATGCCGGGCGTGCCGAATCTCGGCGTGTCGCCGCAGCAGGCGCTGCAGGCCAGCCAGCCGTCGATCCGCAACCTCGGTTATGCGGCGCACGCGATCGCCGCGCAGATCGCCGCGCAGCAGAATGCGGCGGCCGCGGCGGCGAAGCTGCCGTCGACCGTGCCGAACGGGCTGGCGCCGGGCGGGCTGCAGGTGGCGGCGGGCGCGTCGGGCGACACGAATAATCCAGTGCTGTGGTTCAACGCGAACGCGCCGACGCAGAGTACCGACGCGAACGGCCACGTGAACGTGGACGTGAAGCAGACCGGGCAGAACGCGGTGCTGACGTGGGAGACGATGAACGTCGGGCGACAGACGACGCTGAATTTCGATCAGTCGGGCGGCACGCAGACGAATGGGGCGAACAACTGGGCGGTGTTGAACCGGGTCAACGATCCGAGTGGACGGCCGAGCCAGATTCTGGGGAACATCACCGCGCAGGGGGCGGTGTACGTGATCAACCGGAATGGCGTGCTGTTCGGCGCCGGGTCGCAGGTGAACGTGCATTCGCTGGTGGCGTCGTCGCTCGATGTGTTGAACATGAACAATTACAACCAGGCCATGCAGAACAGGGTGCCGGTTGTGACGGACAGCAGCCTCGCGCAGGATGCCGCGGGGATCGTCGCGAGCAACAAACAGTTCCTGAGCCTGCCGGCCGGGACGACGGGCGGACTCGCGTATGCGGAGTCGGGCAGTTCGGCCGGGGTGAACGGCAACAGCACGGTGCCGAACGAAGTGCTCGGGCTGGGCAACCAGGTCAACCTCACGTCGGCCAGCCAGTATCAGCCGTGGGGCGACGTCACCATCGAGCAGGGCGCCTCGATTACCACGCACGCGAACGGCAATGTGAGCGATGGCGGCTTCGTGATGATCGCGGCGCCGAACGTGACGAACGCGGGGCATATCAAGGCGACGGACGGCCAGGTGGTGCTCGCGGCCGGTGTGGGGGTGAGCCTGCGGCCTGCCGGCGGGCTGCAGATCAATCCGCAGGTGCTGCTGCCGGAGCTCAGCGGAAAGATCGCGCTGCTCGGCCCGAACGGCCAGACGACCGACATCACGCCGGCCGGCACGCTGACCAATACCGGCATCGTCGAGGCCGCGCGCGGCAACGTGAACCTGCTCGGCAGCCGCGTCGCGCAGAACGGCGTGGTAGGCGTGACGACGAGCGTCAACTCGCCGGGCACGATCACGATTTCCACGGTCGACGAATACCAGTCCAACAATCCGACCGGTGCCGGGTATCTCGGGCAGGGGATCGTGACGACAAGCCCGCAAAGCACCGGCAGCACCACGAATCGCGCCGGCCTGCTGAGCTTCGGCCCCGATTCGGTGACGGCCGTGATGCCGGACGGCAACGGCCAGACGACGCCGTCGACACCCGGCGCGACCTTCACGCCGGGCAGCATCGGGATGACGGCCGGCTCGGTGTGGTTCCAGGGCGGCTCGCTGATCGAGGCGCCCGGTTCGAAGGTATCGGTCGGGGCGCTGACGCCGTCGGCATCGGCATCGGGTGCCCAAGCGCCGGCCGGCCAGACCGCCGTGCAGGGCCGGATCTATGTCGACAGCGGCGCGACGATCGACGTGTCGGGTCTCGCGAACGTCGAGGTGCCGATCGCGCAGACGCTCGTGACGGTCGATCGCATCGGCCAGAACGAACTCGCCGATTCACCGCTGCTGCGCAACGGGTTTCTGTTCGGGTACAAGAATCTCGTGTTCGACAGCACGCTGACGGGCACGCGCAGCGACGGCGTGCCCTGGGTCGGCAGCCCGATCCTGAACCTGTCGGGCTATGTGAACCTGATTCCGCGTACCGTCGACCAGTTACTGACCAACGGCGGTTCGATCACGTTGTCGGGCAACGAGGTGATGACCGCGACCGGTTCGTCGATGAACCTGAACGGCGGCTACGTGCACGTCGACGGCGGAATCGTCAACACGACGCGGCTGGTCGACGCCAACGGTGCAATCGTGCCGATCGACAAGGCGAGCCCGTACGACACCTACGTCGGCGTCGCGGGCCAGTTCACCGAAACTCATCCGCGCTGGGGCGTGACGAAGTCCTGGTACAACCCGCTGCAGACGGCGGGCACGTATCAGGGCGACTACATCGTCGGCGGCAACGCGGGCACGCTCGATATCTACGGGCTGCAGTCCACGGTGCTGGACGGCGACATCAGCGCGCAGGCGTTCGGCGGCGCGAAGCAGATGCAGGGCAACAGCCTGCCGAGCGGCGGGACGTTCAACCTCGGCGCCGATCCGAAACTCGACGGCGCCGCACTGGTGTACCTGACGTCGAACAACAAGGAGGTTGCGTCGGGCACCGCGGGCCTGGTCGTGCTGCAGGACAAGGCGCCGCAACTCGCCGACATCGCGCCGGGTTTCTCGATCGACACGCCGCTCGACCAGACGGCGCTGCAGGCGTTGCCCGCGACGGATCCGCGCAATGTGCTGACGACCACCGTGGTGCCGGTCGCGACGTTGAACAACGGCGGCTTCGCGAACCTGAACGTGACCGAGGACAAGGCGGGCGGCAAGGGTGTCGTGGTGCCGCAAGGCACGCAACTGAACTTGCAGCCAGGCGGCTCCATCACCATCAACAGCCCGGTGACCGGTACCGACGTCAACGTGGCCGGCCGCCTGTCCGTGCCGTCCGGGGTGATTTCAATCACGAGCGGCGGCAACGTGATCGTCGGCCCGCAGGGTGCGATCAGTGCCGCGGGGCAGTGGGTAAACAACGACGTGCAGGCGGCACCGGGTACGACGCCTGGGAACAGCCAGTTCATCAACGGCGGCAGCATCACGCTCTCCGCGTTGCTCGGATCGAACGTCATCGGCGGCGCGCTGGTCGGCGACACCACGGGTTCGGTGCTGCTGCAGCCAGGTAGCGTACTGGACGTATCGGGCGGCGGCGAAATGCTGTCCAACGGCCAACTGCTGATGCAGAACGGCGTGCCTGCCGGGCGCGGCGGAAACGTGACGTTGCAGACGTATTCCGCGACACCGACGAAACAGTTTGTCGGGGCGGACGGCGCGCCGACCTTGCCCACCGCACAGCCGACGGCCGGCACGGTCGCTCTGGACGGCACGATCCTGAGCGAAGGGTTTTCGGGCGGCGGCACGCTGACGCTGCAGGCGCTCGGATTCCGGATCGGCGGCGCCGAAGCCGCCGCGTCGCCATGGGACGTCTATCTTCCGGAAAGCTTCTTTGCACGGCAGGGTTTCGGCAAGTATGTGCTGAATGCGTACTACGACACGACGGTTGCGCCCGGCGCGTCGGTTGCCGTCACGCAATTGAATCGCATTCCGGACATGGTCGCGCTTCAGCAGGCGGCCACAGGCGCGAATCTGGCGGCGGGCGGCCTGACCACGATCGGCCAGCTCGATGCCTATCACCGACAGGCAACGGATCTCGTTTTGACGGCCGGCAACGATACGTCGTGGCGGCAGGGCCAGCGTCCTACCACACCGTCGTATCCGGGCGTCACCGGTGCGGTCACGCTGTCGGAAGGCGCATCGATCCACGCGGATGCCGGTGCGAGCATCGGCCTCGGGTCGCCGGCGCAAGTCACGGTACTCGGCTCCATCGTCGCGCCGGGCGGGTCGATCACGCTGAGCGCGGACGGGAGCGGTACGAATGCGCAGGCCGGGCAGCTCAGCACCGGTTTCATGAGCGCGAGCCAGTCGGTCTGGCTCGGCGCGGAGGCTTCGCTCGACGTATCGGGCACGGCATTGGCCAATCCGCTTGCGGCGCCGGTCAAGATCGGCGCGACGACGGTCGTGCCGAACACGGGCAAGGTGCTGGCGGGCGGCTCCGTCACGATGTCGAGCGATACGGGTTACGTGGTGGCGCAGTCGGGCTCGAGGATCGACGTGTCGGGCACATCGGCGACATTCGACCAACTGCAGCCCAATGGCACATACGCGTCGCAGCCGGCGTGGAGCGACGCCGGCTCGATCACGCTGTCGGCGGCGAACGGCCTGTTCGCGGATGCGACGCTGGCCGGGCGTCCGGGCGCCGCGCAAGCGCGGGGCGGCACGCTGACGATCCTGCCGAGCCAGGCGGACCCGCGGAGTAACGGCTCGACCGCCACCGCGCTCGTCGTGCGGCAAGACGGGACATTCGTGCCCGCGGGCCTGATGCCCGGGCAGAGTTTCTCGTCGGCGATCGACTCGACCACCGGCTTGCCGATCGGGCAGTCGAGCGGCGTCATTCAGTTCGCAGCCGATCGGCTCGACGGATCCGGCATCGCGAATCTGGTATTGGGCAGCGGTACGCCGCCCAACGGTGCGCAGGCAACGCCGATCCTGTTTGCCGGCAACGTCACGCTGTCGTTGCCGGAATCCGTGACATTGAACACGGAGCGCGTCGCCGCCATCGGCATGGGGCAACTGTCGTCGCTGTTGTCGACGCCCGCGCGCAAGGCCGACGGGACGCTCTCGGCCGCCGTCGACGGCTTGCTCGCGCAACCGCAGCCGTCGTTGGGCACGACCGTCGAGATCGATGCGCCGTACTTCGCGTTGTCGGGGCCGCGCATCCAGTTACAGTCGCCTCAGTTCAAGCCGGTCGCGGCCCTGTCCGATGCGACGCTGAACGTGAACGCGTCGTTCATCGATCTGAAGAACCAGGTTCAGCTCAACAATTTCGGCCATGCGAACTTCACGAGCAGCGGCGATATACGCCTGAGCTCGGCGAACGCGGGCCAGTCCCAGGCGGCCTCCGGGGCGGGGATGCTTTATACGCCGGGCAACCTGACGTTCAAGGCGGCGGACTTGTATCCGGCGACCGGCAGCACCTTCATTATCGACGCGGTCGGCCCGACCGATTCGGCTACGGGCCAACCGGCGCCGACGACGGTTACCTTCGCGTCGAACGGCGTATCGGACACGCCGTTGTCCGCAGGGGGCGCGCTGCTGGTCGACGCGACGAACATCGTGCAGGGCGGCACGGTGCGCGCGCCGTCCGGCACGATCGTATTCGGCGTGGGCGATCCGTCGAATGCGGCGACGCAGGCCCAGTTTGGCGGGTTGCCGCTGGTCGCGACGGATTCGGTGAAATTGGCGAGCGGAAGCGTGACGTCGGTCTCGAACGGCGGCTTGGTGATTCCGTACGGCACGACGATCGACGGGGTCGAGTGGCAGTTCAATCCGCTTGCCGGCAACACGACGCCCGACCTGAGCGCGCCACCCGCGAAATACGTGGGCGTGAACGGCAGCAATGTCGCGCTCGACAAGGGCGCGACGATCGACCTGTCCGGCGGCGGCGACCTGCAAGCCGCCGAATGGGTGCCCGGCACCGGCGGCACGCGCGACGTGCTGTCGCAATACAACGTGAGCTATGCAAGCGGCAAGGGCGGCACGGCCGTGCCGGTCAATGTCGGAGCCGGCAACGTTTATGCGATCGTGCCGGGCAAGCAGTTACCGGTCGCGGCGTATGACCCGATCCTCGCGCAGACGACACAGCCTTCCACCAACGCAAACGGCACGGCAACGACCGCGACGGCGACGATGGGCGTCGGGCAGGCGAGCCTGACCGACCCGGTCGGCAAGGCCGTGTATCTGTCGGGCGTGCCGGGGCTGGTGCCCGGCTACTACACGCTGCTGCCGGGCAAGTACGCGACGTTGCCGGGCGCGTATCGCGTCACAGTGTCGAACACGGCCGGCAATCTCGTGCCGGGCGCGAGCCAGGTGCTGCAGGACGGCACGGTCGTGACGGCCGGCTATTTCGCCGACGCGTTGACGGGTAGCCGAAGCGCGACGCCGACGCTGTTCAACGTGCAGTCGAACAGCGTGTGGCAGCAGTACTCGCAATACACGCTGACGGGCGCGAACGCCTATTTCACGAAACTCGCCGCGACGAAGGGCAACGTGACGCCGCCGCTGCCGGTGGACGGCGGTCAGCTGGTGCTGGCGGCGACGAAGGCGCTGACGCTCGGCGCGACGCTGAATGCGGCCGCCGGCGCGGGTGGCGCGCCGGCCCAGGTCGACATCGCGTCGCAGGAGATCCAGATCACCGGTAACGGCAGCGCGGCGCTGCCCGGCTATCTGCAGATCGGCAGCGACGCGCTCGATTCGCTGAACGCGGGCAGCCTGCTGATCGGCGGCACGCGCGCGGCGACGACGAGCGGCGTCACCATCACGCCGATCGCGAACAGCGTCGTCGTGTCCAACGACGGCGACACAGCGCTGAAGGGCCCCGAGATCCTGCTCGTCACGAAGACCGACGGCAGCGGCACCGATCCGAACGCGGCGAACGGCCTGCGCGTCGATGCCGGTGCATCGATTACCGCGCAGGGCGATTACCCGGCAGCCAAGGATCAGCCGATCGCAATCGCCGGCGACGGCGCGCTGCTGCGCGTGTCGAACGGCGCGATGGCGCCGCTGTCGCGCACCGGCGGCACGGGCACGGGCCTGATGTCGGTTGGCGCAGGAGCGACGCTCACGGGCGGCCAGGCGCTGCTGCTCGATTCGTCCGGAGATCTGAAGGTCGATCCGTCCGCCGTGCTGTCGGCCAAGGCGATCACCGCGGACGGGTCCGCGATTACGTTCACCAGCGCGAGCGGCGCGTCGGCGGCGAGCCTGCCGGGCTTCGTCGTCGATCCGGCCGGCCTCGCACAGTTCGCGAACGCGCAGCAGGTGACGCTGCGCAGCTACGGCGCGATCGGTTTCGTCGGCGACGTGAACGCGACGTTCGGCAACAGCGTCGATCTGAGTGCGGGCACGTTCACGAGCGATGGCGGCCACGTCACGCTGAATGCGCAGCAGGTCGCGTTCACGAACGAGATGGGCGCCGCGCCCGGCACGGCGACGGCCGGAAACGGCACGCTGACGGTCAACGCGAAAGAGATCGACTTCGGCACGGGCACGAAGGCGGCAAGCGGCTTCGGTTCGGTGGTGATGAACGCGACGGGCGGCATCGTCGGCCAGGGTACCGGCACATTCGACTTCGGTGCATTGCCGGTGACGCTCAATGCACCGGTCTACCTTGCCGATACGAGCTCGGCCGCCACCGTGAAGACCACGGGCGCACTGACGCTGAACGGCGCGTCGGGCACGGCATTGAAGCGCGATGCGGTCGGCGGCGCATGGACCTTCATCGGCGGTACCGTCGTCGACAACGGTGCGACGATCAGCGCGCCGGCCGGCAATGTGACGCTCGAAGCGACGACCGGCAACCTGACGGTCGGCGGCGGATCGACCGTCAGTTCGGCAGGTGTGTCGAAGCAGTTCTTCGACGTGACGCGCTACGCGCCGGCCGGTTCGATTGCGCTGACGGCCGATGCCGGTACCGTCGACGTGCAGTCCGGCTCGACGCTCGATTTCTCCGGGGCCACTGGCGGTGGCGCGGCTGGCAGCCTTTCGATGTCGGCGCCGCAACAGGTCGTGAACCTGAACGGCGCGATCAAGGGCGGCGCGGCGAGCGGCTATGCGGGCGGATCGTTCTCGCTCAATACGGGCGGCGCGGCCGATCTCGATGCGCTGTCGAAGACGCTGGCATCGAGCGGCGTGAACGAGGCGATCACCGTCCACACGAAGACAGGCAACCTTACGCTGTCGCAGGGCAACACGCTGACCGCGCACTCGGTGCTGCTGACGGCCGACGGCGGATCGGGAAGCTCGGCCGATACGGCGAACGGCAACGTGAACGTGCTCGGGACGATCGACGCGTCCGGCAAGGCAGGCGGCGAGATCGACCTGTACGGCCGCAACGGTGTGGACATCGAAGGTTCGCTGCTGGCGCGCGGCTCCGATCCGAACCAGCGCGGCGGCAAGGTGAATATCGGCACGACCGCAATGTTCGATCCGACGATCGTCGATGCAAACGGCAACTCGGTCGCGTACAACGCAACCTATGGTTACGAGAACATCCTGCGTGCGAACGCGGGCGCGATCACGCTCGGCGCGAACGCGCTGATCGACGTGTCGGGCGGGACGGCCGGCGGTTTGTCCGGCGGCACGGTGAATTTCCGCGCGCCGCTATTGGCCGACAACGGCGTGAAGCTCAACCTGCCGGATACGTTCAACGACGGCAAGGGCATCGTCGGCTCGCGCGCGACGACGCTCGAGGCGTATGCGGTGTGGAGCACGACGGACGCGACGACGGGCGCGCAGCACTTCGACGGCGTCATCGACCCGGCGGGTTGGTATGACAAGAGCGGGCATCTGCTGGCCGGTACGTTTACCGCGCAGGGCACGTCTGGCACGCCGGCGACGTTCGCGTTCGCACCGGACGGGTCGGGTGGCGGCACGCTGACGAATCAGACTACCGGCGTGGCGACGAGCGTCACGCAGGTTCAGCTTCAAGGCGGCGATAAAGACATTGGTTTCGGCGGGCTGAACAACATGTATTTCGCGCCCGCGAGCGGCGGCGCGAACACGGATCACCAGACCTTCTACGGATATCAGAACGGCGATGCGTCGACCGCGGCGCCGGGCACGCTGATGGGGTTCGTACAGCACGGGCTCGATACGCTGGTCGATCCGTTTGCCGGCAGGAACATCGCGAATACGCGCATCGTGCCGGGGATCGAGCTCGATAACCCGAGCCCGGCGATCAACGGCGGCGATATTCAGGTGCTGACGAACTGGAACCTGGGGGCGGGTACATCGCCGACGAATCTCGCGTTCCGGTTCGACGGGCAGGCGCCGGTCGTGACGCTGCGTGCCGAGAACAACGTGAAGGTGAAGGCGAGTCTGTCGGACGGGTTCTTCCAGATCGCGAACCCGTTGGGTGGCGGGGGGACGATTCCGGTGCCGCCGTTGTCGACGTTGGCAGCGGCACAGACGATTTATGGCGCGTCGGCGGGGCACTATGGATACGGACTCGCGTTTTGGGCGACGAACTATGGCTTGGCGTCCGGTCCGGGACAACCGGTCGGAGGGGCGCCGGATGAAATTGCCGAATACTATACGCTTTACACGACTTATTCGGGTTTCCTGGATCAGACGTCAACGTTGCAATGGTCGGACAAGAACTACAGCAATGTAGAGAACATCTGGTTAATGAGGGGGAGCAACTCCAGCACGATGCTGCCAGGTCAACCGGTGGCTCCGATCGCGCCGACCGTAGCCGAACAGGCATCGAATCCGGGATCCTATCTGATCTACCTGAATCAGTACCAGAAGTATCTGTCAGAATCAATCCAATACGTGGTCCAGCATCAGAATCAATTCCCACTTGTGATTCCCCTTGCGGCACCGAGCGTTCAGCCTGTATCGGTAATTGCAACAACAACGATCAGCGCGCCTGCTTTAACGGACAATTCGCCGGCCCCGACGTCCATTGCGACTATTCCAATTCCGCTTGCGTCGGCTTCGTTGACGGGTGGCTCGAGCAGTTCCTTCCGTGTAGTGGCAGGGGCGGATCTGAACAGCACGAATCCGCTGGCGCTTCAGGCGCGGACCGCAGGAAGCGGATCGAATGGCAAGAGCATGATCTTCGACGGCCATACGACGTTCGTCGACAGCAACGGTCTGGCAATTCCGGCGCCGACGATGATACGCACCGGTACCGGTTCGATCGATATCGCGGCTGGCAATGACATCGCGCTGTTCGACAGCAGTTCGATCCAGCCGAACAGTCCTGACATAACCGTTCCAGGCGTGATTTACACCGGCGGCGCACCTGCGGCGGGAGCGCCGGCGTCCAGCACGGGCCTTTCGATCGTTCATGGCCTGAACAACAATCCGGATATTCTGGTCACGTCCGCCGTCAATCCAGACTCGGCCGGTGACATCACGATTCATGCGCAGGGCGATATCAAGGGCGCGGAGTATTTGACCGATGTGAACGGCACCGTGACCGGACGTCCGGGCGCCAACATCAGCCCGTTCTGGTGGCAGTGGATGCAAATCGGCAATCCGACCGGGATGGTCGGGGCGACCAATCCCGTATCGCAGACCGTACAGACGTCGATCAACTTCGGCGCATTCGATCAAGGCGTGTTGAGCGCGGGTGGCAACGTGTCCGTGTCGGCTGGAGGGAATATTTCCGACCTCTCGGTGTCGGTGCCGACCACGTGGTATTTGACCGGTACCAATACCGACAACCCCACGGTCAATACGGTCGGGGGTGGCAATCTGTCGGTGCGAGCCGCAGGGGACATTCTGAGCGGCGGCTATTTTGTCGCGAAGGGAACAGGAACGATCACGGCAGGCGGGAAGGTCGGGTCCGATATTGCGGTGCCTTCGTCATTCGACGGCCAGCCTCCCGTAACGATGGATACGCTGCTGGCGACACAGGACGGCGTGCTCGACGTAAGCGCGCGACAAGGCGTCAGCATCGGGCGCGTGTTCGATCCGTCGTATGCGCAGAGCGATGCGCTGTTGTCTGCGTACAAGCAGCAGGCCGACATGAAGGGCTATTCGTCGACGTCCGCCGTCAACATCGTGTCGACGACGGGTGACGTTGCGATCGGCACGCTCTCGGGGGTCAGCCTGATCGGCGGCGGGGCGCACAATTCAAATGTGCCGGGGCTGAACGACTTGTCGTCCGTGCTGCCGGCGTCGATGAGCCTGACTGCGCTTTCCGGCGGCATCACGGTGGCGGCGAGCGGGATGCTCTATCCGTCGGCCCTTGGCGACCTGAGCCTGATCGCCGACCAGTCGATCAATCTGTCGACGGTCAACGGATTGGTTGCCAACGGGTTTCCTGCGTTCGGCATGCTCGACGTCGACCCGTCCGCGATGCCGTCACCGGTGAAGCCGAATGTTGCCATCGCGAGGCCGACGGTTCCATCGGCGGCGGCTCATGATCCGGTTGCCCTGCATGGCGACGATACGGTACCGGCGCGAATCTACAGTTTGAACGGCGATATCGTCGATGGTGTTCTGCAGGCGACCGATGTTAACGCTGGTTTCTACGGAAATCTGGTGCCTGTCGCGATAGACAAGCCCGCTTTGGTTCAGGCAGGGCGTGACATCGTGAACCTGTCGTTTTTCGGGCAAAACCTGCGCAAGTCGGATGTGACGCGGATCGTCGCAGGACGGGATATCTACGACACACCGCTCATACATAACGTCGACGCGGTTATACCGGTGCTGGCGCTAGGCGGGCCTGGGACATTTGATATCCAGGCGGGTCGAAACATCGGCCCGCTGACGAGTCAGGCGCAAGCTTATGCGTCGCTGGGTGACGGAAGTTACCTCCGTGAGGGGATTCCGACGGGGATTGACGCAATCGGGAATGCAAACAACCCGTATTTGCCCCATGAAAGTGCGAGCATCAATGTGCTGTTCGGTGTTGGGCCGGGCATCGACACCGCCTCGTTCGTCTCCACGTATGTCGATCCAGCGAAGTCCGTGCCGGGTGTTTCCAGCGCGACGCCCGCGCTCGTTACGTTCATGGAGCAATACGAGGCGGGACTCTCGGTCGACACGGGGCTGGTCAACGATCAGCCAGCTATCAAGCCGTTGAGCGCGGACGAGGCCTGGTCGAAATTCAAGGCGCTGCCGCAGTATGTCCAGCAGCTCTTTGCCGAGCAGGTGCTGTTCAAGGTCCTGACCAGCGTCGGCGAGGATTACAACAATCCCACCAGTCCGTACTATCAGAAATACGCGCGCGGCTACGAGGCGCTCAATACGATGTTTCCCGCTTCGCTGGGCTACACGGCCAACAATCTCGGCGGCGGCAGCAACGGTGCGAACAAGTTGATCGATACGGGCGACCTGGACATTCGCAGCACGACCATCCAGACGCAGCAGGGCGGTAACGTATCGATCCTTGGCCCGGGCGGGCAGGCGCTGATCGGGAGTACGTCCGCACCGCCTCAGATCGTCAGCAATGGTACCGGCAAGACGATTGCCGGGCCCGGAACAATGGGTGTCCTCACGCTCGAGAAGGGTGACATCAACATCTTTACGGACCGCAGCGTGCTGCTCGCCCAGAGCCGGATCTTCACCGAGCAGGGTGGCGACATGACGATCTGGAGTTCGAACGGCGACATCAACGCGGGCAAGGGTGCGAAGTCGTCGGCCGACACGCCGGCGCCGCAATACGTATGCGACGCGAACCACTATTGCACGGTCGATGCGCGCGGGCAGGTCACGGGCGCGGGCATTGCAACGTTGCAAAGCGTGCCGGGTGTGCCGATCGGTACGATCAACCTGATCGCACCGCGAGGTACGGTGGACGCGGGCGATGCCGGTATTCGTGCCGGTAATCTGAACGTTGCGGCATTGCGCGTGGTGAATGCCGACAACATTCAAGTGACCGGCAAGGCAACCGGCATCCCGCTCGTGCAGGCGGTGAATACCGGTGCGTTGACGGCCGCGAGTGCGGCTGCATCGGCCGCCACTCAGGTGGCGCAGGATATCGCGAAGAACAACGCTCCCGGAGGCGCGGTGCGGCGCTGGACGATTTCGGTGCAGGTCGAAGGGTTCGGCGATGCTGGCGGAGACGGCGCGAAGAAGCACAAGCAGCAGGTTGGCTACGATTCGTCGAACGCGGTGTCGGTTCTTGGCTTCGGTCAACCCGGAGCTACACAACGAGCCACGTTGACATCGGAGGAGCGTAACAGGTTGGGCAAGATCTGATCGAGCGAAGTGTGCGCGACGCGGGCTACCGGTAGTATTGGCGCCCGCGTTTTTTTGTATGCGGTCGCCGCATGGATCGTTTGATCGAAGACGGATGAGTGTCCCCCGTGATTCGGATGCTTGCCGTTCGTGTAGTGTGAAGCGCGAGCCGTATTGACAGTCGTTCGCCGGGCCCTTTAAACGCGGCGAGACGAAGCGGCCTCTCCGATTGCAATGACGTGGGTCGGGAAGTTACGGGCGCCTGATGAGTGGGTTGGTGACTTTCAAATAAAACTGCGCCCCTGGTAACCAAGGGGCGCAGCAGTTTGGATCCCGGTAGTCGGTATGTCGACGACTTATCGGCCGACCACCGTGCCCGTGCAGACGCTCGTGTTGCCGATGTCGAGGTTCCACGTGCTCGCGTTGCTCAGGAATTCGTTCGAGATGGCCGTCTGGAAGTTCGTCGGAATCGTGTCGAAGCCGTTGCCATGAACGATAGAGGCGAAGCTTGGGTTTGTGTAATGAGCGTTTAGGAAATCATGCACGGCTGTTCCGACTGCCGGATCTGCATAACATTGGCTCAGGATGATGTAGCTCATACCGGAAATAGGGTAGCCCGACGGAGGGTTGCTTGTATTCATTTCCCAGTTTGCCGGATTGGCAGCATAGGACCTTAGCGCTGGCGGGTGAATAGCACCAAGCGCTCTCGTAGCATTCGTATACGTTGGCGCGTAGTAGACGCCATTCATCTTGTTCACGAGGCTGGCCACCGGCAGTTGCAGCGCGCCGGCCGACGTCATGACCGTGCTCGACGGGGCGAGGAACGTGTTCGCGTAATTTGGAGCCAGGTATGCAACAGCGGCCATACCGGCCGACGCATAGCTCGCCAACTGTCTACGCACGCCACCGTCACCCGAAGCAGCTATGAAGTTCGACGGCACGACGCCGCCCGGGAACGAAGCCGTGAATGTCATCGAATCGAAGAACGTCACACCCGCGGCCGTGTTGCCGGCCCAGCAGACAGCAGCCAGGTGGCGCGTCAGCAGTTCGGTCGTGCCGCTGGCGTCCGAGCTATAGACGACTTTGATCGGTTCGTTCAGCACGTAGGGGGAGTTTGTTTCCGGATTGATGATCTGGTTCCAGTTCGTGAGCTTGCCCGAGAAGATGCCGCACAGATCGTCGTCGTTCAGCGCGATGCTGTGCGCTTGACCCGGTGTCGTTTGCGGCGTCGTCGTGCTTGTGACGGCCGGGCCGTTGACGACCGGAATCGTGATCGGCGTGACGATGTACGGGATCTGGATCAGCGGGCCGTTGGTCGCGCCGAGGCCGGCCTTGTACGACGTGAGCTGGGCGCTCGACAGTGCCGCATCGCTGTTCGCGAAGTGGACCGTGCCCGTGACCGTCGAACCGAAGAATGTCGGCTGGTTGTTCAGGAATGCGTTCTGGCCGGCGCCCGAACCCACCGAGAAATACGTGAACGAGCCTTCGGCGGTGCCGAACAGGCCGATTTCGGTCGCGGTGTTGCCGATCGTACCGATTGCCGGAGCAATGAGGGACGAGCCACCGCCTTGCACGTTAGGCGAGGCCATCGCGGCAATACCGCCGAGGCTGGAGAAAGCAAGAGCGATCGATTGGCAGAGCCTGCGGTGTTGATGAAGTCGCATGTGATAATTTCCGAGGAGAAGAGATGGCACGCCGGACTGACGTCAACGGTGCGTCGACCGAGGACAAATCGAGGACAAGTGAAAAACTGCGCCCGCGGATCTCCGGGGGCGCAGCCGTTCCGACGAGGTTAAGCTGATTGCCGGTCGCTTAGCGGCCGACCACCGTGCCCGTGCAGACGCTTGCGTTGCCGATGTCGAGGTTCCACGTGCTCGCGTTGCTCAGGAAGTCGTTCGAGATGGCCGTCTGGTAGTTCGACGGAACCGTGTCGAAGCCGTTGCCATGAACGATCGCCGCGAAGCTGGCGTTCGTGTAGTGGCTGTTCAGGAAGTCATGCACGGCTGTCTTCACCGTCGCATCCTTGTAGCACTGGCTCAGGATGATCTGGCTGGTGCCGGAAACCGGGTAGCCCGACACCGGGTTGCCGGCGGCCGGCACCCATTGCGAAGGATCCGAGGCTCCGGCCTTGAGTGCCGGCGGCTTGACCGTACCGAGCGCGGTCGACGCATTCGCATACGTCGGTGCGTAGTAGACGCCATTCGTCTTGTTCACGAGGCTGGCCACCGGCAGTTGCAGCGCGCCGGCCGACGTCACGACCGTGCTCGACGGGGCGAGGAACGTGTTCGTGTAGTCCGGGCTCAGGTAGGCAACGGCGGCACCGGTGGAGGACGACAGTGCATTGCGCACGCCGCTGCTGCCCGAAGCGCCGGTGAAGTTCGACGGCACGACGCCGCCCGGGAACGAAGCCGTGAACGTCAGCGAGTCGACGAACGTCACGCCCGTGGCCGTGTTGGTGGCCGAGCAGACAGCGGCCAGATGGCGGGTCAGCAGTTCGGTCGTGCCGCTGCCGTCCGTCCGGTAGATGACCTTGATCGGGCTGCTGGTCGGCGTCGTGGTCGACGAGAGGTACGTCGAACCCGTTTGCGGGTTGATGACCTGATTCCAGTCGGTCAGCTTGCCCGAGAAGATCCCGCACAGATCGTCGTCGTTCAGCGCGATGCTATGCGCTTGACCCGGCGTCGTTTGCGGCGTCGTCGTGCTCGTCACGGCCGGGCCGTTGACGACCGGCACCGTGATCGGCGTGACGATGTACGGAATCTGGATCAGCGGGCCGTTGGTCGCGCCGAGGCCGGCCTTGTACGACGTGAGCTGGGCGGTCGACAGGGCCGCATCGCTGTTCGCGAAGTGGACCGTGCCCGTGACGCCCGCGCCGAAGAACGTCGGCTGGTTGTTCAGGAACGCGTTCTGGCCGGCGCCCGAACCCACCGAGTAATACGTGAACGAGCCTTCGGCCGTGCCGAACAGGCCGATTTCGGTCGCGGTGTTGCCGATCGCGCCGATGGTCGGGGCGACGAGCGACGAACCGCCGCCGTGGATGTCCGCGGCCATCGCGGCCGTGGCGCCCAGACCGGAAACAACGAGAGCGAGGACTTGACAGATCTTGCGCTTGCTGGATTTCATGAGAAATTTCCTTGAACGAAGATAAACGGGAACCCCTGCTACTGCGGTTGGAATGCTTATGGACCGCCGGGTAAATGTAGGAGGTAATTCGAATGGCGCGTGTGAATTTTTCATAACGAATGGTGCGTAACATTTTTATCGATCAAGCCATTGCGTTATTCGAATTGATAAAGCGCCGATCGGAGTGTCATTCGACATGAGTTGGAGCGCCCATATACTGGGATTTGGCCGGAGTCGCTCGACGGATTGCGCACGAGAACCCGCGTCAGGCTTGATGGAAGCTGTTGACGTAACACGTGGGGCCGGGCCGCGCTATCCCAACTTCACGACGGTTTCGTGGCAGATGTTACGGAACATTGCGCACGTCGATGAATATCTTCCACTTCGAGGTACTTTTTTCGCTTGTCGCACGAATCTGTAAATGGAAGGTCGAGCAAGGTCGCATTGTATTTAATGTGTGTTCGATTAATTTACTGGATAAGCTTGAAATCGTTTTTACGTTATAAGAATGGCGAAGCCGGGTAATAAAACCCGTCAAAAAAGGTAGCCCAACATCCGTCACAAATCTGCGCTGGTTCGCTCCGTAGTCTTCCCCGGCGACTCCGTCCGGCACATTGCGCGCAGTCGCCGAAAAAAGTCGCACGCGTGACACGAGGGCACTGACATGTCGGCATTCCGCTACGAAGCGATCGATCCCACCGGCCGCACGCTGAAAGGCGTGCTCGAAGCCGACAGCGCGCGCGCCGGCCGCAGTCATCTGCGCACGCAGGGGCTCACGCCGCTCGTCGTAGAACTGGCCGCGCAGCGTCTGCACGGCGAGCGCCATCAACGGTTGTCGCTCGGCCGCAAGCTGTCGCAGCGCGAGCAGGCGATCATCACGCGCCAGCTCGCGAGCCTGCTGGTCGCGGGGCTGCCGCTCGACGAAGCGCTGTCGGTATTGAGCGAGCAGGCCGAACGCGAATACGTGCGCGAGCTGATGGCGTCGATCCGCGCGGAAATCGTCGGCGGCCATTCGTTCGCGAATGCGCTGAGCCAGCATCCGCGCGATTTCCCCGAGATCTATCGCGCGCTCGTCGCGGCCGGCGAGCACACGGGCAAGCTCGGCGTCGTGCTGTCGCGTCTGGCCGACTACATCGAACAAAGCAACGCGCTGAAGCAGAAGATCCTGCTGGCGTTCACGTATCCGGGCATCGTCACGCTGATCGCGTTCGGCATCGTCACGTTCCTGCTGAGCTACGTGGTGCCGCAGGTCGCGAACGTGTTCACCAGCACCAAGCAGCAACTGCCGACGCTGACGGTCGTGATGCTCGCGCTGTCGGACTTCGTGCGGCACTGGTGGTGGGCGTCGCTCGCGGCGACGGTCGCGATCGTCTATGCAATCCGCAAGGTGCTGTCGCGCGATGCGCCGCGGCTCAGGTTCGACACCTGGGTGCTCACCGCGCCGCTCGCGGGCAAGCTCGTGCGCGGCTACAACACGGTGCGCTTCGCGAGCACGCTCGGCATTCTCACGGCGGCCGGCGTGCCGATCCTGCGCGCGTTGCAGGCGGCTGGCGAGACGTTGTCGAACCGTGCGATGCGCGCGAACGTCGACGACGCGATCGTCCGTGTGCGCGAAGGCTCGGCGCTGTCGCGTGCGCTCGCGCATACGAAGACGTTTCCGCCGGTACTCGTGCACCTGATCCGCTCGGGCGAGGCGACGGGCGACGTGACGACGATGCTCGATCGTGCATCCGAAGGCGAATCGCGCGAACTGGAGCGCCGCACGATGTTCCTGACGAGCCTGCTCGAACCGCTGTTGATCCTCGCGATGGGCGGCGTGGTGCTCGTGATCGTGCTGGCGGTGATGATGCCGATCATCGAGCTGAACAACATGGTGCAGTGATGCGCGGCTCAGCGCACGAACGCGTTGGCCTTCTCCGCGGCGGGCAGCGCGATTTCGCGTTGCAGCCCGTTGCGGTCGACGACGATCGAGCGCGCGCGAACCTCGGCGAGCTTCGCGGCTTCGCCGATCGCCGCGCCGAGCGATACGACGCGCGATGCTTCGCCGCCGACGCTGACGATCGCGGCCGCTCGGCGTGCATCGAACGCGAGTACGCCGAGCAACTGGATGGCATCGCGGCCGTCGTCGGGTGTCGCGCCGAACAGCCGCGCGCCGGCCGCAACGTCGATCGGCGCGGGCGGCGGTGCAAGCGCCGCGACCGGCGCATCGGCGGTGCTCAATACGCGCACGGCCCACAGCGACACGGCGGCGAGTGCCGCGGCGGCGGCGAGCGTCGCCGCGAGCGGCACGAGATCGGTGCGGGACGGTGCGATGCGAAGCAGGTCGAATGGTTTCATGGCGACGGGTCGATGCGATGGACAGAAGACGTTTTCCATTCTTTGCCGCGAGGGTGAATGCATGATGACGGGCCTCAACGAAACCCGAACGCCGTACGCCTGCCAGGCGGGCAGACGAGCGCGTCGCCATACGCAACGCGGGTTCACGCTGATCGAGATCATGGTGGTGGTCGCGATTCTCGGGATTCTCGCGGCGCTGATCGTGCCGAAGATCATGAGCCGTCCCGACGAGGCGCGTCGCATCGCCGCGAAGCAGGACATCGGCACGATGATGCAGTCGCTGAACCTGTATCGCCTCGACAACGGCCGCTATCCGTCGCAGGAGCAGGGGCTCGCTGCGTTGATCCAGAAGCCGACAACCGATCCGGTACCGAACAACTGGAAGGACGGCGGTTACCTGGAGCGCTTGCCGAAGGATCCATGGGGCAACGCATATCAATACCTGAACCCGGGCGCGCACGGCGCGATCGACGTGTTCAGTTACGGTGCGGACGGCAAACCGGGCGGCGAGGGCAACGATGCGGACATCGGCTCGTGGCAGTGACGGAACGATGGGCATCCTGAACGGGCGCGGCCGGCGCGCGGGCGCCGCACGTCGCACGGCGGCGGGCTTCACGCTGCTGGAGATGCTCGTCGTGCTCGTGATCGTCGGGCTGCTGGTCGCGGTCGTCACGCTCGCGCCGTCGCGCAACCGGCGCACCGATCTGGCGGAGGAGGCGCAGCGCCTGGCGAACCTGCTCGAATCGGCCGGCGACGAAGCGCAGGTGCGCGCGATGCCGATCGCATGGCAGCCGGTCGGCGGAGGCTATCGCTTCGTACAGCGCACCGAAGGCGGCGGCTGGGCGCCGATGACCGACGACCTGTATCGCGCACGCCGCTGGGGCAGCGCAGTGACGGGCGTGTCGGTGCGTTACACGGGTGGCGGCGAAGCGCCGTCGCGGATCGTGCTCGGCAGCGAAAGCATCGATGTGCCGGTGACGATCACGCTGTGGTCCGGCGACGTGCGGATGGCCGTCGTCGGCACGGGCATCGGCAACTTCGTCGTGCGCCGGCCCTGAGCGGCACGCGTCATGGTCCACGTGCGCGCCGGCGATGCACGAAAGCGGTGCGGCGCGATCGTGTCGCGCGGCGATACGCTTCACCGGACTGTCACAGTGCCCGCTCACAATCTGTCGTTCGCTTGCGACGGAGCCGCTCACGGGGATGCACGCTTCGGCACGCGGCGTGCAACTCCACTTCCGTCCAGGGATTCATGACTCGTTCACGGGCGCCGACCGGTGTCCTGGCGCTCGTCGCGTGGCTCGTGTTGGTCGTGCTGTCGATACGCGGCGTGCACGCGCAGGAGACCGGTTCCATCGGCCGCCAGCCGGGCAGCGCGGTGCATTTCGATCTGCCCGCGCAGCCGCTCGCGAAGACGCTGCAGGATTTCGCGCGGCTCACCGAGCTGATCGTGCTCGCGCCGGCGCCGCTGCTCGACGGGCGCACGAGTGTGCCGGTCCAGGGCGATTTCGCGCCGCGCGACGCGCTCGAGCGGATGCTGGCCGGAACGGGGTTGCGTGCGGAATTCTCGCGTCCGGACGAAGCGATCATCGTCGCGCAGCCGGCCGCCGAGACGCCGCCCGCTCCGGCCGACACGCCGGCGGATGCGGCGTTGCCGATCGACGGGATCGGCGATTCCGGCGATCGGCGCGCGTTCGCGGGCCTGCTGCAGGCGCATCTGATCGATGCGCTGTGCGCGCAGCCGGCGGCGGTGCCGGGCAGCTATCGACTCGTCGCGCAGATGCGCATCGACAACAGGGGGGCGGTGGTGGCGGTCAACATGGTGGCATCGAGCGGTTCGGCCGCCCGCGACGCGGCGGTGATGCGCGCGCTGCGCGCGCTGAAGCTGGACGACGCGCCGCCTGCGGACCTGCCGCAGCCGGTCACGATCCTGCTGCGCCCGGCCGGCAACGGCGTGCATTTCCGTTGCCCGGCGCCGCAGCCGGCCGTTCGGGGCTAGGCCATCATGTCCGACAGCAACCGCTCCGGGCTCCGGAATCTGCTGGCGACGCGCTACGCGTACCTGGTCAGGCGGCTGGAACGCGTGACGGGGTCGAAGGACGGCGCCGCCGACGCGCTGCACGAAACCTGGCTGCGCCTCGAGAACGCGAACGTCTCCACGCAGGTGACGAACGCGGACGCCTATATACTCGGGATGGCGAACAATGTCGCGATCGACCAGCATCGGCGCGAACGGCGGCATCTGCACGACGACGACGTCGAGACGCTGCTGGAGGTGCCCGACGAACTGGCCGATCCCGAGCGCATCGTCGCGGCGCGCCGCAAGGTCGAGACGCTGAAGGACGTGCTGCGCGGCCTGCCGCCGCGGCGTCGCGCGATTTTGCTGGCCGCCCGCGTGGACGGCCTGCTGAATCGCGAGATCGCCGAGCATTTCGGCATTTCGCTGCGGCTCGTCGAAAGCGAGCTGAGCGCGGCGATGAAGTACTGCCTGCAGCGGATGCAGGAAGACGGCGATTCGTACGCGGGCACGCGAGGCGGCCCGCGCAAATTTTGAGCATCCGGACGATGACGAAAGCCCAGGCCCAACCTGCCCACGACGAACTCGACGAAGCGAGTGCGTGGCTGCTGCGTCTGCGCTCGGGGGACGCGAGCCAGGACGACGCCGACGCGTTCGAACGCTGGTGCAAGGATCGTCCGCAAGCCGCCGATCTGCTGCGCGGCACCTGGAGCTCGCTGCGCACGGCCGCGACCGAACTCGCGCACGAGGAGCGCACGGCCGCGGCCTGGGCACAGGTCGCCAGGCGCGAACGCACGATGCGCACTGGGCGGCGCGCGTTCATCGGCTTCGCGGTCGCCGCGGGCGCGTCGTGGCTCGCCGTGCGGCCGCCGCTGCAGCTATGGCCGTCGCTCGGCGACATCGCGGCCGATTACCACACGGGTACCGGCGAGCAGCGCAGCGTCGCGCTGTCGCCGCGCGTCACGGTCGAACTGAATACGCAAACGCGCCTCGACGTGCTGCCGGCGAGCGATGCCGCGCATGGCGTCGAAGTCGTCGCGGGCGAGGCGGAGATCGACGCTATCGCGCCGCCGGCCGGCCGCGCGACGCCGATTCAGCCCGTCACGGTGGTGGCGGGCGGCGGCCGCATGAGGGCGCTGGTCGCGCGTTTCAACGTGCGGCGTACGGGCTCGCAGGTCTGCGTGACGTGCCTGTCCGGCACGGTCACGCTCGAACATCCGCGCGGCGCACGTACGCTGAGCGCCGACGATCAGGTCGTCTACGACGACCGCGGCGTACAGTCGGTGTCGCGGACCGATCCGGGCGCCGTCAGCGCGTGGCGACGCGGCATGCTGGTGTTCAACGGCGTGCCGCTGTCGGACGTCGTCGACGAGATCAACCGCTACCGGCGCGGCAAGGTCATCCTGCGCAGCGCGTCGCTCGGCGCGAACCGAATGCAGGCGCAGTTTCCGATCACGCGGCTCGACGACGTGATCGACATGGTCGGCCGCCTGTACGGCGCGCACATCACGCGCCTGCCCGGCAACATCGTGCTGCTGAGCTGAGCTGCTTTCCCCGCGTTCCGCTTTCCTTCCTTTCTCCCGTTTCCATCCGGCCGTTGCTCCGCCTGCCGCGGTGCTGCCCGCGCTGCGGGTTACGGCGCGTCGATACGACCTTATCCATGAGGGCCGGCAAACGCCGGGCCGTCACGCGTGACGGCCCGGTGGGGCGTCGTCGGACCCGAGGCGTGGGTGGCAAGCGCCCGGCCGCGCAGCGATGCGCGGTGGGGGGATGTGTGTCGAGGGAGCTTCGGGCGGTGGCGTGATCATGAACGAATCGCAACGGGATACGGATTCCGGCGACGCGGGCACGCGCGCCGACGCGATCCGCGAGGGCGCGGTGCGCTGGCTGCTGTGGCTGCGCGCCGGCGACACGACTGAACGGGAGCGCGACGCTTTCGGGCGGTGGCGCGCACAGAGCGACGAGCATGCACGCACGGTGCGCGAGCTGATCTGGATGTGGGCCGTGCTGGAGACGGTCGGCCGCCCGGAGCCGGGCGAGCCGGGTGGGTCCACGCGCACGCATTGACGCGCCGCATTGGCGTTGCAAGAAAGTTTGCGGGTTAGGCGGGGCCGCTGCGACCTTGTATATGAGAGAGCGAGGGGCCGTGAAGAGGGGCGATGGCGTGGAGATCGGGGAACGGGGGCCGGAATGGGCCCCCGGATCGCCCGTCATGCACGGTGGTCGGCGCGCGCGCCGGTCCATGCGGCATCGAGCGGATCGTCGGCATCGCGCAGCGGCTCGCGCAGAAACGGAAAGCGTTCGACGAACGGTGCGGATTCTTGCAGGGCCACGATATGGTTGACCATCCATTGCAGCAGTTCGCCGCCGTGCCGGACCTGTTCCGGACGCCAGTCCGGCATCGTCGAGAAGAGGGCGGAGAAGCCGCTCCAGCGCGACGGGCGGTCGTTGTCGCCGGGGCGGAAATAGGTATTCATCGCGACGTCGCGCGCCTGCGTCAGCGTGCCGACGAACAGCCCGTGCGGCGTCGGCACGCCGATCTGCTGCCAGCCTTCCGCGATCGCCAGCGAGCGCATCACGCGCGCCGCGACGAACGCGATGCGTGTCTCGTGCTCGATTTCCGCAAGCGACATCACGCCGTTGCGCTGCATGCAGCGCGCGACCGCGTGCGGCCGGATCGCATTCGACGCGAAACTGCGCAGCACGAGGTCGGGCACCGTCAGTTGAAGCTGGAATTCGCGCAAGCCGTGCTCGGCGCTCATCGTCGAGAAATGGACGAACAGCCCCTCTGCGTGACCGAGCGCGCCGACGTACGGTTCGAGCCCGAGGCGCACGAGTTTCGGCGCGATCTGACGCGCGAGCAATCGGAGCAGGTTGCGGCGATTGCGCACGCCCTTGAAATCGTCGAGGCCGCGCGTGACGATGTCGCTGATCTCCCAGCGGCGCTCGTCGGCGATGAGCCGCGGGGAGCCGCTCAGGTCGAACCGGGCGCGGCCGTGCGCCACGCGGGGATCTACGTACATGCCGGTGCCTCGTGCATTGATTGCGAATGGCCCGCCGCGACGGCGCGGCGTCGCGCGGAGCGGGTCGCTCACGATGCTGCGGGGTCGCTCGCGCTGCGTCAAGTGCGAACGCGTTGCGACGCGCGCGAGCGTATGCCGTTGCGGCGGCCCGCACGATCGACAGGACAGTGTGAGGTAACCCGATGATGCGCGCTGTCGTGGAACGCTTCGTCGAGCAGAGCCCGATGGCGATCATGGCGCGGCTCGTCCTGCAATGCGCGCTGCACGACGACTGGGTCGACGCCGCGGCGGGTGCCGGCGACGAGCCCGACGGCGAGTCGATCCGCGAGGCGCTGTTTGCCGTTGCCGTCGACGCGATCGCGGCGATTGCCGCGTGGCGGCGGATGCCGGATGCCGCCGGCGCCGTCGCGCCGGGGTTCGGCGCGGCCGTGACGGCGCTGCACGATTGCATGAGCCGGTGGCGGTCCGGCTGGGGGCGCGCGCTGGCCAGGGACAGCGTCGACCTGCTGCTGCCGGTCGCGTCGGTGCGCGGTGTCGACGGGGCGTGCGCCGTCGACGGGATGCGGCTGCGCGTGCTGGACGGCGCCGGCGAGGCCTGTGCGCCGCGCGCCGACGGTTGCGACTGCGGGCGCGCGTGCGACGACCCGGCGCGCGATGCGGCGGCAGGCGGTGCGCGCGTCCTGCCGGTGTACGACCCGGAGCTCGGGATGATCGTCGACCTGCTGCCTTGCGAGCGCGGCCGGTCGCACGAGCGTGCATTCGTCGGCGCGCTGCTCGAAGCGGTCCGGCCCGGCGAGCTGTGGATCGTCGACGGGCGCTTCGATACGGATGCGATCCTGTCCGGCTGGCCGCGCCGCGGCGGCGCGTTCGTGCTGCGCGAATACGGCCGCTCGGCCGCCTGCCGGCCGCTCGGCGACTGGCAGGACGCCGGCGTGTTCGGCACCGGGCGCGTTCGCGAACGATCCGTCGGGATGGCCGGCGAAGGCGGCGCGTCGGACACGTTTCGCCAGATCGAATGGGAACGCGCGGAGGCGCCCGGCGAAAGCGTCATGCTGCTGACCGACCTGTCGGCCGAGCGGTTCGACGCGCCGCAGATCGTGGCGCTGTCGCGCCGACGCTGGCGCGACGCGTTGCCGCTCGCGCTCGAGCCCGTGACGGGCGGCACGCCGTTCGGCGCCGTGCCCGCGCGTGCGGCGCTGCTGGCGAGCGGGATCGCCGCGTTCGCCTACAACGCGTTCAGCGTGATGACGCGCGTGGTCGGCGGCGCGCTCGATCTCGACGCGCGCGACGTCGCGCGCCTGCCGTCGCTGATCGCCGACGGCGTGACGGCCACCTATGCGGGCATGATGATCGCGCTGCCGCCGGACTGGTGGCAGCGTTACGACCGGTTGCCCGCGACGACGCTCGGCCAGATCGTGCGGATGCTCGCCGTGCACGTCGACCCGCGCAGCGAACGGCGGCGCCGCCGCGACAGCCGGTTGTCGTCGAAGTCGCAGGCATTGCTGCGCGCCGCGACGCTCGAGTGCCTGCTGCACGACAACGGCGACGATCCGGCCGCGAACGTCTTCAGCCTGCGCACGATCGCGATGGCGACGCGCGACTTCAGCAGCAATCCGTCGAAGGCGCTGCGGCACGCCGGCGAGGCGCTGGTGATGGTCACCAAGTACAACCGGCCGATCGCGCTGCTCGTGTCGATCGACGACTGGAACCGGCTCCTCGGCGAAGTGCGCGAGACGAGCTTCACGCGCTTGTCGTTCGATGCGGCGGCGTCGCCGGGCCAGCGACCGGTGACGTTGAGCGAGTCGTCGCTGAATTAGCCGGCGCCGATCGCACGTTGCCGGCTCGGCCCGGCTCGCCGTTCGCCGCGCCCGTCTCTGCCGCATCCGGCTTCAACTCGTCAGCCGCCGCACCCAGATCACCGACGTCCACGCGAAATTGCCGCTGCCGTAGCGTGCGATCAGCGTGTCCACGCGCGCGTTGATCCGCGCCGAATGCACGCGGCAATGCACGATGAAGTAGCCGCTGTTCACGCCGACGGCCGAGCCGTCCGGCAAAGTCGGGTTGCCGCCCTGCGCGGGCAGCAGGTATTCGGCGATGTCGCCGGTGCTCACGAAGTAGGCGGTCGCGCGCCGGTCGACGAGCCGCTTCGCCTGGCTCGCCGACAGCGTCGGGATCGCGGCGACGAGCACGGGTTCGGGCGCGGTGTTCGCGTTGACGACGGTCAGGTCGGGCAGGATCGTGACGTACGGCGCGAGCGCTTCGATCGCATGCGCGTCGTAGCCGGGAATGCGCGCGAGATCGTCGACGGACACGAGCTGCAGCGGCCAGCCGCCCGGGCCGTTCGCGTCGCGCAGCGAGCGCAGCATGTAGTCGGCCGTCGGTTGCGCGAGCGCCGGATCGAGCGACAACTGGCCGAGCAGGCGCCGGTACGCCAGCACGCCTTCGCCGTTGGACTGCCACGGCTTGCCGGGCGCGGCGCGCGACACGAGGTTCATCAGGTTGAAGCGCGCCTGCGCGTCCTCGACGCTGCCCGAGATCCACGCGCGCGACAGCTCCGCATTGACCGCCAGCGCGTCGGATGGCAGCAGGTCCGAGAGCTGCACGTCGGCGATGGGCGCCGACCATGGCTGGCCGACGAACGTGACGTTCGACGTCGCGCTTTGCGCGCGCAGCGTCGCGCGTGCCCATTCGACCGCGGCGCGCTCGATCCACATCGTCTGTGTCGCGAGCCGCTGGTTCTCGACGTCGCGCGTCGCGACCTGCTGGCGCCACAGCACGCTGGCCGCGAGCGTGGCCGCCAGCGCGACGACGAGCAGCACCGTCACGATCGCGATGCCGCGTTCGCGCCGCGCGTGCGCCGTCCTTCCTGTCCCGTATCGATGCATCCGCGTGCCCTCGCAGTGTCGGCGCGGTGCGCTCACACTTCGAACGCCAGCCACGCATGCGCGATGCTCGCATGCGCGGATGACGTGACGCCGAACAGCGCGGCGAGCCCCGCGACCCAGCATGCGAGCGTCGCGGGACGCATGCCGTCGTCGGCAAGCGGGCCGACCAGGTCGGCGATCGCGTGCGAGCGCCACAGCAGCAGCACGAACAGCGTGCAGCCGACGGTCATCGCGATCGCGAACGTGTGGGCTGCAACCGCGGGGCGGCGGGTGAACGGCGTGCGGTGATGCCGCTGGTTCGTCGCGACGATCGCGACCCCGTTCGCGACCGGCACGATCGCCATCGCGAGCGCCCAGAACAGCGGCTGATCGCTCGACGGATTGATCAGCAGCAGCGTGCCGATCGTCCAGATCGGCGGCGCGAGCAGCGTCAGCACGGACCACGACAGCAGTTGCCACGCGAGCCACGGCGAGCGCCAGCGCAGCGGCGGATCCGACGCGGCATGAGCGGCGCGCGGCCGCAACTGGCCCGGCATTCCGGCGGCGCCGGCCAACCGCCCGGCGAGCCACCGTACGAGCATCGTGGCGAATGACATGGAGTGTCCTGTCGTTGACATGTTCCGTTCTCAATAGCTAGGACGAAGCGGGCGGCTGCAAGCCGCAGGATTTCGTACGTGCTCGCGGCGTGCGGTGCAGCGTAAACGGTCCCGACGATCGCACCCCGTGGTTTGCGCGTGTTTCGTGAATATCTTCAGTCGAATGTCACAAAAACTTCCCGGTTGAAACCGGAGGATTGTCGGGCCGCACGCAGGCCGTCGCGTTTTCGCGCGCGGGCCGGGCAACGACATGTATACGAAATGGGGGCCACGCAAGGTCATGCGCCGCATCTCGCGCGGGCGAGCGGCTGCACGCATGCAGGCCGCTTGCGTCGACCGCTGCCCGTGCCGGCGGATCGGTCGACGTCACGCAAAAAACATTGCGGCAATGCGCGCTTCATTCCGTCTAGGTAGGTGGGAGCTGCGACTTGGTGCGCCGTACGCGGCCCCGCGACCGATGCGCGTGCACCGGGCCGACGGGCCGGCAGGCAAGCGAGCATTTTTTCTCATCAGGCGGCGTGAAGCCGACAGGTGCATGACAGTGGAACAGTTCGAGGAAACCCGCCCGGCGGGCGAAAGCGGCGCGCCGACGGACGACGTATCGGCGCGGCAGGCGGAAGCGCTGTCGCCGGTCATCAACCTGCGCGACACCGGGCGCTTTCTGCAGGTGCTCGAGGCGCTCGGGTGCTCGCTGGCCGTGAGCCGCCGCCCGTCCGGCGTGGCCGTGATCGGCGTCGACGATGGCGCGCCGACGCTGTCCGCATGCTTGTTGCCGCGCTCGATGGGGATGGCCGTGTCGGGCAAGCGGCTCGCGATCGCGACGATGCACGAGCTGATGGTGTTCGCCAACGTATCGACACTCGCGCCGCACTATCCGGCCCGACCGGATCACTACGACGCGATGTTCGTGCCGCGCATGTCCTATTACACGGGCGATCTCGACCTGCACGACATGGCGTTCGACAAGCACGTGCTGCTCGCGGTCAACACACGCTATTCCTGTATCAGCGTGATCGACGGCTATTTCAACTTCACGCCGATCTGGCAGCCGCCGTTCGTGACCGAGACCACGCCGGACGATCGCTGCCACCTGAACGGCATGGCGTTCGCCGACGGCAAGGTGCGGTTCGCGACGGCGCTTGGCATGAGCAACGAGCCGTTCGGCTGGCGCAGCGGAATGGCCGCCGGCGGCATCGTGATGGAGGTGCCGTCCGGCCGGATCGTCGCATCGGGGCTGTCGATGCCGCATTCGCCGCGCGTGATCGGCGCTCGCCTGCACGTGCTCGAAGGCGGTCGCGGCCACGTGCTGCAGATCGATCCGCAGTCGGGCGCGCGGCGCGTGCTCGCGAAGCTGCCGGGCTTCACGCACGGTCTCGCCGAATACGGGGGCGTGCTGTTCGTCGGGCTGTCGAAGTTGCGCGACAAACGCGGCCCGCAGGGGTTGCCGATCGAAAGCGAATCGGATGCGCTGGTCGCGGGGGTCGCCGCGCTCGACGCGAACACCGGCGACGTGCTCGGCATCCTGCAGTTCTTCAACGGCGTCGACGAGATCTTCGACGTGCAGGTGATCCCGAACGTGCGACGTGCCGAAATCCTGAGCCCCCATCAATGGGCCGAGACACCGTCGATCGTGACGATGCAAGGCGGCTTCTGGCAGACGCGTCCGCGCGAGGACGACGAACCGGCGAAGGCGGCGGAGCGTGCACGATGAAGATCGATCGTTGCGGGTTTCCCGACGTCGTTTCGTCCTTATCGGTAGACGTGCCCCGCGACGAGCGGCGCGTGTCGCCGCAGCGGGCCGGCGGGGTGTTGTGGCTCACCGGGTTGTCCGGCGCGGGCAAGACGACGTTGGCCGACGCGGTAGCGGCGCGACTGCGCGACCGACGCATGCATGCGGTGGTGCTCGACGGTGATCGGCTGCGCACGGGGCTGAATCGGGATCTCGGTTTTACGGTGCAGGATCGTTTCGAAAACGTACGGCGCATCGCCGAAGTCGCGGCACTGACGAGCGAATCCGGCGCGCTGGCGATCGTCGCGGTCATTTCGCCGCTCGCGGCGATGCGCGATGCGGCGAGAGCGATCGTGGGGCCGGCGTTCCGCGAAGTGTACGTGAGCACGCCGCTGGTGTGCTGCGAGGCGCGGGATCCGAAGGGGTTGTATGCGAAGGCGCGGTGCGGCGCGCTGCCGGAATTCACGGGTGTGTCGGCGCCGTACGAACCGCCGGTGAAAGCCGATCTCACGCTCGATACCGGCCGCGCATCGCTCGCGACGTGCGTCGATACGCTGTTGCAGTTCACCGTGACGCAGTTCGGCTTTCACGCGGATGCGCAGGCGGTGCCGACACATCACGGCTGAGTTCGGTTCGACGGCATAAAGAGCATTGCGCGGTTCATGATAAGGATGGCGAATCAATCGTCATCAAAGTGAAACAGGCAACTGATAGCGGGGCGAGCGACGGGGTCGCGACAGCTTCGCTGCGTCCGGAACAACAAAGGGGAATGGCGCATGCCGCCGAGAGTAGACCGCAAGTCACGCGAACGATGGCGGCTGAATGGCCGATGCCTGGCCGGTGCCGTGCTGGCCGGAGGCTTGAGCGTCGCGCCGGGCGTTCATGCGCAGGACGCTGCCGCGCCGGCCGCGAAGGCGGCGCCCGCCGCGCCGCAGTCGTTCGACGTGAATGCCTTCGTGGTGCGTGGCAACACGACATTGCCGACGCTCGAGATCGAGAAGGCCGTGTATCCGTTCGAAGGGCCGGGCCGCACGCTCGCCGACGTGAACGCGGCCCGCGATGCGTTGCAGAAGGCGTACCAGGATCGCGGCTACCAGTCGGTCGTCGTCGAGTTGCCGCAGCAGCAGGTGAAGAACGGCGTGATCCTGCTGCAGGTGACCGAGGCGAAGGTCGGGCGCTTGCGTGTGGACGGCGCGCAATACAACTCGCCGCAGAACATCCGCGACGCGGTGCCCGCGCTGGCCGAAGGCAAGGTGCCGGATTTCAACCAGGCACAGCAGCAGCTCACCGACCTGAACCGCTCGGCGGACCGCCAGGTGATTCCGGTGCTGAAGCCGGGCGCGCTGCCGCAGACGGTCGACGTCGACCTGAAGGTCGACGATCACAGCCCGCTGCACGGCTCGCTCGAACTGAACAACGACAACAGCCCCGGCACGTCGACGCTGCGCACGACCGCGAGCCTCAGCTATTCGAATCTGTGGCAGCTCGGCCACGTGATTTCCGGCACCTACGTGATCGCGCCGCAGCATCCGAACGATGCGCGCGTCTACGCATTCTCGTATCTCGCGCCGATCAAGGATTCGCGCTGGAGCTTTCTGGCGACGGTCGTGCATTCGGACAGCAACGTCGCGTCGGTCGGCAACACCAACGTGCTCGGCAAGGGCACCACGTACGGCTTCACCGCGATCTATTCGCTGCCGGCGACGGAGACCTACGCGCATACGGTCAGCATCGAGATCGACCGCAAGCACTACGACGAAGACGTGTCGCTGCCGGGCCAGGGCGGCTCGACGGCGCCGCTCACGTACGTGCCGGTGACGCTGTCGTACAACGGCCAGCTGAGCCTGAAGAACTCGCAGACGTCGTTCTCCGCGTCGCTGACGACGAACATCCGCGGCCTCGGCAGCGACTGGGGCGCATGGGACAACAAGCGCTACAACGCGACGCCCGATTTCGTGTACGGCAAGTTCGACGTGAATCACACGCAGCGCTTCGCGAACGACATGCAGGCCAATGCGCACGTGAGCGCCCAGATCTCGAACTCGCCGCTCGTGTCGAGCGAGCAGTTTGCCGCCGGCGGGATGAACAGCGTGCGCGGCTACATGCAGGCGGAAGACACGGCCGACAGCGGCGTGATCGCGTCGCTGGAGTTGCGCAGCCCGTCGCTGTCGAAGTGGCTGGGCGGCGCGGTCGGCAGCCGGGTGAACGAATGGCGCTTCCATGCGTTCTTCGACGCGGCGCACCTGTGGCTGCTGAGCCCGCTGCCGGAGCAGACGTCGCGCTTCAACCTGATGAGCGTCGGCGTCGGCACGCGGCTGCAGCTCATGAAATACGCGAGCGCGGATTTCGAGGCCGGCTGGCCGTTGAAGGCCGGCGTCTACACGCGGCAGTACAGCCCGCGGTTCGATTTCTACGTAAGGCTGGGTTTCTGACGGATTTTTTGATCGTGGCGGGGCGATGCGACGAGCGCGGCGCCCGCCCATTCGGGGAGTGGATCGTGAAGCGAGTCTTGTTTTTCCTGTTGGCGGTGATGCTCGGCGTGCTGCCCGGCATCGCGAACGCATGGTGGCAGAACGACTGGTCGTACCGAAAGGCGATCACGATCGACGCGAGCCCGAAGGGCGCGAACCTCGCGGAATCGGCCGGCCGCGTGCCGCTGCTGATTCGCCTGCATTCGGGCAACTTCCAGTTCGACGGGCTGGCCGACAACGGCGCCGACATCCGCTTCGTCGCGGCCGACGACAAGACGCCGCTGAATTTCCATGTCGAGCAATACGATCCGGTGCTCGGCGTCGCGCTGATCTGGGTCGACGTGCCGAAGATGCCGGCGGGCGCCGCGGAGTCGATCTGGATGTACTACGGCAACAAGAAGGCGCCGGACGGCGGCAAGCCGGCCGAGACGTTCGATGCCGATTACACGCTCGTCTATCACTTCAACGGTGCGGCCGGCGCCCCGCCGAAGGACGCGACCGCGTACGGCAACCACGCGCAGAACGCGTCGTTCCGCACGATCGAGGACGGCATCGTCGGCAAGGGCGCGCGGTTCGACGGCACGGGGTCGCTGACGCTGCCGGCGAGCCCGTCGCTGAACGTGCCGGCCGGCGGCAGCTTCACGTTCAGCGCGTGGGTCAAGCCGTCGGCGCTCGCGCCGAACACGCTGCTGTACGGCCGCCGCGACGGCGCGAATGCGCTGCTGATCGGCCTCGACAACGGCGTGCCGTTCGCGGAAGTCCAGGGCGGCGCGGCGCCCGTGCGCACGCCGGCCGCGTCGCCGGTCGCCGCGAACCAGTGGACGTATGTCGCGGCGACGGCCGACGGCAAGAATCTGACCGTCTACGTGAACGGCAAGCAGGCCGCGCAGGTCGCGGCAACGCTGCCCGCGCTGAACGGCGTGACGACGATCGGCGCGGACGCGGCGGGTGCGCCGGCCGGGTTCGCCGCGTATGCGGGCGCACTCGACGAACTGCGCCTGTCGAAGATCGCGCGTTCGCCCGCCGCACTCGCGGTCGACGCGCTCGCGCAGGGCTCGGAATCGAAGCTGGTCGCGTACGGCGCCGACGAGAAGCAGTCGGGCTTCGGCTTCGGCTACTTCGGCGTGATCGTGCAGTCGGTGACCGTCGACGCGTGGGTCGTGATCACGATCCTGCTCGGGATGGCGCTCGTGTCGTGGATCGTGATGTGGACGAAGGCACGCTACGTCGGCACCGTCGACAAGGCGAACCAGTATTTCGTGCAGCGTTTCCGCGAAGTGGCCGGGCGTCACCTGGTCGGCCTCGCGCACGTCGACGAAGGCAGTGCGGAAGGGCGGCGCCTGTACCAGTCGTCGCTGTACCGGCTGTACAAGGCCGGCGTGCATGAAATTCACAGCCGCGTGGACGGCAACGGCCGCACGGTGATCACGTCCGAATCGATCGAGGCGATCCGCGCGTCGATGGACGCGACGCTCGTGCGCGAGAACCAGCGACTGTCGAAATCGATGGTGCTGTTGACGATCGCGATCTCGGGCGGCCCGTTCCTCGGCCTGCTCGGCACGGTGGTCGGCGTGATGATCACGTTCGCGGCGATCGCGGCGGCCGGCGACGTGAACGTGAACGCGATCGCACCGGGTATCGCGGCCGCGCTGCTCGCCACCGTCACGGGCCTGTTCGTCGCGATTCCCGCGCTGTTCGGCTACAACTACCTGCTGATCCGCAACAAGAACGTGACCGCGAACATGCAGGTGTTCGTCGACGAATTCGTCACGCGCCTGGCCGAAGCGCACCGCGCGCCCGACCACGCGGTGCTGGCCGACTGAACGCACGCAGGAGACCACCATGCAGGTTCAGGACGACGACAAGCCGTACGACGACATCAACATCACGCCGATGCTCGACCTCGCGTACGTGCTGCTGATCATCTTCATCATCATGACGACCGCGTCGGTGCAGGGCATCAAGGTCGACCTGCCGAAGGCGAGCTCGTCCGCGAGCCTCGCGAAGCCGAAGACGAAGGCGATCACGGTCGCCGATTCGGGGCAGGTGTTCCTCGACGCGTATCCGGTGACGATGGACGAACTCGAAAGCCGGTTGCGCACCGAGAAGGCGACCAATCCGGAATTCCCGATCGTGCTGAAGGGCGACGCGGCCGTGCAGTACCAGAAGGTCATGGACGTGCTCGACCTGCTGCGCCGGCTCGACCTGTCGCAGGTCGGGCTCGTGACCGGCAAGGCGAAGCAGGGCGGCTAGCGCGATGGAAATGACCTACAACGGCGGCCCGCCGCAGAAAGGCCCCGGCCGCTTCGTGAAGCCGGTTGCGATCGCGCTCGTGCTCGCCGGGCTCGCCGCGCTGATCTGGCATTTCGCGGGGGACACCGCGGGCGTGAAGCGCGCGAGCGCGCCGCAGGTGACGACGGTGATCCCGTTGCCGCCGCCCCCGCCGCCGCCGAAACAGAAGCCGCCGCCCGAGAAGGTGAAGGAAGAGGTCAAGACGCCGGTCGACAAGCCGACCGTCGCGCCGAAGCCGTCCGAGGCGCCGAAGCCGTCGGACAACCAGCCGAAGCAGATGACGATGAATGCGCCCGCACAGGCCGGCACCGACAGCTTCAACATCGGCGCGGGCGACGGCTCGGGAATGGTCGGCAGCGGCGGGGGCGGCAAGTTCGGCAACGCGAGCTACGCGCAGTACATGGTGTACGTGCTGCAGCGTGCGATCGAACAGGACAAGGGCGTGCAGGAGGCTGGCGGCGCGCGCTTCGCCGGCAGCCTGAACCTGTGGATGGATGCGTCGGGGCGGATCACGAAGGTGACGATCGCGCAGTCGACCGGCGACGCGAAGATCGACGCGGCCGTCGTCGCGGCGGTCGAGACGCTCGGCAAGGTCG
Organism: Burkholderia sp. MSMB1078WGS; assembly: GCF_001528895.1. Classification (NCBI taxonomy): domain Bacteria; kingdom Pseudomonadati; phylum Pseudomonadota; class Betaproteobacteria; order Burkholderiales; family Burkholderiaceae; genus Burkholderia; species Burkholderia sp. MSMB1078WGS. The sequence continues at coordinate 321,680 of NZ_LPDI01000025.1, read as the reverse complement.
ACGAAGTGCCGCCGCCGGCGACGTCGTACCCGGTGCTCGTCAAGCTTCAGGGCCGCAAGCCGGCATGACGATGCGCGAGAGAGACCACGAAAGAATCATGGGGCAGGTCCGTCGCACGGATCCTGCCGGAAAAGAAACGAAAATTGTTCGGAGTGCTTCGATGATTCGGAAGATGAACGGACGGGGCGGGGTGCCCTGCAACGGCGCGCCGCCCGCGCGCCTGTCGCGCGTCGGCGCGGCGGTGCTGACGCTGGGGCTGACGTGCGCGTCCGTCGCACAGGCGCAATCGCTCGAGGCGCAGGCGGCATCGGGGAAGGCCGCGCCAACGGAAAGCGTGGTGATCAACCTGATCAACCTGCTCGTCAAGCGCGGCGTGCTCACGCAGCAGAACGCGAACGAGCTGATCAGCGAGGCGCGCACCGAGGCCGTGCAGGCGCGGGCCGCGCGCGGGTCGGGCGCACCGGTCGTCGCGGGCGGCGTGGTCAATCCGCCGACCCAGCCGGGCGACGTCGCGGTGCCGTACGTGCCGCAACTCGTGCGCGACCAGATCCGCGACCAGGTGAAGCAGGAAGTGATCGCACAGGCGAAGGCCGAGAATTGGGCGCAGCCGAACACGTTCCCCGACTGGGTATCGCGGATCAAGCTCGACGGCGACCTGCGCGTGCGCGACGAGTATCACTTCTACGGCAGCCGCAACGCGAACAACGTCACGAATTTCGCGGCGATCAACCAGGGCAACGGGTTCGACATCAACCCGAACACCAACACGACGCAGTTGCCGACGCAGAACACCACGCAGAACCGCAACAACTTGCTGCGCTACCGTGCGCGGCTCGGCGTGACCGCGACGTTGTCCGACGAAATGACGGCCGGCATCCAGCTCGCGAGCGGCAACGACAACGGGCCGGTGTCGACCACGGCCACCGCCGGCGGCGGCTTCGCGAAAAAGAACATCTGGCTGAACAAGGCGTTCTTCGCGTACAAGCCGGCGCCGTGGCTGAACCTGACGGCCGGCCGCTTCGACAATCCGTTCTTCAAGTCGGACCTCGTGTTCTCCGACGACCTGATGATGGACGGGCTCGCCGCGAACCTGCGCCACGCGTTGCCGTGGAATCCGGACGTCACGCTGTTCGGCACGCTCGGCGTGTTCCCGATCCAGTACACGAGCGAGAACTTCCCGTCGAACAGCACCGACAAGGCCGGCAGCGACACGAAGTGGATGTTCGGCGCGCAGTTCGGCGCCGACTGGAAGATCGACGCGAAGAACCGGCTGCGCGGCGCGGTCGCGTACTACGACTTCCAGAACATGCGCGGCACGCTGTCGTCGCCGTGCGCGCTGTATCTCGGCGCGACCAACTGCAGCACCGACAACGAGGCGCCCGCGTTCATGCAGGGCGGCAACACGCTGATCGCGCTGCGCAACATCGTGCAGAACCCGAACCTCGCGCCGGGGATGACGCCGCAGCCGCAGCTCTTCGGGCTCGCGTACAACTATCGGCTGCTCGACCTGAAGGCGCAGTGGGATACCGTCGTGGCCGATCGCTTCAAGCTGCGCCTGGACGGCGAATACGTGCGCAACCTCGCGTACAACGACAACAAGGCGTTCGCGGCGGCGTCGCTGCCGGTCAACAACTACGAAGCGACGTCGGTGAACGCGACGCGCGCCGACTATCGCAGCGGCCCGAACGGCTTCCTCGCGAAGGCGACGGTCGGCGAGCCGGAGCCGCGCGAGAAGGGCCAGTGGAATTTCTCGATCGCGTACAAGTACCTGCAGCCGGACGCCGTGCTCGACGCGTTCAACGATCCCGATTTCCATCTCGGCGGCACCAACGCACGCGGCTACGTGATCGGCGCAGCCTATGCGGTCGCGCGCGACACGTGGGTGTCGGCCCGCTACCTGAGCTCGAAGGAAGTGTACGGGCCGCCGGTGTCGATCGACGTGCTGCAGATCGAGCTCAATGCTCGCTTCTGACCGGAGCCGCGCATGAATACGATCACTCGCACGATGCCGGCGGCCGCCGTCGCCGCCGCGCTGTTGTTCGCGGCCGTCGGCGCGCACGCGCAGAGCATCGAGGACAAGCTGCGCAGCCAGCTGCGCTCGACCGTGCAGGAGCTGCGCCAGTTGCAGGACAGCCAGGCGCAGTTGCAGAGCGACAAGGCGGCGGCCGAGAAGCAGCGCGACGATGCGCTCGCACAACTGAAGGCGATGCAGGGCCAGCTTGCAGCGGCGCGCGGTGAATCGGGCGCCGAGGCGGCCGCGAAGCGCGCGCTCGCGCAGGAGCGGGCCGGCCGCGAGCAGGACGCGAGGTCGCTCGCGAAATACAAGGCGTCCTATGAGGATCTGCTCGCCGTGTCGCGCGCCCGCGATGCGCAGCACGCGCAACTGCAGAAGGACGTTGCCGCGCGTGACACGCAACTGAAAACCTGCCAGGCACACAATGCGGAGCTGTATCGCGTCGGGCACGAGATTCTCGACGCGTACGAGCATGTCGGGATCGGCACCTTCCTCTCGTCGAGGCAGCCGTTCGCCCAGTCGGCCCGCGTGAAGTACGACGATCTCGCGCAGCGCTACGGCGATGCGCTGTATGCGGGAAAGTACGATCCGGCCGCGCGTGCGGCCGCCGCGGCGCCGGCATCGGCGGCGAGCGCGCCGTGAGCGTGTCGCCCGATACCGCATTGGAATCCATCGATCCGTCGAACAGGGGGAACCTCGACATGCAGGACAAGCAACCGAACGCCGGCGCCGAACGCGCGGCACACGACGCGCCGATCGAAGCGATCAGCGCGGACCGCCTGGCCGACGTGCTGCGCCGTGCGGGCTACCGCGTGACGGCCGCCGAGCAGAACGGCTCGGTGCAACTGATGAGCGCGAGCCAGGGCATCGGCTTCGCGGTGCGCTTCGGCAACCCGGCGGCGCCGCTCGCGCCGCAGGGCGCCGACACGCCGCTCGCCGCGCTGCCGTACATCGATTACACGATGTCGTGCGTGCTGCAAGTGCAGGGCGAATTGCCGGCCGAACTCGTCGCGGACTGGAACCGCACCAAGCGCTTCGCGCGTCTCGCGAGCCACGGGCAGTTTCTCGCGCTGGAGATGGACGTCGTCGTCGCGGGCGGCGTGTCCGAGCGCTATCTGCGTTCGACGGTCGAGCTGTGGGATCGGCTGATCCAGGAATTCCTGCTGCACCTGCGCAATCGCCCCGCGATGGCCGAGCAGGAAGCGGCGGCGCGGGCGGCGGCCGGCGAACCGCCCGCCACGGCCGCCTCCGTCGAAGCGGCCGCGCAATCGTGATCGTCGCGCATCGGCTCGGCGCCGCGCTACGCGCGTTGCTGCCGGGCCGCACGCGAGCCGACGCGACGGCCGTGGGTGACGCGCCTGCCGCGTGGGGCACGTACGCGCAACACGTCGCGCAATGGCTGCAGACGGCGCTCGATGGCGACGATGCGGCCGCGGGCCGCCTGCGCGCGGACATCGAGCGCTGGGCCGACGCGCGGGCCGATGCCGGCGACGACGGGCCTGTACTGCCGGTGCGAGCGTGGCTTGACCGGCGCGGGCGGGTGACGCGCGTCGACAGCGCGGCGGCCGGGCAGGCGTCGCTCGACGCCGCACTGCACGCCGCGTTTGCCGGCAGGGAGATCGGCATGGTGCCGCCGCGCGGGATGGCGCAACCGCTCGTCCTGCGTGTGGCGCTGACGGGCGCACGCTGATACGGCGTCCGTATTTGAAAAGAAGCAATCCAGAGGGCAGTCGAACGATGATGACGAAGATGAAGATGCTGGCGATGGTGGCAGGCGGTCTCGTGCTGGGCGCGCCGCTCGTGGCATGCGCGCAGGACGACGTGATCGCGAACGCCGCGCAGGCGTCGGTCACGCAGGCCGACATTGCCGGGCTGTTGAAGACCGTGAGCGCGGAAGGGCGCGAGCGTCTCGCGGCCGATCCCGCGGCGCTGGACCAGGTCGTGCGTTCGACGCTCGCACAGAAGGCCGTGCTGGCCGAGGCGAAGTCGAAGGGCTGGGACCGGCAGCCGCAGGTGCAGGCAGCCGTCGAGCAGGCGCAGCGCGAAATCGTCGTGCGCAGCTATCTCGCGTCGGTGAATGCGCCGCCGGCCGACTACCCGTCGGACGCGGAACTCCAGTCCGCCTACGACAAGAACCGCGCGGCGTTCACGGCGCCGCGCGCGCTGCATGTCGCTCAGATCTATATCGCGGTGCCGCCGAACGCGGATGCCGCGACGCTCGACAAGGCGCGCAAGCAGGCCGCCGATCTCGCGAGCCGCGCGCGCAACGGCGATTTCGCGGCGCTGGCGAAGGCGAACTCGCAGGACAAGGCGAGCGCCGCGAACGGCGGCGATCTCGGTTTCGTGCCCGAGCAGTTGATGGTGCCGGCGGTCCGTCAGGCAGCCGACGCGTTGAAGCCGGGTCAGGTATCCGCGCCGATCCAGACGCCGGCCGGTTTTCACGTCGTGAAGCTGATCGAGATACGCGCGGCCGCGCCGCGTCCGCTGGCCGACGTGAAGGAGCAGCTGCGCGCGATGCTGCGCGCCCAGCGCACGCAGCAAAATACACAGGCGTATCTCGCGAAGCTGGCCGCGAACGCACCGATCAACGAAGACGCGCTGAAGAAAGCGCTCGCGTCGGCTCGGTAGGCGCGCTCATGGCCACGCTCCGTTCGACGCCGCGCGTCGAGGCGCCCGACGCGCGTACGCCGGCGCGTCGTCGCTCCGCCGCCTCCGATCGTCCGCGCATGCCGAAGGCGAACCCGTGGCCGGGCCGGCCCGGCGAGTGGCCGACGCATTGCCCGCTTTGCTTCGGCGCGCTGGAGCCGCTGCCCGGCGCGGGCGGCTATGCGCGGCACCGGAGCGCGCGCTGTTCCGCGCAGTGCGTGCTCACCACACGCCAGTATCAACCGGAGGAGCCGACGATTCGCGGCTCGCGCGACGTGCAGGTCGCGGCCCGTCATCGGGACCGCTTCATTGCGCAGTGGCCGCGCCATTACGCGCTGATGCGGCGCGCGTGGCCCGCGCTCACGATCGGGCGCTTCATCGCGGTGATCTCGTGCGCGGATGTCGCGGATCTCTGGTCGTACCGGACGTTGCGCGAAGACGATCTCGCCGCCGTGCTGCTCGTACTGGCCGGTTTCCTGCGCGTGCCGGATGTGTCGGGCACCGCTGCGCCGGGTGCCCGTATGCCCGAAGCCGGTACGCCCGAAGCCGGTATGCCGGGTACCTATATGCCCGCTGCCGGTACGCCGGCCGACGATGCGCGCGCGCCGGCCGTTCGCTGGGTGCGCTTCTGGTTCGACGCGAGCGTGCGCGACGTCGGCGATTTGTGGACGGCCGGCAACGACGCGTCGCCGCTGTTTCGCGTCGACTACCGGGAGCCGCTCGTCACGCCGTATCCGACCGGCGCGCAGGTGCACGCATGGCAACCGGTCGACGGCATGCGCGATGCGTGGGCGCGATATGTCGATGCGGGCGAACCGGCCGTCGACGCAGCCGATCGCGCGGCGTTCGGGCGCTTTCTGGCCCGCGCGTCGGGGTCGGGTGCGGGAGCATGAAGGCATGCGCGCGATGGCGTCGTTACCGATGGAGGCGCGGATGAAGAGGCGACGAAACGGCGTCGCGGCGATCGCCTGCGTGCTGCTGGCGGCCGGCGCGCACGCGCAGGGCGGCCGCGCGGCGGCGGCCGAGCCCGGCTCGGCCGCGAAGCCGGTGTGCGTCGACGCGGAAGTCGACGGCAAGCGCGCGCTGTCGTACGACTGCCTGAGCGAACAACTGAAGCCGAAGGCCGAGCCTCAGGCGGGCGCGTCGCAGACGGATTCGGAGCGGTTGTCGAAGCAACCGTCGAACCGTCTCGGCACGTTCAACCTGTCGACCGAGCGGAACCGCTTCGGGTCGAACTGGGGCAAATCCGTTACGCCGCAACGGCCGAATGCGCCGGTTGCCGTGCCGCCGAAGTGAAGCGCTTGCGCAGCCGCGGCGCGCGAACGGTGCGGTGGGCCAACGGTGTGGGAACAGGCACGGGCCGGTGGCGCACCGGCGCGAACCGACGAGGAGCAGCAACGTGAAATCGGGCAAGCACATCGGCAGCGTGGCGGCGCTCGCGGCCGGGCTCGCAGTGACGCTCGCCTGCGCATGCGGCGCGGCCAAGGGCGCCGAGCGCGCGGTGCAGGGGGCCGGCGCGCCCACGGTTGCGCTGCCGAACTTCGCGGCGCTCGTGCGGCGCGTCGGGCCGGCGGTCGTCAACATCAGCGTCACGCGCGAAGTCACGCAGATGGGGATCCAGTTGCCGCCCGGCATCGCGCCCGATCATCCGCTCGCGCCGTTTCTCGCGCGGCGCGTGATCGGCAACCGCGAGGAGGTGAGCCTCGGCTCCGGCTTCATCGTGAGCGCGGACGGCGTGATCCTGACCAACCGGCACGTGGTCGGCGACGCGGTCGCCATCGACGTGAAGCTGACCGACAAGCGCCAGTTCAAGGGGCGGGTGATCGGCAGCGATCCCGTATCCGACGTCGCGGTGATCCGCATCGATGCGCACGACCTGCCGGTCGTCGCGACCGGCGATCCGGCGCGCACCGAGGTCGGCGACTGGGTGATGGCCATCGGGTCGCCGTACGGGTTCGCGAATACCGTCACGCAGGGCATCGTCAGCGCGAAATCGCGCTCCCTGCCCGGCGAACAGGCGATTCCGTTCATCCAGACCGACGTGCCGATCAATCCCGGCAATTCGGGCGGCCCGCTGTTCGATCTGAGCGGCCGCGTGATCGCGATCAACTCGATGATCTTCTCGAAGACGGGCGGCTACCAGGGGCTCGCGTTCGCGATTCCGATCGACATCGCACTCGACGTGAAGGATCAGTTGCTGCGCACCGGCAAGGTCACGCGCGGCCGGCTCGGCGTGGCCCTGCAGGAAGTGAGCCAGGCGCTCGCGCGTTCGTTCGGTCTCGCGAGCCCGGACGGCGCGCTGATCACGATGGTCGAGCCGGACGGCCCGGCCGCGCGCGCGGGCCTGAAGGCGGGCGACGTCGTGCTCGCGGTCGACGGCAAGCCGGTCGCGGAATCGGCGGATTTGCTCGGCATGGTTGCGGCCATGCGGGCGGGCCGGCAAGCCGATCTGCTCGTGTGGCGTGCGGGCCGGGCGATGCACGCGATCGCGACGGTCGGCGCGTTCGACAGCGGCACGGCATCTGCCGGCGGCGAACAGGGGCCCGCGCGGTTCGGGCTCGCGCTGCGGGCCGCGACGGAGCAGGAGCGCCGGCGGCTCGGCGTCGGCCAGGCGCTCGTCGTCGAACAGGCGACCGGCCAGGCGGCGCGCGCGGGGTTGCAGCCCGGCGATGCCGTGCTGTCGGTCAATGGCGTGCCGGTCGCGAGCATCGGCGCGCTGATGGCCGGGATCGACGCCGCGCACGGCAACGTCGCGCTGCTGGTGCAGCGTGGCGGCACGCGGCTGTATGTGCCGATCGAGATCGGCCGGGCGGATTCGTCGTCGAAACGGGAGGCGGGATGAAGCGAATGCGCAAGCAGCGCGCATCGGGATGGCTGGGTGCGATCGTCGTCGCGTCGGCGCTGGCCGCGGGCGCGGCCCTGGCCCCGGCCGTCGCGCAGACGGCCGACGTGCCGCAAGCGTGGATCCGCTACGGACAGCTCGCCGGGCAGCAGTTCCAGACGTGGCTCGAAGCGGACGGCGACGCGGCCGACCGGCTCCACCGCTATCTCGAGACGCGCGTGCTGAACGCGCGCGCCGATGCGCCGCCGCCCGCGATCGTCGTGCGTGCGTGGATCGGCGCGAACGGCGTCGTCACGCGCGTCGAGTTCGCGTCGCTCGGCGATCCGGATGCGGACGCGACGCTGCGACAACTGCTGACGGCCGGCCCGCTGAGCGAGCCGCCGCCGCCCGACATGCTGCAGCCGCTGCGCGTGCGCCTGCGGCTCGCACCCAATCCCGACGCGGCGGCCGCCGCACCGGCGTCGGCGGCGCGCATGCCATGACGTTCCGGACCGGGTAGACGCTGGCGGATATCGTAATAAGATATGACGATATTGCATCGGCGGGACAATGATGCCCCGCTTTCCTGAGAGGAGCTATCCGTGCAACTGACCCAGTTAGGCGGGCATGTCGCCCAATCCGGCATCGCCGAGCGGCAAAAACACGCGCAAGCGCTGATGTTCGGGATGGCGAACATCGACGAGTACGTGTCCGGCGGCGTTTGCTACGACGCTGCGGCGTATGTTCGGTATCTGCTGCGCGCCGACGCAATGATCGCGCCCGGTGCGCTGCTCGACACGAACGGTCAGCAGTGGAGGACGCGCTTCAACTTCGAGACCGGCGATCAATGGGACGGGCGCGCGAGCATTCCGGCGGGCACAGCGGTCGGCTTCGCTCGCGGCGCCAATGTCTTTCACGCCGCGATCGCCGTGGGCGGCACTCGGATCCGCGGGATCAACGGCGGCCTGCTGGGCGCCGGATGGCTGCATCCGGTCGATCTGGCACGGGTGCTGCAGCCGGATCCGGCCGGCGGCTTTACGTACGATCGCACGACCATTCGCGTTTATCTGTCGCGCCTGTAGGCTGTCCGGCGTCGAATCTCACGCCGTTTCCGCCGTTTCCGTCATTACCCGTTGGCGGCCGCGCGCCGGCGCCGCGCGGCCGCTTTCCCGCCGTTCGGCGATATCCGCATGGCGTCGCGCCGTCCAACGCTGCTATCCTCTCGACCTTGAATGACGCGTCATGGCGGCGTGGGCGCGCATGCCGCCTCGCGGCGCCGCGCACCGGTGCGAGCCATGCGCGCACTGAGGTAGCATGACCGAATATCCACGACGATCCATGACCTGTTTCGTGACCGACTTCCTTCCGTCCATGTCCACATGGTCAAGACAACGATGAGCGATGCACCCGATCCGGCAGCGCCCGGCGACGACGAGCCGTCCGGCGGCGCGTCGTCGTATCTGGTGCCCGGCCTCGAACGCGGGCTGCGTATCCTCGCCGAATTCTCCGCGCGCGAGCCGGTGCTCGGCGCGCCCGAGCTGTCGAAGCGTATCGGCATTCCGCGCACGACCACGTTCCGCCTGCTGCAGACGCTCGAAGCGCTCGGTTTTCTCGAACGCGTGAACGGCGATCGTTATTTCCGGCTCGGTGTCGGCGTGCTGCGGCTCGGCTTCGAATACCTGAATTCGCTCGAACTGACCGATCTCGGTGCGCCCGTGCTCGAACGGCTGCGCGATTCCACCGGCCTGTCGACGCACCTGCTGATCCGCGACCAGCGTGACGTGGTGTTCGTCGCGAAGGCGCAGAGCAACGCGTCGATGTTCGGTTCGGTGAAGGTGCACGTCGGCACGCGCCTGCCCGCGCATGCGACCGTGCACGGCCACGTGCTGATGGGCGACCTGACGCGCGACGCGTTGCGGCAGCTCTATCCGGAGAAGAAACTCGAACAGTTCACCGAGCGCACGCCCGGCACCGTGGACGAACTGTACGAACGCGTGCGTCATTACGCACGGCTCGGCTACGCGGTCAGCGAGGCGGCGTTCGAGAGCGGCATTTCGGCCGTGACCGCGCCCGTGCGCGATCACTCGGGTTCCATCGTCGCGGCGATCACCGCGACGGTGCCGCGCTCGGAGATCGGCGACGCCGGCGAGAAGGAGCGGCTCGTCGAAGCCGTGTGCGGCGCGGCGGTCGACCTGTCGCAACGGCTGAACTATCGCCCGCTCGAAAGCGACCCGACGTTCGCGCATGCGCGCCACAAGGTCGCGATGTTCTGATCCACCGAACGCGCCGCATCGCGCGGCTGCGCCGATCGCCGGCAACCCGTCGCCAACGAGAAAAGAGCAGCCCACGGGCTGCTCTTTTCGTTTGCGGCACCGGGCAAGCGCGTCCGCCGTCGCTCAGAACGAGTGATGAATCCCGGTCAGCACGATCACCTGGTTCGCGGTGCTCGACGTGCCGGCCGTGAAGAACGCGGCTTTGGCGCCACCCGAACCGTGTTCGTAAAGCACGTTCGCATACAACTGCGTGCGCTTCGACAACGCGTAGATGTCGCCGAGTTCGACCTGAGTCCAGCGGCGGCCGGCCAGCGTCGTGGTCGCCGCGCCGCCCGCGATCGTGTTGAACGCGCTGCTGCGGTAGTTCACGCCCGCGTCGTAGCTCTGGAACGTGTCGGAAAACCCGTTCGACTGCATCTTCACGCGCGTGTAGAGGCCGTGCACGAGGAAGTCGCCGATCTGGTACGACGCGCCCGCGCCGATGTTCTCGACCTTGTTCGCGAGGTAGCCGTTCGCGGTGCTCTGCCCCTGGAACGACGCGATGCCCGTCTGGCCGATCAGGATCGAGCGATCGTGCTCGTTCGAGTAGACGGCCGACGCCTTGAACGGCCCGTTCGCATAGTTCAGCGCGACGCCGACCGATTTGCCGGTCGAGAAATTCGTCGTGTTGCCGAGCGCGAGCGTCGCCGCGGCCGAGAAGCCCGCGAAGCTCGGCGAACGGTACTTGATCGCGTTGTTGTACGGCACGTTGCCGGTCGCGGCGAGCCCGTCGATGTTGCCCGGGTGGAACGCGTACCAGCTCATCGCGAGGTACGCGGTGCTGAGCGGATCGAGATAGTCGAACGCCAGCGGCGTCTGGCGGCCGAGCGTCAGCGTGCCGTAGCGCTCGGCGCTGAGGCCGACGAACGCCGCGCGGTTCCAGATTGTGTTCGCGGTCGCGAACTGGCCGTTGTTCGTATAGAAGCCGTTCTCCAGCTGGAAGATAGCCGACAGCCCGCCGCCGAGATCTTCCTTGCCTTTCAGGCCCCAGCGATCGGGCTGCGTATTGCCCTGGATCATCGCCCACTTCGCGTGGCCGCCGACGTTGTTCACGTACGCGACGCCCGCATCCAGGCTGCCGTACAGCATCACGCTGCTCTGCGCCCATGCGCCCGACGCGGCGCCCATTCCGATGACTGCCGCTGCTACCGCATGCTTGACCATTTTGTCTCCTGACTCTCCAACCTGATGAAAACGTGTAGTGACGGGGCTGCGCAGGGACGGCCGGCCGTCGCGCATGTTCATCGTCGAGTGGGCATTTTGATGTTCCATATAAGGAACAATGTACCTCTAGTGGAATGAAGTATAGAGGTGTCCGACGGGTGGTCAAAAATAAATTTATCGGGCCGGATCGGGTGGGCGCTGATCTGCAACATGGGTTCGAGAATCCGGAAAAACGGACCTAAATCCCCGCAACCAAACAAAAAATCACATTTGACGAGATAGGTCGTGGCGATCTTCGACCCGCCGGTCGGTGTTTTCCCTAGGACATGCAGCTTTTTGTTTTACTCGCGGAAGGTCGCTCCTATAATCACCATCCATAAATTGTTGTTCCTGATATGGAACAAAACGAGAGTCGATCAGAAGGAAGGGTGCGAGATGTCTGAGCAATGGATTTGCGCCGGTCACGCCGGCGCGCTGTCGGAAGACACGCCGATCGAGTTCAAGCGGACCGACGGCGTGGAAATCGGGATCTACCGCGTCGGCGACGACGTGTATGCGCTCGAGAACGTATGCCCGCATGCGTACGCGCTGCTGACGCAGGGGTTCGTCGACGAAGGCACGGTCGAATGCCCGCTGCACGAGGCGGTGTTCGACATCAAGACGGGCGAATGCCTGAAGGGGCCGGGCGGACGTGCGCTGAAGCAGTACGCGGTGCGTCTTGCCGGCGAGGAAATCCAGATCAAGGTGGAATGACATGAAAGAAGCGACCGTCAACTTCAATCCCTTCCTGAAGCCGTGGGTGGCGCCGCAGCCGAACAACGTCGCGGGCAAGGGGCAGATCGAGATTCCCGGCCAGGTCGAGAACCAGGTCTGGCAGAACCGCAAGGCCGAACCGACCCAGTACGAGAACGACCTCGGCGATGCGCTCGAACGCGTGTTCGAGAGCGGCGCGACCGAGCTGGACGATGTCGTCGCGGGCCTGAACCGCATCGGCTTCCGCGCGCCGGACGGCACTGCGTGGACCGCGGAGCGCTTCCGCGCCGAAATGGCCTCGCTGGCGGAATGAGCGCGCGCTGCGTGACCGCCGACCCGACGACAACCGCATCCGGAGCACATCGATGACGTCCCCCGCACAATACGAAGCCCAACGCGACCCGGTCCGCGACTACCTCGACCGCGGCATCAAGAACTACTGGTATCCCGTCGCGCCGAGCTGGCAGGTGTCGAACGCACCCGTCGGCCTCACGCGCCTGTCCGAGCAGATCGTGCTGTGGCGCGATCACGAAGGAAAAGTCCATGCGCTGGAAGATCGCTGCCCGCACCGCGGCGCGCGTCTGTCGCTCGGCTGGAACCTCGGCGGCAACATCGCATGCTGGTATCACGGCATCGAAGTCGACGGCGGCGGCACGGTCAACCGCGTGCCGGCCGTGTCGAACTGCCCGCTCGAAGGCACGAAGTGCGTGAAGTCGTATCCGGTCGAGGAGAAGGCCGGCGCGATCTTCCTGTGGTTCGGCGACGAAGCGCACGGCGAGCCGGCGCCGCTGAACCTGCCGGAAGAGCTCGTGGCCGACGAGTACGGCCATTTCCTGTGCGTGTCGAACTGGAAGTGCAATTACCAGTACGCGATCGACAACGTGATGGACCCGATGCACGGCGCGTACCTGCACGCGACGTCGCACTCGATGGCCGAAGGCGACAAGCAGGCCGACATGCGCGTGCGCAAGACAGATACGGGCCTGATGTTCGAGAAGATCGGCCAGCGCGACGTGAACTTCGACTGGGTCGAGCTCGGCGAAACCGGCTGCCTGTGGATGCGTCTCGCGATTCCGTACAAGCAGAAGTTCGGCCCCGGCGGCAACTTCGGGATCATCGGCTTCGCGACGCCGGTCGACGGCGACCACTGCCAGGTCTATTTCTGGCGTACCCGCAAGGTCAGCGGCTGGCAGCGCGACGTGTGGCGCTTCATGTACCGCAACCGTCTCGAAGGCTTGCACTGGGACGTGCTCGAACAGGATCGCTACGTTCTCGAAAGCCTCGCGCCGCATGCGCGCGATCACGAATACCTGTATCAGCACGACGTCGGCATCACGCGCGTGCGCCGGATGCTGCGCCAGCGGGCGCAGGAGCATCTGTCCGCGCTCGACGCGCATCGCGCGGCACACGCCGCTTCGGAGCCGGCGAATGGCTGAGTTCGCTCCGGTCGTGGCGCTGCCCGGTCGGCGCGTGCTCGTCACGGGCGGCGCGCGCGGTCTCGGCGCCGCGTTCGTGAAGGCGCTGGTCGAAGCGGGCGCGCAGGTCGCGTTCGGCGACGTGCTGGCGGAAGAGGGCCGCGCGCTGGCCGCGCAGCTCGCACGCGCCGGCCACACCGCGCATTTCTTCGCGCTCGATCTCGCCGACCCGGCCAGCATCGACGCCTTCGTCGCGCAGGGCGCGGCGGCGCTCGGCGGTATCGACGCGCTGATCAACAACGCGGCGATCACGAACTCGGGCGGCAAGCTCTCGACGGAGCTCGACGTGTCGACGTGGGACGCCGTGATGAACGTGAACGTGCGCGGCGTGTGGCTCGTCAGCAATGCGGCGTTGCCGCACCTTGCGCAGTCGGGGCGCGGCGCGATCGTGAACCTCGCGTCGGACACCGCGTTGTGGGGGGCGCCGAAGCTGCTCGCGTACGTCGCCAGCAAGGGCGCGGTGATCGCGATGACGCACGCGCAGGCACGCGAGTTCGGCGCGCACGGCGTGACGGTCAACGCGATCGCGCCGGGGCTGACCGAAGTCGAGGCGACCGCGTACGTGCCGGCGGAACGCCACGCGTTCTACCTGCAGGGCCGCGCGCTCGCACGTGCGCAGGTGCCCGACGACGTGACGGGCCCCGTGCTGTTCCTGCTGTCGGACGGCGCGCGCTTCGTGACGGGGCAACTGCTGCCGGTGAACGGCGGCTTCGTAATGAATTGAATCGAAGTTTTCACTCGCAATGAAGGAGAGGACGATGGCGGACGCCGATCTCGAACGCAAGTCGTGGGACCAGCCGGAAGGTGCAAGCTTCAACGACTGGATGGAAGGGCGCGTCGCGCGCTACGCGACGCGACGCTACGACTGGGACGCACTGAAGTTCCAGGCCGACTACGACCCGAAGTACCGCCGTGCGCAGATGCGCTATGTCGGCACGGGCGGCACGGGCGTCGCGAAGGACGTCAACACGGTGCCGGCCGGCAACTTCACGTTCTCGACGATGGTCATCCCGGCCGGCAACATCGGGCCGAGCCACATCCATGTCGACGTCGAGGAAATCTTCTTCGTGCTGCGCGGCAAGATGAAGGTGATCTGCGAGCGCGACGGCGAGACGTGGGAAGCGATCCTCGGCGAGCGCGACCTGATCTCGGTGCCGCCGGGCGTGTATCGCACGGAAATCAACATCGGCGAGGAAGATGCGCTGATGTGCGTGATGCTCGGTTCGCCGAAGCCGATCACGCCGACGTATCCGCCCGATTCGCCGCTCGCGAAGATCAAGCGTTGAGACGGAGCGGGTGAAGCAATGAGTGTCATCGACAAACGTGAACGCGACCGCACCGCGGCGTTCGCCGCGCTGCTCGGGCAGTTTCCCGAACAGCGTTGCGCAGCCGGCGCGGCGGGCACGATCGGCTACCGCGAGGCCGGCGCGCAGCATGCGGGCCGCGCGCTGCCCGTCGTGCTGCTGCACGGGATCGGCTCGGGCGCCGCGTCGTGGGTCCGCCAGCTCGACACGCTCGGCGCGTCACGACGCGTGCTTGCGTGGGATGCGCCCGGTTACGGCGTGTCGACGCCCGTGCACGGCGCGTCGCCGGCCGCCGCCGATTACGCGGCATCGCTGAACGCGTGGCTCGAGGCACTCGGCATCGAACGCTGCGTGCTGGTCGGTCATTCGCTCGGCGCGATCGTCGCGGGCGGGTTGGCCCGCGTGATGCCCGCGCGCATTGCCGGCCTGCTGCTGATCTCGCCCGCGGGCGGTTACGGCAGCGCACCGGCCGAAACGCGCGAATCGCGCCGCGACGCGCGGCTCGCGATGCTTGCGGAACTCGGCCCGGCCGGGCTCGCCGAGCAGCGCAGCGGCAACATGCTGTCCGGTTTCGCGAACGAGGAGGCACGGGCATGGGTGCGCTGGAACATGGCGCGCATCGTGCCGGCCGGCTATGCGCAGGCCACGCATCTGCTCGCGAACGCCGATCTCGCGGCCGATCTCGCCGGCTTCCGCGGCCGCACGGCCGTGGCCGTCGGCGCGAACGACGCGATCACGCCGCCCGCCGCGTGCGAGCGGATCGCCGCGGC
Source organism: Burkholderia sp. MSMB1078WGS (assembly GCF_001528895.1). Lineage (NCBI taxonomy): Bacteria > Pseudomonadati > Pseudomonadota > Betaproteobacteria > Burkholderiales > Burkholderiaceae > Burkholderia > Burkholderia sp. MSMB1078WGS. The sequence continues at coordinate 306,421 of NZ_LPDI01000025.1, read as the reverse complement.
CGCGCACGTCGGGCTGCAGGTGATTCCGCAGGCCGGGCATGCCGGTTATGTGGAGGCGCCGGCCGCCTATTCGGCGCTGATCGATACGTTCTGCCGTCAGTGCGATACGCAGCGGGGGCTGGCATGAATTGCCCCCACGCTCACATTCGTTCGCTTGGGGGGGCGCAGCCCCCCCATCCCCAGAGAGCATGTCCATCTAAGCTTGGGGCGGCCCGGCGGGAGGCATCATGAGCGAACCGCTGCAACGAAACGAATCCGAAAACGCGAAGGCCGAAGCCAGCTACGTGGTGCCGGGCCTCGAGCGCGGGCTGCGCATTCTCGCCGAATTCTCGCCGCGCGAGCCCGTGCTCGGCGCGCCCGAGTTGTCGAAGCGGCTCGGCATTCCGCGCACGACGGTGTTCCGTCTGCTGCAGACGCTCGAATCGCTCGGCTTTCTCGAACGCGCGGACAAGGATCGCAACTACAGGCTCGGCGTCGCCGTGCTGCGGCTCGGCTTCGAATATCTGAGCTCGCTGGAGCTGACCGATCTCGGCCTGCCGGTGATCGAGAGCCTGCGCGATGCGACCGGCTTCACGACGCACATCGTGATTCGCGACGGCCGCGACGTGGTGTTCGTCGCGAAGGCGCAGAGCCAGTCGCCGGTGTTCAGCTCGATCCGCGTGAACGTCGGCACGCGGCTGCCCGCGCATGCGACGACGCATGGCCACGTGCTGATGGGCGACCTGTCGCTGAAGGAGCTGCGTGCGCTGTATCCGGAAGGCGCGCTGAGCCGGATGACGAGCGCGACGCCCGAAACGGTCGATGCGTTGTACGAAGTGATCCGCGAGGATGCGCTGCGCGGCTACGGCGTCAGCAATTCGTCGTTCGAGCGCGGGATCTCGGTCGTCACGGCGCCGGTGCGCAACGAGACGCAGCGGATCGTCGCGTGCATCACGGTGACGGTGCCGCGTCCGGAGATCGACGCGGCGCTGATCGCCGACGGGCTGATCGACAAGGTGCAGCGCGCGGCGGCGGAATTGTCGCGTCGGCTCAATTATCGCTCGGATGACGAGCACACGTTTCTCAAGGCTTTAGGACTCCGATGATTCAGATCGATCTCACCGGGCAGGTGGCGGTGGTGACGGGCGGTTCGTCCGGCATCGGCCTCGCGACGGCCGAACGGTTCCTGCAGGCGGGCGCGTCGGTCGCGATTTGCGGCCGCGACGGCGACCGCCTCGCACGCGCCGAGGCGATGCTGCGCGACAAGTACGCCGATGCGCAACTGCTGGCCACGCGCTGCAACGTGCTCGACGAAACCGACGTGGCCGGCTTCGCGCAAGCGGTGTCCGCGCGTTTCGGCCGCGCCGACATGCTCGTCAACAATGCCGGCCAGGGCCGCGTATCGACCTTCGCCGACACGACCGACGACGCGTGGCGCGAAGAACTCGAACTGAAGTACTTCAGCATCATCCGCCCGACGCGCGCGTTCCTGCCGCTGCTGCGCGACGCGCAGGCGCCGACGATCACCTGCGTGAATTCGCTGCTCGCGTTGCAGCCGGAGCCGCACATGGTCGCGACGTCGTCGGCGCGTGCCGGCGTGCTCAGCCTCGTGAAGTCGCTCGCAGCCGAGCTGGCGCCGCAGCGCATCCGTGTGAACTCGATCCTGATCGGCATCGTCGAGTCGGGGCAGTGGCGCCGCCGCTACGACACGCAGGCACAGCCCGGCGAAAGCTGGGAGGACTGGACGGGCGCGCTCGCCCGCAAGAAGAACATTCCGCTGAATCGCTTCGGCAAGCCCGACGAGGCCGCCTGGGCACTTTTTTATCTCGCAACGCATCTGTCGTCCTACACGACGGGCAGCCATATCGACGTTTCTGGAGGCTTTGCACGCCATGTCTGAAAAAACCACGGTTGGCGAGCTGATTGCCGCCTTTCTCGAGCAGTGCGGCGTGAAGACCGCATTCGGTGTCATCTCGATCCACAACATGCCGATCCTCGACGCGATCCACTCGCGCGGCAACATCCGGTATGTCGGTGCGCGCGGCGAAGCGGGGGCGTTGAACATGGCCGACGGGCTGGCCCGCGTGTCGGGTGGCCTCGGCGTCGCATTCACGAGCACGGGCACGGCGGCGGGCAATGCGGCCGGCGCGATGGTCGAAGCGCTGACGGCCGGCACCGCGCTGCTGCACGTGACCGGGCAGATCGAGACGCCGTACCTCGACCAGGATCTCGCGTACATCCACGAAGCGCCGGACCAGTTGTCGATGCTCGACTCGATCTCGAAGGCGGCGTTCCGCGTGCGCACGGTCGAAACCGTGCTGCCGACGATTCGCGAAGCCGTGCGCATCGCGCAGACCGCGCCTACCGGCCCCGTGTCCGTCGAGATCCCGATCGACATCCAGGCGGCCGAAATCGAATGGCCGGAAGATCTCGCACCCGCACACGTCGCGGTGCGCGAGCACGACGAAGCCCGCGTCGCGAAGCTCGCCGACGCCCTCGCGGCCAAGCGCCGCCCGCTGCTGTGGCTCGGCGGCGGCGCGCGTCACGCACGTGCGGAAGTCGAACGCCTCGTGAAGCTCGGCTTCGGCGTCGTGACGAGCGTGCAGGGGCGCGGCGTGCTGCCCGAGGATCATCCGGCGACGCTCGGCGCGTTCAACGTGCACGCGTCGGTCGAAGCGTTCTACAAGACCTGCGACGCACTCGTCGTGGTCGGCTCGCGCCTGCGCGGCAACGAAACGCTGAAGTACAAGCTCGCGCTGCCGCAGCCGCTGTTCCGCATCGATGCCGATGCGCTCGCCGACAACCGCGGCTATCGCAACGCGTTGTTCGTGCATGGCGATTCGAAGCGCGTGCTGGCCGAGCTGGCCGATCGCCTCGAAGGCCGCCTGTCGGTCGACCCGCAATTCGCGGCCGATCTCGCGGCGGCCCGCGAGGCGGCAGTGGCCGACGTGGCGAAGGGCCTCGGGCCGTACAAGAAGCTCGTCGACACGCTGCAGGCTGCCGTCGGCCGCGACTACAACTGGGTGCGCGACGTGACGATCTCGAACAGCACGTGGGGCAACCGCCTGCTGAAGATCTTCGAGCCGCGCTCGGGCGTGCATGCGCTCGGCGGCGGCATCGGCCAGGGCATCCAGATGGGCATCGGCGCCGCGCTCGCGGGCGCGGCGGCGAAGACGGTCTGCCTCGTCGGCGACGGCGGCCTGATGGTCAACGTCGGCGAGCTCGTCACGGCCGTGCAGGAAAACGCGAACGTGATGATCGTGCTGATGAACGACCAGTGCTACGGCGTGATCCGCAACATCCAGGACGCGCACTACGGCGGCCGCCGCTGCTTCGTGCAACTGCACCAGCCCGATTTCGCGCAGTTCTGCGCGAGCTTCGGCCTCACGCACTACCGGATCACGTCGCTCGACCAGGCCGACGCGATCGTGCGCGAAGGGCTCGCGAAGGAAGGGCCGGTGATGGTCGAGGTCGACATGCTGTCGGTCGGCTCGTTCGCGTCGGCATTCGCCGGCCCGCCGGTGAAGAAGGAAGCGCCGACGGAGCGCCAGTATGCGTAACGGGCAACAGCGGGCGCATGCCCCCGTCGACGTCGCGATGATCGGCTTCGGCGCGATCGGCGCGGCCGTGTACCAAGCGGTCGAGCACGATGCGTCGCTGCGCGTCGCGCACGTGATCGTGCCGGAACACCAGCGCGCGGCGGTGCAGGACGCGCTCGGCGGCGCGGTGGAGGTCGTGTCGTCGGTCGACGCGCTGGCCCGCCGCCCCGAGTTCGCGCTCGAATGCGCGGGCCACAGCGCGCTCGTCGACCACGTCGTGCCGCTGCTGAAGGCCGGCACCGATTGCGCGGTCGCGTCGATCGGCGCGCTGTCCGATCTCGCGCTGCTCGACGCGCTGTCGCAAGCGGCCGACGAAGGCGGCACGACGGTGACGCTGCTGTCCGGCGCGATCGGCGGCATCGACGCGCTGGCGTCCGCGAAGCAGGGCGGCCTCGACGAAGTGCTGTACGTCGGCCGTAAGCCGCCGCTCGGCTGGCTCGGCACGCCGGCCGAGGAACTGTGCGATCTGCGCGCGATGACCGAGGAAAAGGTGATCTTCGAAGGCACCGCGCGCGACGCCGCGCGGCTGTACCCGAAGAATGCGAACGTCGCGGCGACGGTCGCGCTCGCGGGCCTCGGCCTCGACGCGACGCACGTGCGCCTGATCGCCGATCCGGCGGTCGCGCGCAACGTGCACCGCATCACCGCGCGCGGCGCATTCGGCGAGATGTCGCTGGAAATGAGCGGCAAGCCGCTGCCCGACAACCCTAAGACGTCCGCGCTGACGGCGTACAGCGCGATTCGTGCGCTGCGCAACCGCGCGGCCCGCTGCGTGATCTGACCGGACCATCGAGCGTCCGCCCGCGCCACGGCGAGGGCGGATGTGCAGAGACAGATTTGTGGGACTTGTGACATGACTCCTTTCGATACGAGCCTCGTACCCGACGGCGACATCCTGATCGGCGGCGAGTGGCGGCGCGGCCGTGGCGCGCCTTACACGAGCATCTATCCGGCCGACCAGTCGCCGAACATGGAAGTATCGACGGCGAACGCGGAAGACGCGGCCGACGCCGTCGTGGCGGCCGACGCCGCATGGCGCCGCGCCGACTGGGCCGGGCTGAAGCCGCACCAGCGCGCGCAGGTGCTGTACCGCATCGCCGATCTCATCATGCAGCGCCACGAGGCGCTCGCGAACCTGCAGCGCCGCGACAACGGCAAGCCGATCGGCGAGACGCGCGTGCTGGTGGCCAGCGCCGCGAACACGTTCCGCTATTTCGCGGCCTGCCTCGAAACGCTCGACGAGGAGCTGACGCCGTCGCGCGGCGACTACCTGACGATGAGCGTGTACGAGCCGATCGGCGTGATCGCAGCGATCACGCCGTGGAATTCGCCGATCGCGTCCGATGCGCAAAAGCTCGCGCCGGCGCTGGCCGGCGGCAACGCGGTGGTGCTCAAGCCGGCCGAGGTCACGCCGCTCGTCTCGCTCGCGCTGGCGCGCATCTGCGAGGAAGCGGGCGTGCCGAAGGGCGTGCTGAGCGTGCTGCCGGGCAAGGGCTCGGTGATCGGCGACGTGCTCGTGCGTCATCCGCTCGTGAAGAAGGTGTCGTTTACCGGCGGCACCGAAGTGGGTCGCGGTATCGCGCGCATCGCGGCCGAGAAGCTGATGCCCGTGTCACTCGAACTCGGCGGCAAGTCGCCGACGATCGTATGCGACGACGCCGATCTCGACCACGCGGTCAACGGCGTGCTGTACGGCATCTTCAGCTCGTCGGGCGAAGCGTGCATCGCCGGTTCGCGACTGTTCGTGCAGCGCGCGATATACGACGAATTCATGAAGCGCCTGGTGGCCGGTGCACGCAAGCTGCGCGTGGGCGACCCGACGCGACCCGACACGCAGATGGGCCCGCTGATCACCGCGAAGCATCGCGAATCGGTCGAACGCTACGTGGCGCTCGGGCTGGAAGAAGGCGGCCGCCTGCTGTGCGGCGGCGAGCGGCCGACGGGCGACGGGCGCGAGAACGGCTTCTTCTATCAGCCGACGATTCTCGAAGGCTTGCCGAACAGCGCGCGCATCTGCCAGGAGGAAATCTTCGGGCCGGTGCTGGTCGCGATGCCGTTCGACGACGAAGCGTCGTTGATCGCACAGGCGAACGACAGCGTGTTCGGGCTGGCTGCGGGCATCTGGACCCGCGACTACAAGCGCGCGTGGCGCATCGCGCGCGCGCTGGAGACGGGCACCGTCTGGATCAACACGTACAAGCTGTTCTCGATCTCCACGCCGTTCTCGGGCTGGAAGGAGAGCGGGATGGGGCGCGAGAAGGGGCGTCTCGGCATCCGCGAATACATGCAGCAGAAGAGCCTCTACTGGGGCTTGAACGACGCGCCGCTGCCGTGGGCGAACTGAGCGAAGGGGAATGACGCAATGAGCATTTTGGGAATCGAGCAGATCACCTACGGTGTCGACGACCTCGCCGCGTGCCGGCGCTTCTTCGCCGACTGGGGGCTGAAGGAAGTCGCGCACGACGACACGCGTGCGCGTTTCGAGACGCTGAACGGTTGCACCGTGCTGGTCGTGAAAGCCGACGATCCGTCGCTGCCGCCCGCGTTCGAAGCAGGCCCGACGCTGCGGGAAGTCACGTGGGGCGTCGCGACGCAGGGCGAACTCGACGCATTGCGCACGAAGCTGGCCGGCCAGCCCGGCTATTACGCGCAGGACGATGCGCTCGGCTGCATCGACCCGAACGGGATGGCGATTCGCGTCGAAGTCACGCGCAAACGCGCACTCGACATCGCGGGCTCGCCGTCGAACGTTTGGGGCCGGACGCTGCGCGTGGATCAGCCGAGCCCGATCTATGCGCGTGCGGAGCCGGTGGAGGTCGGACATGTCGTGTTCTTCACGAACTGCCTCGACGCGCAGGAAAGGTTCTATCACGAGTTGCTCGGCTTCGAGACGTCGGACCGGTATCCGGGCCGCGGCGCGTTCATGCGCTGCGCGCCGCACGGCGGCCATCACGACCTGTTCCTGCTCGCGCTGCCGAACGGCAAACGCGGCCTGAACCACGTCGCATTCACCGTGCGCGACATCCACGAAGTATTCGGCGGCGGCATGCACATCGACCGCTGCGGCTGGGAAACGCAACTCGGCCCGGGGCGTCACCCGGTGTCGTCCGCGTACTTCTGGTACTTCCAGAATCCGGCCGGCGCGCTGATTGAGTACTACGCGGACGAGGACGTGCTGACGCCGGACTGGCAACCGCGCGAATTCGAACCGGGGCCGACCGTGTTCGCCGAGTGGGCCGTCGACGGCGGCCTGGACGGCAACACGCGCCGGCAGAAGAACGCGAAGGCGCCGGAAGGCAAGTTCATGACGGAGCGCAAATGATGCCCGAAGCGAATACGCCCGCGCAGCCCGCACCGGGTGCGGTCGTCGTGATCGGCGGCGGCCAGGCCGCCGGCTGGGTGTTGAAGACGCTGCGCGCGGAGGGGTATGCGGGCCGTCTCGTGATGATCGCCGACGAGCCGCACCTGCCGTACGAGCGCCCGCCGCTGTCGAAGGCCGTGCTGGCCGGCGACGCCGACATCGAGACCGTGCGCGTCGTGCGTCCCGACGAATTCGACGCGCTGAACGTCGAGGCATGGCAGCCGGAACGCGCGGCGTCGATCGACCGCACGCGGCGCGTGGTGAAGACCGAAAGCGGCCGCGAGATCGAATATGACCGGCTCGTGATTGCGACCGGCGGCACGTCGCGCCGCTTGCCCGATGCGCTCGTCAACACGCCGAACCTGCATTACCTGCGCACGCTCGACGAAGCGGCCGCGCTCGGCGAGAAGCTGCGGGCGAGCCGGCGCGTGCTCGTGATCGGCGGCGGCTGGATCGGCCTCGAAGTCGCGGCGACCGCGCGCAAGCTCGGCGTAGACGCCGTCGTGGTCGAAGGCGCGCCGCGGCTGTGCGGGCGTTCGGTGCCGCAGATCGTGTCCGACTTCCTGCTCGACCTGCATCGTTCGAACGGCGTCGACGTGCGCATGGGCGCGGCGCTCGCGTCGCTCGACCCGCAGCCGGACGACGCGTCGAAGGTACGCGCGACGCTCGCCGACGGCACGACGATCGACGCCGATTTCGCGGTGGCCGGCATCGGTCTCGCACTGAATGCGTCGCTGGCGAGCGACGCGGGGCTCGCGGTCGACGACGGCATCGTCGTCGACGAATACGGCGCGACCAGCGACCCCGCGATCTTCGCGTGCGGCGACGTCGCGAACCATCACAACGGCTGGCTGAAGCGGCGCGTGCGGCTGGAATCGTGGGCGAACGCGCAGAACCAGGCGATCGCGGCCGCGAAAGCCGTGCTCGGCGTGCGCGCACCGTACGCGGAGATTCCGTGGTTCTGGTCCGATCAGTACGACGTGAACCTGCAGATCCTCGGCGATCTGCCGGCCGATGCGCAGCTCGTCGTGCGCGGCGATCTCGCCGCGCGTCGTGCGACGCTGTTTTTCGTGGGCGACGGACATGTGAGAGGTGTCGTCGCCGTGAACAACGCACGCGAGCTGAAGCTCGCGCGCAAGTGGATGAACCAGGGCCGGGCAGTGGATACGGAAGCCCTGGCAGACACGACCCAAGCGCTTGCCTGACCGGCCCAACCGGAAAGAGACCCCAGGAGACACCTCGCATGAGCACTTTCGACAACGTCGTGGCCGGCAGGGCCACGATGGAAGCTGCCGCCTCCACGCCCGGCGCGATCATCGCGCGACTCGAGCGGCTTCCGGCCAACGCGATGCAGATCCGCGCACGCGTGCTGATCGGCACCGCGACGTTCTTCGACGGCTTCGACGTGATCACGATCGCGGCGACGCTGCCGCTGCTGATTCACAAATGGGGGCTGTCGCCGACGCAGATCGGCATGCTGATCGCGTCCGGCGCGATCGGCCAGCTGATCGGCGCATTCCTCTTTCCCGCGCTCGCGGAAAAGCATGGCCGCGTGAAGGCCATCGCGTGGAGTTCGGCCGTGATCGGCATCACGAGTATCGCGTGCGGCTTCGCGCCTACGTTCGAGGTGTTCGTGCTGCTGCGAATCCTGCAGGGGCTCGGGCTCGGCGGCGAGTTGCCGGTCGCGGCCACGTACATCAACGAAATCACGCGCGCGCATGGCCGCGGCCGCTTCGTGCTGCTGTACGAGATCGTGTTCCCGATCGGCCTGCTCGTGTCGATGGCGCTCGGCGCGTGGCTCGTGCCGCGCTTCGGCTGGGAAATCATGTACTTCGTCGGCGGGCTGCCGGTGATCCTGTCGCTCGTGCTCACGCGCCTCGTGCCGGAATCGCCGCGCTGGCTCGCGTCGCGCGGGCGGCTCGCGGAGGCCGGGCGCGCGGTCGGCATGTTCGAAGGATCGGTGCGCGGCGAGCTGCCGCCGGTCACGCAAGCGGCCGCGTTCGACGAGATGGTGCGCCAGCATCCGAAGCGCAGGATGAGCGACCTGTTCAGCGCCGCGTATCGCAAGCGCACGCTCGCGGTGGCGACGTTGTGGGCGACCTGCGGGTTCATTCAGTACGGGCTGTCGACGTGGCTGCCGACGATCTACAAGAACTTCTATCATGCACCGCTGCAGCTCGCGCTGAACCTTGCGGTGATCGGCTCGGTGATGGGCGTGCTCGGGTCGCTGGCCTCCGCGCTGCTGGTCGACAAGCTCGGCCGCAAGCCGGTGATCGTGTGGTCGTTCGTGCTGTGCGCGCTGTCGCTGGCGCTCGCCGGCATCTATCACGCGTCGTCGGTGTATGTGGTCGCGGTCTTCTGTTCGCTGTCGCTCGGGCTGATGGCGTCGGGGTTCATCACCGCGTACGTCTATACGCCCGAGCAGTATCCGACGAGCATCCGCGCGTCGGGCTGCGGGCTCGGCAGCGCGTGGCTGAAGATCGCGTCGTTCGTCGCGCCGATGGTCGTGCCGCATGCGATCATCGGCGGGAACCTCGCGCCGGCGTTCTATCTGATCGGCGTGGTGCCGCTGATCGCGGCGCTGACCGTGCACTTCGTCGGGATCGAGACGAAGGGGAAGGTGCTGGAGGCGCTCGAAGCGTAAGCGCGGCCGGTAGTCACGGATGATGTGCATAGGCCCGGCGGATGTTGCCCGGGCCGCTTCATTTCACGGCGATCCGGTCGTTTCATGTCGGGTGCCGCGAACGGGCGCCATGGTTGGTGCACGGCTCGCGTGTTCTAATTCACGGTCACGATTTTCATCAGACCGTCGCCATGCCCCTGTTCGAACCCGTCACGCTGCATACCTCCCGCCTCGTCCTGCGGCCGCTTCGCGACGCCGACGCACCGACTTTCTTCGAGATCTGGTCCGATGCGGAAGCGATGCGCTACTTCTCGTTCTCGCCGATGACGGAGATCGAGCAGGCCGAGGCGCGCGTCGCGCGCAACGTGCAGACGTCCGCGAGCGGGGAGAGCCTGGTCTGCGTGCTCGAACTGCGGGAAACCGGCGAAGCGCTCGGCGAATGCGCGCTGTTCCATGCGAACGCGCAATGCCGGCGCGCCGAGATCGGCTTTTGCCTGCGGCGCACGTTCTGGCGCGGCGGATACATGCGCGAAGCGGCGTCGGCGATGATCGATCATGCGTTCGGCACGCTGCGGCTGAACCGGCTCGAGGCCGATATCGATCCGCGCAACGTCGCGTCGGCGGGGTTGCTCGAACGGTTGGGTTTCGTCCGGGAAGGTCTGCTGCGCGAACGATGGATCGTCGGCGACGAAGTGTCGGACAGCGCACTGTACGGGTTGCTGGCGAGCGATCGCGGTGCGTAAGTGGCCGGCTTGCCGGATTTCTCGCCCGAACGTACCCTTGGTCGAATCCACGGCCCGAACGCAGGTATTGACCATGCAAGCCCATCCTCTGCGCCTTTCCCCCGGCGACGATCTGCGCGGCGCCATCGAAGCAGCGTTGCATCGGCAGGATTCGCACGCGGCCTTCGTGATCCAGGGCATCGGCAGCCTGAGCGTCGCGCAGTTGCGCTTCGCCGGCGCCGACCAGCCGGCCGAGCTGCGCGGCGACCTCGAAATCCTGACGCTGGCCGGCTCGGTGTCGCCGGACGGCGCGCATCTGCATATGTCGGTCTCGGACGCGGACGGCCGCGTGACGGGCGGCCATGTTGCGCCCGGCTGCGTGGTGCGCACGACGGCCGAGATCCTGCTCGCGCTGCTGCCCGCGCATCGTTTCTCGCGCGAGCCCGATGCGGGCACCGGCTTCAACGAACTGGCGATTCGTCGCGAGCCGGGCGGCGGCGCCGCATGAGTGTCGCGCGCGGCGCTAGAATCGCCGGTCATCGAAGCGCGCCCCGTTACCGCTCATTCCGCAAGACGCAATCCATGAAAAAAAGCGCCGCGGCCTGTCGGCCCGCGGCGCCTTTCGGTGCGCTGCGACGTCGACCACCCGCCGCAGCCCGACTGCGTGCTTACAGCTGCACGGTGTCGGCCACTTCCTTGAAGTCCTCGATCTGGTCGAAGTTCATGTACTGGTAGATCTTGTCGCCGTTCGCGGTGAGCACGCCCATGTCGGCCATGTACTCTTCCTTGGTCGGGATTTTGCCCAGACGCGAGCAGATCGCCGCCAGTTCCGCCGAGCCGAGATACACGTTCGTGTTCTTGCCCAGACGGTTCGGGAAATTGCGGGTCGACGTCGACATCACCGTCGCGCCTTCGCGCACCTGTGCCTGGTTACCCATGCACAGCGAGCAGCCCGGCATTTCGGTGCGTGCGCCAGCCGTGCCGAACACGCCGTAGTGACCTTCTTCCGTCAGCTGCTTCTGGTCCATCTTGGTCGGCGGCGCGACCCACAGCTTGACCGGAATGTCGCGCTTGCCTTCCAGCAGCTTCGACGCGGCACGGAAGTGACCGATGTTGGTCATGCACGAGCCGATGAACACTTCGTCGATCTTCGCGCCTGCGACGTCGGACAGCGTCTTCACGTCGTCCGGATCGTTCGGGCACGCGACGATCGGCTCGTGGATGTCGGCGAGGTCGATCTCGATCACGGCCGCGTATTCGGCGTCGGCATCCGGCGCGAGCAGTTGCGGGTCGGCCAGCCACTGTTCCATCGCTGCGATGCGGCGCTGCAGGCTGCGCGGATCCTGGTAGCCCTGCGCGATCATCCACTTGAGCAGCGTGATGTTGCTGTTCAGGTACTCGATGATCGGTTCCTTGTTCAGGCGCACCGTGCAGCCGGCGGCCGAACGCTCGGCGGACGCATCCGACAGCTCGAACGCTTGCTCGACCTTCAGGTCGGGCAGGCCTTCGATTTCGAGGATGCGGCCCGAGAAGATGTTCTTCTTGCCTTGCTTGGCGACCGTCAGCATGCCTTGCTTGATCGCGTACAGCGGAATCGCGTTGACGAGGTCGCGCAGCGTGACGCCCGGCTGCATCTTGCCCTTGAAGCGGACCAGCACCGATTCCGGCATGTCCAGCGGCATCGTGCCGGTGGCGGCCGCGAACGCGACGAGGCCCGAGCCTGCCGGGAAGCTGATGCCGATCGGGAAGCGCGTATGCGAATCGCCGCCGGTGCCGACGGTGTCGGGCAGCAGCATGCGGTTCAGCCACGAGTGGATCACGCCGTCGCCCGGGCGCAGCGCGATGCCGCCGCGCGTGCTGATGAAGTTCGGCAGCGTCTGGTGCGTCTTCACGTCGACCGGCTTCGGATACGCGGCGGTATGGCAGAACGACTGCATCACGAGATCGGCCGAGAAGCCGAGGCACGCGAGGTCCTTCAGTTCGTCGCGGGTCATCGGGCCCGTGGTGTCCTGCGAGCCCACCGAGGTCATCTTCGGTTCGCAGTACGTGCCCGGGCGCACGCCCTGGCCTTCCGGCAGGCCGCATGCGCGGCCGACCATCTTCTGCGCGAGCGAGAAGCCCTTGCCGCTGTCGGCCGGCTGGTGCGGCAGGCGGAACAGCGTCGACGGCGGCAGGCCCAGCGCTTCGCGCGCCTTCGCGGTCAGGCCGCGGCCGATGATCAGCGGAATGCGGCCGCCGGCGCGCACTTCGTCGAACAGCACGTCGGACTTCACCTGGAATTCGGCGATGACCTTGCCGTCCTTCAGCGCCTTGCCTTCGTACGGGCGCAGTTCGACCACGTCGCCCATGTTCATTTGCGACACGTCGAGCTCGATCGGCAGCGCGCCGGCGTCTTCCATCGTGTTGTAGAAGATCGGGGCGATCTTGCCGCCGAGGCATACGCCGCCGAAGCGCTTGTTCGGGACGAACGGGATGTCTTCGCCGGTGAACCACAGCACCGAGTTGGTGGCCGACTTGCGCGAGGAGCCGGTGCCGACCACGTCGCCGACGTAGGCGACCAGGTGGCCCTTTTCCTTCAGCGATTCGATGAACTTGACCGGCCCGCGCTTGCCGTCTTCTTCCGGCGTGATGCCCGGGCGCGCGTTCTTCAGCATCGCCAGCGCGTGCATCGGGATGTCCGGGCGGGTGGTGGCGTCCGGCGCCGGCGACAGGTCGTCGGTGTTGGTTTCGCCCGTGACCTTGAACACGGTGATGGTCAGGCTTTCCGGCACTTCCGGGCGGCTCGTGAACCATTCGGCATCCGCCCAGCTTTGCAGCACGGACTTCGCGTGCGCGTTGCCCTTGTCGGCGAGTTCCTTCACGTCATGGAACTGGTCGAACATCAGCAGGGTTTTCTTAAGCGCGTCGGCGGCCACTGCGGCGACGGCTTCGTCGGACAGCAGTTCGATCAGCGGCTGGATGTTGTAGCCGCCGAGCATCGTGCCGAGCAGCTCGGTGGCGCGCGCACGCGAGATCAGCGGGCAGGCGGTCTCGCCCTTGGCCACGGCGGCCAGGAAGCCGGCCTTCACGCGGGCGGCTTCGTCGACGCCCGCGGGCACGCGATGGGTGATCAGCTCGAGCAGCGTCTGCTCTTCGCCGGCGGGCGGGTTCGTCAGCAATTCGACCAGTTCGGCGGTCTGCTGAGCCGTCAGCGGCAGGGGAGGAATACCGAGCGCGGCGCGGGCGGCCACGTGAGCACGAAAGTTTTCAAGCATGGGGAGACCTGCTGATATTGCGTTTGAGGGGAAGGCCTTGCCGGCACTCCGGGGCGATTCCAGGCACTGCTTTGAGCGGAATTCTAATCTCAACGGGGTGCAACGTCAAATGTCTTATGTCTTATATAAGAGTTGAGGCGCGGAAGACGAGGGGTACGGATGCATGGAACGAGGCCGTGTTGCCGGTCGTATGGTGCAGGAAAAGGCGCTGGATCTGCTATCGGGACGGTGCGATGCTCCCGGCCAGCGACGGCCGGACATCGCAGCCGCCACGTACCGCTACGGCACGGGGGCGGCGGGCTCGCGAGCCCGCATCCGGAGGCCGATGAAAGCGGGCATCGCCGGAACGGCCTCGAGCATCCGGACGACTGACGCGTTGCCGACATGGCCTGCGGCCCGATCGATGCGACGATGAAGCCGTAGCGCAGGGGCGCGGTTTACTTGTGCTTGGCGCGATACGCGTCGAGATTTTTCCGTGCCTGCGCGCGGATCGCGCGCTGCATGAAAGGCGTCCAGCCGAGCAGGGCGCCTTTCGTCCCGAGCGCCTGACGCGCCCAGCGCCACAGGTCGAAATGGTCGCGATGCTCGACGATGCGTCCGTCGCGAAACCGGAATCGCGCATCGATCCGGTTGACCACTCTCCGTCCGGTCGCGGCGAACCGGTAGTGCGCGCTCCACTTCGCGCGCCCGGCCTGGTCGTCCGCGGCAACTTCGCCGAACGTCAGCGAGAATTCCTGCGCCCGCGCGACCAGCATCCGCCACATGTCGTGTGCGAGTTCGCCGCGCAGTTCGCCGAATGCGGGATCGCTGAATACGACGTCGTCGGCATAGCACGCGAGCATCGCATCGATGTCGCGCTGCTGGAAGGCCGTGTAGAAGCGCTGGATCAACGCGGTGTTCGGATCGGTCATGTCGGGGCTAACGGGGCAGGGGGGTGAACGGTGGCGTCCGTATCGGGACAGTGGGGCAGGCAGCGTGAACCGACGCCCGTGCTCGCGACGTCGGGCGTAGCCGGCTCGCTGCCGGATGATACGCGTCAGCGGGCGGCCATCGCGACGGCCTGATCGCTCCGTCCCGTCACCAGGCAGCCCGACATGAAGGCCTCGCTCTGGCTGCCGGCGGCGGTTTCGCCGAAGCCGCGACCGAGCGCATCGGCCCTCACCTGCGCGGCGCCTTGCTCGCACGCGAGCGGGCTGGCGTCGCGGCCCTGCGCGTGCAGGATCGCGCGATCGCCGATGAGATAGGCCAGCAGGGCGAAAACGGCGATATGTACGGCTCGTCTCATGGTTCGTCTCCTCGTTGCTCAAGCGTAACGCGGACACGTTCGACGAAGCACTTGGGGCTTCCCCCGGTAAACGTCTGCTGAAAGCGGTGGCGAGGCAGGACGATCCTGTCCTGTTTTTCCGTCGCCGTGCGATGGCCGGGCAATGCACGCGAGTTTGACAAATGTCAGGGTGCGGGCCGGCGGCGGCGGTCGCACGGCCGTTCAAAGCGATAGCATGAATGCATGATTTGACGGAACGCGATGCAAGGTCGACGCATCGGGTCCGGCAAGCAGGCAGGTGTTGAAGATCGCTGTCGAAATAGTGAGGAATCCAAATGTTGAACGTCTCGTCCGTCCTGATCAGTCTTGCTCCGATGTGGGCCATCCTGCTGCTGGCGTCTTCGGCAGCCGCCTATTTCGTGTTCTGGCGCAAGGTCATCGAGTGAGCGCCGCGCGACCGCGTGCGCACGGTGCGCACGCGTGACGCGCCGTTCCCGTCATTGCACCGCCGTTACCGGCACATTCGAAATCCGCAACAGCCGGGCCATCACGCTGCGCCGAAACACCGACATCAATGCGTGCAGCGGATCGCGTCCCGGCACGGCCACGACGATCTCGTCGCACCCGGTTTCGGCTGCCGTGGCCGCAATCGTATCGGCCACCGGCCCGACCTTCATCACGACGCTGTATTTCACGTCCGCATCGCGCAGGAGCCGCTCGGCCATCGCGAGATCGTCGGTCGCGAATCGTGTCTCGATCGCGCGCAACCGCGACAGCGGGTGATAGGCCTCGAGCCGCGTCGATTCGAGCGGTGCCTGCACGTTGACCAGCACGACCTCCGACGCGCAGCGCTCGCGATACAGAAAAGTCGCGTGCCGGACGGCCTGAAGCGAGCGCGGCGAATGGCCGACCGGAACCAGCAGCTTGAGCATGGATGATGAACCCGGAAACGAAGTGCTTCCAGCGTAGCGGGCGGCCGGACGAAACGATCTAAAGAGATCGGCCGGCCGCATAAAAATGTCGTTAACGCACGCAGCCCCGTGACGCACCAATTAAAAATATAAGAAATTTAAGTTTATGCGCATAAACGGCAGCGAGCGGTAGCGCCGGCCCCGGCCGGTCGGTGCGGACTCTCGTCGCGAGCGCGATTCAGTCGGATCCGCAATGAATTGCGCCGCAAAATATCGGAGGTCGCCCGGGGCGCGTCGCGTAGAGTAGAGCGTCGGCCGCCGCCCGGCGGCGCGCCATCCGATACCGCATCCCAGGAGACCCGCATGCCGCACGGCGCCCCGCAGTTTCTCGCTCCCGCTTCCATTTCCGTCGATCCGATCGTGCGCCTGTCGGCCGGCGAGCTTGCGTCGGCGATCCGCGGCAAGGCGGTTTCATGCGTCGAGACGATGCGTGCGTATCTTGATCACATCGAGCGCGTGAATGGCGCGGTCAACGCGATCGTCGCGCTGCGCGAGCGCGATGCGCTGCTGGCGGAAGCCGCGGAAAAGGACGCGGAGCTGGCGCGCGGCGAGTACCGCGGCTGGCTGCACGGGATGCCGCAGGCGCCGAAGGATCTGGCGATGACGAAGGGGCTGCGCACGACTTACGGCTCGCCGATCTTCCGCGAGAACGTGCCGCAGGCCGACTCCGTCGGCGTCGCGCGGATGCGCGCGGCCGGCGCGATCTTCATCGGCAAGACCAATACGCCCGAGTTCGGGCTCGGTTCGCACACGTTCAACGAGGTCTACGGCGCGACGCGCAACCCGTACGACCTGACGAAGAGCGCGGGCGGCAGCAGCGGCGGCACGGCGGCGGCGCTCGCGTCGCGGATGCTGCCGGTGGCGGACGGCAGCGATTTCGGCGGTTCGCTGCGTAATCCGGCCGCGTTCTGCAACATCTACGGCTTCCGTCCGTCGCAGGGGCGCGTGCCGCGCTGGCCGGGCGTCGACGTGTTCATGCAGCAGTTCGGCACCGAAGGGCCGATGGGCCGCACGGTCGGCGACGTCGCGCAACTGCTCGCAATCCAGGCCGGCTACGACCGCAACGATCCGCTGTCGCTCGCGGAAGATCCGGCGGCGTTCGCGCAGCCGCTCGACGCGGACCTGCGCGGCAAGCGCGTCGCGTGGGTCGGCGACTGGAACGGCTATCTCGCGACCGAGGCCGGCGTGCTCGCGCAGTGCGAGCGCGGGCTGGCGACGCTGCGCGAGATCGGCTGCGACGTCGATGCGGCGCTGCCGGCGTTCGCGCCCGACCGGATCTGGCGCCTGTGGCTCGCGCACCGGCACCTGTTGTCGGGCGGCGGGCTGCTCGCGCACTATCGCGACCCGGCGCGGCGCGCGCTGCTGAAGCCCGAGGCGATCTACGAGGTCGAGGGGCTGCTCGCGATGCAGGGCGCGGCGGTGTTCGACGCGAGCGTCGAACGGACCGCGTGGCATCAGGCGGCGCTGAGCTTCTTCGACCGTTACGACTTCATCGCGGCGCCGACCGCGCAGGTGTTCCCGTTCGACGTCGACCAGCGCTGGCCGAAGGAGATCGCGGGCCGCGCGATGGACACCTATCACCGCTGGATGGAAACGGTCGTGCCGTGGACGCTGGCCGGCTGCCCGGTGATCAACGTGCCGGTCGGTTTCAACGACGCCGGCTTGCCGATGGGGATGCAACTGATCGGTCGTCCGCGCGCCGATCTCGCGGTGCTGCAGCTTGCGCGCGGCTACGAGCAGGCGGCCGGCTGGGTGGCCCGGCGAGTGCCGGCGTGGATGGCAGCGTAAGAACGGCAGCGTAATACCGCGGCCGGCAAGCAGCCGGTAAGCCGGGCGACGAAACGGGCGGCGACGGGCTGCCCGTTTCGTTGTCCATCGCTCGACGCGAAGCGCGTGGCGGATGCATTGCGTCGCGTCGCCGCCGCAGGCCGGAGCCGGCATCCATTGATGCAACCGGAGAAAGAATCGCGGGACGTGCGCGACATCGCGCGGCAACCGCACGGGAATCTGCGCGACGGGGCCCGTCGGCCGCCGGATTGCAAGCGGCGGCGCGGCCCGATTTCGTTTCGATGTGTTTCAGTCGTTGCGGCGGCGCGCGACGCGCTTCGACAATATCGCCTCGACCATTCGGGCACGAGGGAAACACATGAAGCACATTCGCGCGACGGGCCGGCATCTGGCCTCGGCAGGCATCGCGTTCGGCATCCTGGTGAGCGGCGCCGCGCACGCGCAGCTCGACCTGCAGTCGATCGGCGCGTCGCTGTTCGGCGGCGGGCAGCAGCAGGCGGCGCCTGCGCAGGGCGGTGTCGCGCAGTTGCTGCAGGCCTATGTCGGTGCGAACCAGCAGGTGCTGAACGGCCAGTCGTCGCTCGCGTCGGCGATGGGGCTGACGGGGGCGGCCGGGCAAGCGCAGCAGGCCGCGAGCCAGTTGTCCGGCGGCGATGCGCTGTCGCCGGCCACGCTGTCGCAGATGGGCGGCGCGCAACAATCGGTGTCGCAGGCGCTCGGCCAGGCATTCGCGAGCGGGGGCGCCACGCACGGCCCGATCGACAAGCAGGCGTTCAGCAACGGCCTCGCGTCGCTGGGGCAGGGCCTCACGCAGTATTCGCAACTGCAGTCGGGGCTCGGCAATCTCGGCTCGACGAGCGCCGCGTCGTTGCTGCAATCTGGCCTGAATCCGCAGAACATGCAGGCCGCGACGTATATCGCGCAAAGCGCGCCGGGCCAGTTGCAGTCGCTTGCCGCGACGCTCGGCCAGGCCGTGCAGTTCGCGACGAGCCAGGGTATTTCGGTGCCGTCGGTCGCGTCGTCCGCGCTGAAGCTGCTGCCGTAACGCTGCGCGGTGGCGTGCGCGATGCTGTGGCCGGCATCGTGCGCGCCGGTGACGCGCCATGGCCCCGCACAACATGGGGATTTCGCGCGATGCTATCGTGGCGTGTTCCTCCCATCGGTGCCGGTTCATGACTGACTCGTTCGACCTCTCGCGCTATTTCTCCCGCATCGGCTACGACGGCCCGGCCGAACCGACGCTGGACGTGCTGCGCCGGCTGCATCTGCTGCATCCGCAGGCAATCCCGTTCGAAAACCTCAATCCGCTGACCGGCGCGCGGGTCGCGCTCGACCTGCCCGCGCTCGTCGACAAGGTGATCGAACGCCGCCGCGGCGGCTACTGCTTCGAACTCAACAAGCTGTTCTACACCGCGCTCACGACGATCGGCTTTCGCGTGACGCCGCTGATCGCGCGCGTGCGCTGGATGCGGCCGCCCGAGATCGTCACCGCGCAGACGCACATGCTGCTGCGCATCGATCTCGACGGCGCGGCGTGGTTCGCGGACATCGGCTTCGGCAGCGCGACGCTGACCGCGCCGCTGCGCTTCGTGCCGGGCGAGCGGCAACTGACGCCGCACGGCGCGTTTCGCGTGATCGATGCACCGGTCGATGGCGAATTCGACATGCAGTTCGAGATCCCCGACGGCTGGCAGACGACCTACCGCTTCTCGCTGAAGCCGGCCGAGTGGATCGATTACGAAGCCGCGAACTGGTTTACGTCGACGTATCCCGAATCGATCTTCGTGAACGACCTGATCGCGTGCCGTGTGCTGCCGGACGGCCGCGCGGCGTTGCTCAACACCGTGCTGACGCTGCGCGACGCGGCGGGAGCCGGGCGCACGGTCACGTTCGACGATGCGGCCGACTGGGCGGCGTGCCTGCGCGACACGATCGGCATCGATACGGCGGGATTCGATCTCGACGCGCTGTTCGCGCGGCTTGCGGCGCGCGCGACGTAACACGGATACACGACATCGCCGGCGGCTCGCACGCGGGCCGTGACCGTCCCGCCATCGTCTTCGGTTGACTTTTGCTAGTTTGCTAGCATACTAGTAACCATGACCGACGAAGAAGTGAAGCAATTCAACGTGTACCTGCCGCTGAGCCTGATCCGGCAGGTCAAGCATCGCGCCATCGAGACGGAGCAGTCGCTGTCCGCGCTGGTGGCCGACGCATTGCGCGCGTATCTGGCCGCTCCGCAACCGGGGGCCGGCCCATCCGACAAGGAGGAGTGACATGTCATCCGAGCGAATCGAAGCCGTGTACCTGACGACGCACAACTGGGGCAAGTCGGCGAAGTTTTTCCAGGCGCTGGGCTTCACGCTGGAATTCGAAACCGATCATCACTCGGGCCAGCTCAGGTGCGGCGACGGCCCGTTCCTGTTCATCGCCGAGGTGCCGGCGAGCGAGAAGCCCGACATGCAGGTCGTGCTGAAGGTGCCCGACGAGCAGGCCGTGCGGCCGCAACCGATCGTCGACGTGGTCACGCCGTTCGAGGATACGCACTGGGGCACGCGCGACATGACCGTGCGCGATCCGGACGGGCGCGTGTGGCGCCTGCAGGCGCCGGGCAAGTCCGGTGCATGAGGTGATGACGATGACCGACCGCCATCAGGATGGGCCCGACAGCACCGCCGAGCGCGTCGCGCTGTGGCGCGCGCTTCACGTCGAACTCGATGAGCCGCCGCACGTGCTCGCCGATGAAGTCGGCCTGCGTCTGCTCGCGCCGCCGCCCGGCTGGCAGCGGCGTGGCGACATGGATCAGCGCTTCACGCGGCCGTTTCGCGCGTCGATCGTCGCGCGGGCGCGCTTCATCGAGGATCTCGTTGTCGACGAGGCCGCGCGGGGCGTGAACCAGTACGTGATCCTGGGCGCGGGCCTCGACAGTTTCGTACAGCGCCGGCCCGAGATGGCATCGCGACTGACCGTCTTCGAGGTCGATCCGCCCGCGCCTCAGGCGTGGAAACGCCGCCGCCTGATCGAACTCGGCTTCGGCGTGCCGGACTGGCTGCGCTTCGTGCCGGTCGATTTCGAAGCGAAGCAATCGTGGCACGACGCGCTCGTGCGGGCGGGCTTCGATGCGGACAAACCGGCAGTCGTGGTGTCCACCGGCGTGAGCATGTACCTGACGCACGAAGCGAACGTGGCGGCGTTGCGCGAGGTGGCGTCGCTCGCGCCGGGCTCGACATTCGCGATGACCTTCCTGCTGCCGCTCGAACATGCCGATCCCGACGTGCGCCCGGGCCTCGAAATGGCCGCCAAGGGCGCGCGCGAGAGCGGCACGCCGTTCATCAGTTTCTTCACGCCGGCGCAGATTTGCGCGCTCGCGACGCAAGCCGGCTTCACGCGGGCCGAGCACGTGTCGGCGGCGGACCTCACGCGCCGCTATTTCGCCGATCGTACCGACGGGTTGCGCCCGCCGAATCGCGCGGAGGAAC
Source organism: Burkholderia sp. MSMB1078WGS (assembly GCF_001528895.1). NCBI lineage: Bacteria > Pseudomonadati > Pseudomonadota > Betaproteobacteria > Burkholderiales > Burkholderiaceae > Burkholderia > Burkholderia sp. MSMB1078WGS. The sequence goes on along the minus strand of NZ_LPDI01000025.1, from coordinate 285,381 downwards.
TGCTCGTCGCGACGGTGTGACCGCGGCGTGCCGCGCGTGTGAGCTTCACGCCCGTTCGAGCACGGCCATCTCCCGCACGACCACGAGCAGCACCGCGAGGCTCGCGCCGCCCGACGCGCGCAGATCGGCGAGCAGGTGCTCGTAGCGCGCGAGCGCGGTCTCGCGGCGCGCGCGCCACGCGCCGACGATCGCGTCCGGCGTGGTCGAATCGGGCGATTCCGCCAGCGCGCTGGTGGCAAGCGTGCGCTTGAGCCGCGCGACTTCCGCGAGCGCGGCCGCGCGCGCCAGCATGTCCCAGTGCGTCGGCGTCGGCAGCGTGGCCGCGCGTTCGCCGATCCACCCGTAGTTGAGCAGCGTGCCGAGCGAGAAGTAGACGCCCGCGACCAGTTCGAGGCTGCGATGGCAGGTCGCCGCCACTTCGGCGATGTCGAGCAGCGCGGCCGAGATGTCGCCGCTCGCGACGCGCCCGGCGAGCGCGGCGTCGACGCCGGCGTCGACCAGCACGCGTTGCCGCTCGGACAGCGCATCGAGATCGTCGGCCGGCAGCAGCGACGGCAGTTGCGGCGCGATGCGCTGCACTGCGTCGCGGCAGCGCGCGATCAATCCGGCGACGCCGCCGTCGGCCACCGCACCCGACTGCAGATGCCGCAGGAACCACAGCGCCGCGCGCTCCAGCAGCCGCGCGACGTCGACGAACATGCGCGCCTGTACGTCGTCGGCGACGCGGTTGTCGAGCGCGTCGATGTCGCGCCATACCGCATCGAGGTCGAACACGTCGCGCGCCATGATGCACGCGCGTACGATGTCGCCGGGCTTCGCGTCGGTCTCCTCCATCAGCCGGTGCACGAATGCGCAGCCGACGCGGTTCACGAGCGCGTTGGTCAGGTGCGTCGCGAGAATTTCGCGGCGCAGCGGATGGCGGCGCATCGGCTCGCTGAAGCGCTGTTGCAGCGGCTTCGGGAAGTAGTCGACGAGCATCGCCGCCACCAGCGGATCCTCGGGCACGTCGGATTCGAGCAGCGCGTCGTAGAGCCACATCTTGCTGTACGCGAGCAGTACCGCGCGCTCCGGCGACGTGAGGCCGAGCTTCGCGGCCTGCCGCTCGGCGACTTCGTCGTCGGTCGGCAGGAATTCGATCACGCGGTTCAGGCGGCCCGCGCGTTCGAGCCAGCGCATCAGGCGCGCCTCGGCGTCGAGCAGTTCGACCGCATGGCGGCCCGCGATCGACAGCGCCTGCGTCTGGTAGTAGTTGTCGCGCAGTACGAGCAGCCCGACTTCGTCGGTCATCTCGGCGAGCAGCGCGTTGCGCTGCTTCTCGGTCATCTCGCCGTCGGAGACGACGAGCCCGAGCAGGATCTTGATGTTGACTTCGTGATCCGAACAATCGACGCCGGCCGAGTTGTCGATCGCATCGGTGTTGATGCGGCCGCCGCGCTGAGCGAACTCGATGCGGCCGAACTGCGTGCAGCCGAGATTGCCGCCTTCGCCGACGACCTTGCAGCGCAGGTCCGCGCCGTTCACGCGCACCGCGTCGTTCGCGCGGTCGCCGACCTGCGCATGAGTTTCGCGCGTCGCCTTCACGTAGGTGCCGATGCCGCCGTTGTACAGCAGGTCGACCGGCGCCTGGAGGATCGCGCGGATCAGCTCGGTCGGCGGCAGTGCGTGCGCGTCGATGCCGAGCACGGCCTGCACGGCCGGCGACAGCGGGATCGTCTTCGCGGTGCGCGGATACACGCCGCCGCCCGGCGAAATCGCGGCCGTGTCGTAGTCGGCCCAGCTCGAGCGTTCGAGCGCGAACATACGCTGGCGCTCCGCGAAGCTCGTCGCCGGGTCGGGGTTCGGGTCGAGGAACACGTGCCGGTGATCGAACGCGGCGACGAGCCGGATATGCGGCGACAGCAGCATCCCGTTGCCGAACACGTCGCCCGACATGTCGCCGATGCCGACCACGGTGAAGTCGGTGGTCTGCGTGTCGACGCCCATCTCGCGGAAGTGCCGCTTCACCGATTCCCACGCGCCGCGCGCGGTGATCGCCATCTTCTTGTGGTCGTAGCCGACCGAGCCGCCGGATGCGAACGCGTCGTCGAGCCAGAAGCCGTATTCGTGCGAGATCGCGTTCGCATAGTCGGAGAAGGTGGCCGTGCCCTTGTCGGCGGCGACGACCAGGTACGGATCGTCGGGGTCGTGACGCACGACGTCGGGCGGCGGCACGATCGCGTTGCCGGCGAGGTTGTCGGTGAGGTCGAGCAGCCCGCGCAGGAACGTCTGGTAGCACGCGATGCCTTCGCGCATCCATGCTTCGCGATCGCTCGGCGGCGGCGGGTTCTTCACGACGAAGCCGCCTTTCGAGCCGACCGGCACGATCACGACGTTCTTCACCATCTGCGCCTTCATCAGCCCGAGCACCTCGGTGCGGAAATCCTCGCGGCGATCCGACCAGCGCAGGCCGCCGCGCGCGACGCGGCCGCCGCGCAGGTGCACGCCCTCGACACGCGGCGAATACACCCAGATCTCGAACATCGGCTTCGGTTCGGGCAGCCCGGGCACCTTCGCCGGATCGAACTTGAACGACAGGTACGGCTTCGATTCGCCGTTCGCGTCGGCGAGGAAGTAGTTCGTGCGCTCGGTCGCGTTGATCACGCCGAGGAACTGGCGCAGGATGCGGTCTTCGTCGAGATTCGGCACCTGGTCGAGCGCGCCTTCGATCGCCTTCAGCAGCCGTTCGGCCTGCACGTCGCGCGTGTTGCCGATGTGCGGGTCGAAGCGCAGCAGGAACAGCTCGACGAGTTGCCGCGCGATCGCCGGATTGCCGGTCAGCGCGCGTTCGATATAGGCATCGCTGAAGGTCGATCCGACCTGCCGCAGGTATTTCGCATATGCGCGCAGGATCGTCACTTCCCGTGCGCTCAGGTGTGCGCGCAGCACGAGGCGGTTGAAGTCGTCGTTCTCGATCCGGCCGCTCCAGATTCGGTCGAATGCATCCTCGAACAGGCCTTTCACGCGCTCGATGTCGAATTCGGTATCGTCGGCGAGCTCCAGCCCGAAATCGTGTACCCACGCATGCGTGCCGTCCTGCGTCTGGATCCGGTACGGCCGCTCCTCGTCGACGCGCACGCCGAGGTGTTCGAGCATCGGCAGGCTGCGCGACAGCGCGATCGGGTCGCCCGCGCGATAGACCTTGAAGCGGAACGCGCGCGGCTCGGCCTCGATCGGCCGGTACAGGTTCATCGCGAGCTGGCCCGAATCCTTCACGCGCTCGATCAGCTCGATGTCGCGCACGGCCGTACGCGCCGGATAGTCGTCGCGATAGCCGGCCGGGAACGATTCCGCGTAGCGCTGCAGCAGACGGTTGCCTTGCTCTTCGCCGAATGCGTCGAGCAGCGCGTCGGCGAGGTCGTCCTGCCAGCGGCGCGTGACCTGCACGAGCCGCGTTTCGAGTTCGCGCGTGTCGACGTCGGGCATCGTGCCCGGTTCGGCATGCACGACGAAATGAATCCGTGCGATCGCCGATTCCGACAGCAGCGGCGTGAATTCGACGTTCACGCCGTTGTACGCATCGACGAGCAGCTTCGCGATGCGGCGGCGCAGGTCGGTGTTGTACTTGTCGCGCGGCACGAACACGAGGCACGACACGAAGCGGTCGAAGCGGTCGCGGCGCACGAACAGGCGCGTGCGCTGGTGTTCCTGCAGGCGCAGGATGCCGAGCGCGATGTCGTAGAGCTGGTCTTCGTCGGCCTGGAACAGTTCGTCGCGCGGATAGGTTTCGAGCACCGTCACCAGCGACTTGCCGAGATGCCCCTTCGGCAAGAAGCCCGCGCGCCGCACGATGTTCGCGCATTTGCGGCGCACGATCGGGATCTCGGCGCTCGACACCATGTACGCGGTCGACGTGTAGAGCCCGATGAAGCGGCGCTCGCCGGTGACCTTGCCGTCGGCGCCGACGAGCTTCACGCCGACGTAGTCGAGATAGCCGGGGCGGTGCACGGTCGCGCGCGAATTCGCCTTGGTCAGGAAGATCGGCCACGCGCCGGTGATGATGTCGGCGGCGGCCTGCGGCAGCGGCGTCACGTCGGGCGCATCGGACGTGCGCAGCGATTCGCGCAGGATGCCGAAGCCCGAGCCCTCGATGCCGCGCAGGCCGAAGCCCGTGCCGTCCGATACGAGCGCGTAGTCGCGCTGACCGAGGAACGTGAAGTGATCGGCGGCCATCCATTCGAGGAACGCGCGCGCCTCGATGTCCTCCGCGGTCGATTCGCGCGCCTTCATCTCCTTGATCGTCGCGCGGGCGATGTCGACGATCTTCGGCCAGTCCTCGACCGACGCGCGCACGTCGCCGAGCACGCGCGCGATGTCCTCGCGCAGCGTGTCGAGCAACGCGGCGTCGCCGCAGCGGTCGACTTCGAAATGGATGAACGACGCGAGTTGCGACTGGCCGTCGGCGGACGTCGCGCCGCCCGCGTCGACCCGCTCGATGCCGCCGCCGGCACCGCGCCAGATGCGGAACACCGGGTGCAGCGCCGAGTGCAGCGCGAGCCCGAGACGGTTGACGGCCATCGTCACCGAGTCGACCAGGAACGGCATGTCGTCGTTGACGATCTCGATCACCGTGTGGTCGGAATGCCAGCCGTGCTGTTCGAGGATCGGGTTGTACACGCGCAGGCGTTCGCTGCCGGGCACGAATTTCTGGGCGGTTTGCCAGTGCGCCATCGCGGCGCCGTACAGGTCGGCGATGCTGCGGTTCTGCAGATCGTCGGCGTCGACGAAATCGTAGTAGTGACGCAGGAAGGGTTCGACGATCCGGAACGTGGCTTCGGGCAGCCGAGCGCGCGCGAATTCGACGACGTCGGAGAGCAGGTGTGCGACGACTTCCTCGTTCTTCGCTTCCATGGCGGTCTCCGTCGGGTGGCCATTGGCTGCTGCGTCTGTCCGGCATTATGCGCCGATTGCGTGACAAAGCGATGTGCGGGCGCACAATGGGCGAGGGCCCGCGCCGCGAAAGCCGCCCGCACCGCCCGTGACGGGCAGCGCGGGCCGGGATCACGAGAGTTCGGGAGGCTTCAGGTCGGGGTGCCGTGCATGGAGCGGATTCATGAAGTCGACCAGCATCGTGGTCAACAGCGACGAAACGAATTTGCGATAGATCACGAACTCGGCGTCGGGACACGACGCTTTCACTGTTAGCAAGGAGCGGTCCAGATCGGCGCCCATTTGCAGGATCAGATCGTTCAGCGCACGTGCGACGTGTTGGTCCGAGATCATGTATTGCCTGTCGGTACGGTCATTGGCGAGTATTTGCTCGCGTATTTCTCTCCGCATTCGGGGCTGCGGTAGGAGCCCAAGTGCGTTGCCGATGGTCGGGGTGCCGACGAAAACAACGACGCTGCTTCGCGTGCCAAGGCAGAAACAATGATTCGTTGTGCGAAGGTATCTTCACAAAAGTCTGAGAAAAGCCTTTGATTCACTTCGCAGTTGGATCGGAATGTTCGCTGGACGCCGCGATGTTCCCGAAAGTTAGTGGTAGCGAGAATCGTTGTCAACGGCGATATTTCGAGATAGCTGATGCGATCGGATATTTGAAGACGCTGCGGGATGTCGATTGAGGGGCGGTCGGATCGGAACCGCGTCGCGATCGGACGATGACGACGCGCTCCCGTGCTTCGGAAGCGCGCCGTTTCGGTGCGACGCGCTTTCAGCGCTCGTCACTCCACAGCTTCCCGGCCGTCGCCCAGTTCTCCTTCTTCACGTCGGTCAGGATGATATCGACCGAGCCCGGCGTGCAGCCGAGCGTTTCGCACGTGACGCGCGTGATTGCTTCGACGAATGCGCGCTTTTGCTCGACGGTGCGGCCTTCGAAGAGCTGGATATTGAAAGTCGGCATGACAGATGCTCCGGTTGGGATTGAACGATTGACGACGAACGATTCGGTCGGGTGTGGAGGCAGCGTCAGTCGCGATACGACGGATCGATCCGGTCGAGCCGGCGCAGCAGCGCCGGCCATTCCAGTTCGCCTTCGATCGCGCCGCCGTCGCGCAGTTGTTCGGCGGTGCGCTCGGCGACGGCCGGCTCCGGCAGCACGAGCGGCCCGCCGCCGGCCTGCGCGCGCACCTGGATGTCGCACGCCTTGATCAGCGTATCCATCAGCACATAGGCTTCGGCGACGGTGCGGCCGACCGTCAGCGTGCCGTGGTTGCGCAGCAGCATCGCGGATTTCGCGCCGAGACTCGCGGTCAGCCGCATGCCTTCGGCCGGCGAGAACGCGAGCGCTTCATAGTCGTGGTACGCGAGATCGCCATGAAAGCGTAACGCGTGCTGCGACGCCGGCAGCAGCCCGTCGCGCTGGATCGACACGGCGATGCCGGCCGTATTGTGCAGGTGCATCACGCAGACGGCGTCGGCGCGCGCGGCGTGCACGGCCGCATGCAGCGCGAAGCCGGTCACGTTGACGGCGTGCTCGCCGTCGCCGATCCGCTGGCCGGCCAGATCGATCTTCACGAGGTTCGATGCGCGAACCTCGTCGAACGTGAGGCCGAACGGGTTGATCAGGAAGTGGCCGGGCTCGCCGGGCACGGTCGCGGACAGATGCGTGTAGATCAGGTCGTCCCAGCCGTTCAGTGCGACGAGCCGGTATGCGGCGGCGAGGTCGACGCGCAATCGGCGCTCGGCGTCCGAGATCGGGCCGCCGGGCTTCACGGCATCAGGACGGTGTGCGAACGACATCGGGTTCTCCGAGGGTGAGGCGGCGCGCGACGGCTACGGTTGCCCACGACGCGAGCGCGAACGGGGCCGTGAACACCGGGATGCCCGCGCGCATCGCGAGCCATTGAATCAGCGCGGCGAGTGCGGCGGCCGCGAACGCCGCACGCGGCCCGCGCGACATCAGCGCAAGGGCGGCGAGCGCGCCGTTGAAGCCGAGCAGGCCGCCGGCGAACGACGCGCCGCTTGCGCCGAGTGCGACCAGCAGCACGGTCGAGACGGCCGCGCCGCCAAGCGCGAACGCGGCCGCGCGGCGGGATGCGACGGCGAGGCCGGCGACGACCAGCGAGCCGGCCCATGCGCCGTGCGCGAAGGTGGTCTGGGCGATACCGGACAGCAGCGCGTCGGTGGCGCAAGCCGGCGTCAGCAGCGGGCCGGCGGTTACGCCGTCCGCCTGTTGCAGTGCGATAAACGGGAACCACAGCGCGGTGACGGCCAGGCACGGGCTCGAATACGGGCACTGGCGCCAGCGGGCGAGCGATCCCCGCATCGCGCGTTGCACGAGCGCCGCGCCGATCGCCACCAGCGGCGCCAGCGCGACGGCGGCGAGTTGATGGGGCGCGAACAGCACGGCGATCAGCGCGGCCAGCGCGCCGTTGAAGCCGTGCAGCCCCTGTTCGACGTCGCGGCGCTCGGCGCCCGTCAGCACGGCCGTCATGCTGGCGGCGGCGGTGCCGACCAGCGCCGCGCACGCGAGCCGCAGGTCGGTCAGCGCGAGCGCGGCGAGCAGCAGCGTGCCGGTGAGCGCGTTCGCCTGCAGCACGACCTGCCCGATGCCGCGCAGCAGAATGCGCAGGTCGATCGGCGGCGAGGCAGGGCGGGCGGTAGGCATGATGACGGCGGAACAGGATGAGCCGCGAGCATAGGACACAATCTCATGCACCGGAATAGGGAATTCTGGATAGTCGGGATTTGTGCGACGATGCCCTGCAATGGGAAACCGGGAGGCGGAACGATGCGTGAAGTGCGGTGGGCGTCGCTCGAAGGCGACGGGGTCGAACATCTGACGTTCGACCGGAGCGGCGGCGCGCTCGTCGTCGAAAGCGCGGTGGTCGGCCAGCGGTACGGTCGTGCGTATGGGCTTGCGTATCGCGTCGAGTGCGATGCGCAATGGCGCGTGACTTACGCAGTGCTCAAGGTAATGGGCGGCGGCACGCTCGAATTGCGCGGCGACGGGGCCGGGCATTGGCGCGACGGTTCAGGCCGTGCACTGCCGGAACTGGAGGGTTGCATCGACATCGACATCGCGGCGACGCCGTTCACGAATTCGCTGCCGATCGGCCGCCTCGGGCTCGCGCGCGGCGAGCGACGGCCGATCGACGTCGCCTACATCTCGACGCCGGACCTGACCGTCAAGCCGGTCAAGCAGGCTTATGCGTGCATCGAACCGGGCCGCCGCTACCGCTACGAAGGGATCTTCCGGAATTTCACCGCGGAAATGGACATCGACGACGACGGGCTCGTCGTCGATTACGAGACGCTGTTCAGACGCCTGCCGGCGCCGCCGACGGCACGCTGAACCGCGGCGTGCGTCGCCGCCGGCCGCTCCTGCGCGGACGCGAAGCGGTCGATCCGCGACGCGATCATGTCCGGGTGACGCAGCACGATCCAGTGCGTGCCGTCGATTTCCTCGCGCACGTGGTCGCCGAGCCAGCGATCGAGGTCGACCGACATCTCGGGCGTCACGTAGCGGTCGCGCACTGGAACCAGGATCTGCACCGGCGCCTGCGCGTACCGTTCGCGCGGCCTGCGGGCTCGTGCGAGGAAATTCGCGCGGTACATCTGCATCCCGTTCAGCGCGTTCTTCAGTTGCGCGGGATCGCGCTCGGCACGCACGCGCTCGGTGAGCTGGAGCCAGCGCGGCCACAGCGCGGCACCGCCGAGCCGCCACACCAGCGACGGCACGAGCGGCAGGTGGAAGAACGCGATGTACCACGACTTCAGGCTCTGCCTGACGCGCATCTTCGCGCGGAACACGTGATCGAGGCACGGGCCGGAGATCGACGTGTACGACGCGATGCGGCCGCGGAACGCCGGATCGGTCACGGCTTCCCAGCACTGGATCGAGCCCCAGTCGTGGCCGACCAGGTGGAACGGCCGGCCGCCGCAGGTCGCATCGGCCACCGCCTTCAGGTCGCCGGCGAGCCGTTCGAGCGTGTAGTCGGCACGGCGGCGCGGCGCATCCGATGCACCGGCGCCGCGCACGTCGTATGCGATCACGCGGTAGCGTTTCGCGAGCCGCGCGCGGATCGGCGCCCACACGGCCGCCGAGTCGGGATAGCCGTGCACGAGGATCAGCGGCGGCGCGCGACGCGAGCCGCTTGCGTAGACGGCGAGTTTCACGTCGCCCGACTGGACGGTCAGCATCTCGGGAGCGCGCGCCATGGCGTCATGCCTGCGCCACCGAATGCAGCGGCACGCGGCGCGGGGCGGCTTGCGCCGCATAGCGCGCGTTGGTCGCGTCGATGTTCTCGAGCAGCGCGTCGAGCTCCTGCAAGTACTGATGGTTATCGTGATCCCACGGGTGGAAGCCCGGGCGGAAGTAGTCGAGCCATTCGCGCGCGATGCTCGGGAACACGCCGTTCTTCGGGCTGTACAGATACTTCACGAGGCGCCACATGCCGCCGAACTTGCCGTGTTCGCGACGGTGGGCGCGCATCAGCCGCACGTGGAAGTCGAACACGATGGCCCAGAAGAATACGGTCGTCGTCAGCATCGTGCCGGTGCGCAGCAGGTAGCTGCCGAGGCCCGGCTTCATCACGGTGCGCCACACGTCGTAGGACACCGCCTTGTGCTCGGTTTCCTCCATCGCGTGCCACATCCACATCTGCCGGTAGCCTTCGACCGAGCCGTCGATCCGGTGCTCGTGGCCCGACAGCAACTGGTTCGCGAGGATCGCCGTGTAGTGCTCGAGCGCGATCGTGATCGCCAGCTGCATCGAGTGCGGCAGCACCTTCTTGAACCAGCCGAGGATCGTCCACAGGCGCTTGTCGAGCTTGTGCGCGGGCAGGCCGGACGCCTGCAGCAGGTCGTTGTACTCGATGTGCTCGCGCGTGTGCATCGCTTCCTGGCCGATGAAGCCGAGCACCTGCTTCTTCAGCTCGGGATCCTCGATCCGGTCGCGGTAGTGGCGCACCGAATCCATGAAGAAGCGTTCGCCGGCCGGGAACAGCAGCGACAGTGCGTTCATGAAGTGCGTGACCGGCACGCCCTGCACATGCCAGTCCTTCGCGCGTTCGGGCGGCAGCGCGAAACGGATGTCGCGCCGCACGGGCATCATGTTCGGTGTCGTCATGATTGTTCTCCCTGGTTGCCTGCATTGTTGTAGGTGGCGTGCACCGGCGTCGGCGTGCCGCGCGCGGCATGGCGCCGGGCCTTCGCGGCCTCGCGGCGCGTCGCGAGCACGACGAGCGCCTGGTAGGCGGCCGGCAGGATGCGTGCCATCCAGTCGGCGCCCTTCGCGTCGCGGCCGATCAGCACGCGGCGCTTGTTCTTGCGCACGCCGGCGAGGATCGTGCGCGCAGCTTCGTCGGCGGTCGTGATGAAGAACTTCTCGAAGCTGTCCTTGCCTTGCTGTTCGCTCTCGACGATGAAGCCGACCATGTTCTTCGCGACGCGGCTCGACTGCGCGATGTTCGTGCGGATGCCGCCCGGATGCACGCAGGTGGCCGACACGCCGCACTTCATCATGTCGAGCTCCTGGCGCAGCGATTCGGTGAAGCCGCGCACCGCGAACTTGGTCGCGTTGTAGCCGCTCATGCCCGGCTGCGCGAAGATCCCGAAGATGCTCGACGTGTTGATCACGTGGCCGTCGCCCGATGCCTTCAGGTGCGGCAGGAACGCCTTCGTGCCATGCACGACGCCCCAGAAGTTGATGTTCACGATCCACTCGAGATCGCCGTATTCCATGCCTTCGATCGTGCTCGACAGCGCGACGCCCGCATTGTTGAAGATCAGGTTGACCTTGCCGTGCTCCTTCGCGGTGTCGTCGGCCCACGCGAACATCGCGTCGCGATCGCCGACGTCGAGCACGCGTGTCGACACGCGCACGTTCGGTGCGATCGCGCGGACGATCCGTTCGGTCTCGGCGAGGCCGACGCCGTTCTTGTCGGCGAGCGACACGTGGCAGCCGGCCTGCGCGAGCTGGATCGCGAGCGCGCGACCCATGCCCGAGCCGGCGCCCGTGATCGCGGCGACCTTGTTGGCGAAATCTTTCATGTCGATGGCTCCTTGTCTGGCTCAGGCCGCTTCGGCGGACGTGGAAGCGGAAGCGGCCGGCGCGGCGACGGGCCGCGCGGTCGTGTCGTGCTGCGGCGCGCGATACGTGTGGTAATCGGCGATCGAGAAGTGCGCGGTCGCCTGGCGGAAGCGCCACGTGAAGCCCGGCCACAGCGTCGTGTTCTTGCCGGTGCGCGGGTCGAGGTACCAGCTCTTGCAGCCGCCCGTCGACCAGATCGCCTTTTTCAGCTTGCCCTGCAGGTCGCGGTTGAACTGCGCCTCGACGAGCGGGCGCACCTCGATCGCATCCGCGCGTTCGCGGTGCATCGCCTGCAGCGCGCCGAGGATGTACTCGATCTGCGATTCGATCATGAACACCATCGAGTTGTGGCCGAGGCCCGTGTTCGGGCCGACGATCATGAAGAAGTTCGGATAGCCCGGCAGCGTCGTGCCGAGATACGCATGCGCGCCGTCGCGCCACGCGTCGACGATGTCGAGGCCGCCGCGGCCGATGATCGCCCCGCGCGGATACGGGTCGGCCACCTGGAAGCCAGTGCCGTAGATCAGGCAGTCGACTTCATGACGCTTGCCGTCGGTCGTCACGACCGCGTCGGCTTCGATGCGATCGATGCCGGTCGTGATCACGTCGACGTTCTTGCGCGACAGCGCCGGGTAGTAGTCGTTCGAGATCAGCACGCGCTTGCAGCCGAGCGTGTAGTTCGGCGTGACCGTCTTGCGCAGCGCCGGGTCGGGAATCTGTTTGCGGATGTGGCGCAGCGCGAGCTTCTGCACGTTCTTCATCAGCGACGGATGGATCGCGAAGCCGAGCACGCGCGATTCGAGCATCCAGTAGATGCCGCTGCGCACGACCTTCTGCGTGAACGGCAGCGTGCGGAACAGCCATTTCTCGAAGCCGGTCAGGTTGCGGTCGGGCTTCGGCATGATCCACGGCGGCGTGCGCTGGAACAGCGCGAGCGACTTCACGCGCGGCGCGATCTGCGGCACGAACTGGATCGCGCTCGCGCCGGTGCCGATCACCGCGACGCGTTTGCCTTCGAGCGCGTAATCGTGATCCCACTGCTGCGAATGGAATGCGCGGCCCTGGAAGGTTTCGACGCCGGGAATCGCCGGCAGCGCGGCGCGCGACAGGCCGCCCATTCCCGACACCAGCACGCGCGCGGATAGTCGCTTGCCGTTCGCGAACGTGAGGCGCCAGCGTTGCGCGGCTTCGTCGTATTCGGCGCGCTGCAGTTCGTGATTCATCCGCAGGTGCGGGCCGACGCCGAAGCGCTGCACGCAGTCTTCCAGATACGCGCGGATCTCCGGCTGCGGCGCGAACATGCGCGTCCAGCGCGGGTTCGGCGCGAACGAGAACGAATAGACGTGCGATTGCACGTCGCATGCACACCCGGGGTAATGATTGTCGCGCCATGTGCCGCCGACCGACGCGGCTTTCTCGAGGACGACGAAGTCGGTCACGCCCGTTTGTTTCAGGCGGATCGCCATCCCGAGGCCGGCAAAGCCGGTGCCGATGATGGCGATGTCGATGGTTTCGTCCAGGCCGTCATGGCCGGGTGGACCGAAAGGCAACGTGCGAGCATTCATCCGGGTGTCTCCGATTTGGCTCATTTTTTAATGTTACATTTGTTGATGTAACGATAGTGCGTGAACCCGGAAACCGCAAGAGGCTAGAAGCGGCGCTCTAAGGGCCGAAAACCAGGCGGGAAAAGGCTGAGCGGGGTTTGGAACGGTCCGGTTTCCGCGATGCGGGATGAGCGGACAAGGCCGTCGACAGGGCGAGACACGGAAGAAGCGGGGCCGCCGGCACGCGGCGGCCTGTTTGAAACGGTATCAGGGACGGATCGACCGGTTGGCCGTCTCATGGAAAACCCCGGCCACGATCGTGACCTGCGCGAGCGCGTAGAGGCCCCAGATGCAATAGTCGATACCCGGAAAACCGCCGAGGAACCGACCGACGCCGATCAGCGTGTCGGAGCCGACGAAGACCAGGCTGCCGATCGCGACCAGCGGGCCGTGCGTGCGGGCGGCGAGCGCGAAGCTCGCCATCGAGCACAGCACGAGCATGTAGACGGCGACCGGCGCCAGCAGCTCGCCGAGATGGGGGAGGAACGCCACGTAAAACGCCGGCGCGGCGATCCACAGCCCGACGAGCGCAACGATGCGCCAGCCGTGCGGCCGCGCGCGCCACCGGAAGAAGATCGCGCAATAACACAGATGCGTGAGCAGGAACGCGCCGAGGCCGAGGACGAACGACAGCGGCCAGTCGGGCAGTGCGAGGAGCACGTCGCCGAGCACGGCGGTCGCGAGCGCCGCGCACAGCCACGTGCGTTCGCGCGGTGCGCCGCAGGTGCTGCCCGCCGCGAGCAGCAGGATGCCCATCGCGGCTTTCGCGGCGGCCTGGCCCGGATAGGGCGCGGCGGCGAGCGACAGCCCGTACAGCAGCGCCGCGGCGATGGCGAGCGGCCAGAGCCGGCGGTAGGCGGCGGGAAGCGTGGCGATCAAGGCGGGGGTCTCCGGTTCGTTGTCGTCCGCGGCGGACGGCGCGCGGTCGATGGCGCGGCTGCCGGCCATTATCCGGAAGAACGGGGGCGCGAAAACCGGCGAATCCTTCTAGGAAACGACGGCGACGGGCCGCGACGCCGCCAGCGGATTTTTCCGCGCGTTGCCCCGGCTGAACCGGGGCAACGGCGGCGGATCGGCTTGCTATGATCGCCGCGGTATTGCCGTTGTCGCTGTCGATGTCCCGCCTCGCCTCGCGACTGGATGCGCGAGCCGGTGCAGGCATGACGTATCCACGCCGTGCCCGGCCCGAGCGCTCGCTCGAAGCGGGGCGGCCCGGCCACCACGAACCCGAACTCGACCATGACCGATCTTCTTCACGGCGACGGCGCGATCCGTCGCACGACGCCGTACGGCTCCTCGATCGAAAACACCTATGCGGGCGTGCTGTCGTTCATGCGCCGCAATTACTCGCGCACGCTCGACGGTATCGACGTCGCGATTTCCGGCGTGCCGCTCGATCTCGCGACGACCTATCGTTCCGGTGCGCGGCTCGGGCCGGCCGCGATCCGTGCGGCGAGCGTGCAGCTCGCGGAGCTCCATCCGTATCCGTGGGGCTTCGATCCGTTCGACGACCTCGCGGCCGTCGATTATGGCGACTGCTGGTTCGACGCGCACAACCCGCTGTCGATCAAGCCCGCGATCGTCGAGCATGCGCGCACGATCCTGCATTCGGGCGCGAAGATGCTGACGCTCGGCGGCGACCACTACATCACGTATCCGCTGCTGGTCGCGCACGCGGAGCGCTACGGCAAGCCGCTGTCGCTGATCCATTTCGACGCGCACTGCGATACGTGGGCCGATGACGATCCGGACAGCCTCAATCACGGGACGATGTTCTACAAGGCGGTGAAGGAAGGGCTCATCGATCCCGCGACGTCGGTGCAGGTCGGTATCCGCACGTGGAACGACGACTTTCTCGGGATCGAGCGGCTCGATGCCGCGTGGGTGCATGACCATGGTGCGCGGGCGGCGGTCGAGCGGGTCGTCGAGATCGTCGGCGCGCGGCCTGCGTATCTGACGTTCGATATCGATTGCCTCGATCCCGCCTTCGCGCCGGGAACGGGGACGCCGGTCGCGGGCGGGTTGTCGTCGGCGCAGGCGCTGGCGATCGTGCGGGGGCTCGGGGCGGTGAATCTGGTCGGAGCGGATGTGGTGGAGGTGGCGCCTGCGTACGATCACGCGGACATCACGGCGATCGCGGCCGCGCACGTGGCTTGCGATCTGCTGTGTCTGTGGCGGCAGAAGAAGGTGGCGGGGCGGTGAAGTCGGTGAACGGACGGGTGATGCAGCAGGCCGGCGGGCAGATTGCCCGCCGGTTTTTTGATGGTCGTCTGCACTGATGTCGCGAGTACGTCGTCGATGTCCGCGCGCAGAGGACGCAGCGATGACGACGACGTCGGAGGGACGATCCGGAGGTTCGAATCGACCGTACCCACGGCTCATGCGCGATGAGCACCGGTACTGGGGGCGCTGCCGTCAGCCGCGCGTATCGACCCAGTTGCGTGCCCAGCGTGCCGAATGCGCCAGCGCCTGCGCTTCGCTCGCGAAGTAATCGAGCGAATAGAACTGGTAGCGGCCTTCGTCGTGTGTGCTGTCGGTACGTTCGAGCAGCAGGTTGGATGAAAAACACCCGTCGGGCAGGCGATGCGCCGAGGGTTGGACGGCATAGCCGTTGTACTGTTGAATTCGTTGGTTGTCCATTTTAATTTTAATGATGGCCGAGTGCGCGCGTGCCGTGCGCCATACGCACGGGTACGCCGATTCAACGCCATTGCGAGCGGAATCTGACGCAGTCGGAAAGTAAAAATAAGGCGTTGCGGCCGGAGGGGGGATGAAGTGCAACGAGACGTGTGGCGCTGGGCAAGCTGCTGACTGAACAGATGCAGATCAAGCCGATCGCGCCAACTTTGGGAGACGAAGCTCCGTGGGGATGTCGCTGCGACCCGGCGTCCATCGCGGGAGGCCGGGCCCTTCAAACTTTACAGCGGCTTGATGTTGGCCGCTTGCAGACCCTTCGGGCCTTGCTTCGTTTCGAAGCTCACTTTTTGATTCTCGGCCAGCGTCTTGAAGCCGTCGGCGCGGATTTCGGAGAAGTGAGCGAACAGGTCGTCGCCGCCCTTGTCCGGCGTGATGAAGCCAAAGCCTTTGCTGTCGTTGAACCACTTGACGATACCGGTATCCATGAAGATTCCTTGAGAAAAAATATACGGGGAGTTGCTCTGTTGGAGAGCGCCTGAAGCGTCAAGGAGGGAGAGGACAACGAATACCGCTGGGGGGAGAGCGAGCAATTGATGAACAGCAATCGGACTTCTTGGACTTCGACGCATACAGTAACCGCCGGGCGGGTTAGCGTCAACCGATAACTTGTAACTGTGTTGCGGCGCGGCGGGTTATCGTAGGCAGAGCGATGCGGTGCCGTCCGGCGGGAACGAGGGCCGAACGGCGCTGCCGCCTTTCGCCGACCCATGAGAACGGCGGTTCCCGCCTGCAACGGCCGCCGGTCTTTCCGCGAACCGGATACGCGCGCGTTGTCAGCGACGAGCCGACGCAAGCGGCGGCCCTATGCGTCGTCGCCGTCGCCTTGCGTCTCGCTCGTACCGGCCTGCCGTGCCGCTTCGTCGCTGAGCTTCTTGTCGAGGATCGTCGCGACCCGCCCGCCGAGATACGCGCTGGCGGCCGTTTCGAGCGCGCGGTTCGTCTCGGCCTCGACGAACACGGCCGCGAGCGGGCGCAGGCGCCAGATCGCGTCGACCAGTGCCGGCACGTCGGTGGCCGGCGGCAGCGTGCCGGCGTCGTAGCGGTCGAGCCGTTTCACGACGAGATCGACGAGCAGCCGCGCGATCGCGTCGAAATGCGGGCGCGCGAGGCTGATCACGTCGAGCAGCTCGCGCGGCGGAATCCCTTCCTTCGTCATCGCGGCCGCCGCCTCGAGCAGCGCGGGGCTTTTCGCGACGAACGACAGGCCGCGCCGTTCCAACAGCCCGAGCTCGGTCACGCGCGACAGTTGCGTGGTTGCCTGCGGGCCGAACATCTGCGCGAGCGCGGCGAGCGAATAGGTTTTCGGCAGCTCGTGCGACCAGCGGCCGCCGATCGCGTTTTCGAGGCCGAGGATCGAGCGCAGGTCGTGGCCTTCGTCGATCGCCTTGATCAGGTCCTGGATGTTCGACAGCGTATAGCCGCGCGCGAGCAGATGGTTGATCAGCTTCAGGCGCGCGACGTGCGTGTCGTCGTAGATGCCGACGCGCCCGCGTTTCTCCGGCGGCGCGAGCAGCCCGCGATCCTGATAGGCGCGGACGTTGCGCACGGTGGTATCGGACACGCGTGCGAGTTCGTCGACCGTGTACTCGTTGCGGGAATCCGGCGCGGCCTCGTCGGGCGTGGAATGAGTCTGTTTTGGCATGCGGCCATTCTAGCGCGCCGCGCCAGGCTCGGGCGAGACGGGGTGCGTGTTAGCGCCGTCGCCGAGCGGGCGCTGCAGCAGCGCCGTGTCGATCCAGCGGCCGTGCTTGAACCCGACCGCTTTCAGCAGGCCGGCCGGCTCGAAGCCGAACGCGCGATGCAGCGACGTCGAGCCGCCGGTGCCGCCGTCGGCGATCACCGCGATCATCTGTCGCCACGGGCCGCGTTCGCAGTGCTCGATCAGCGCCGCGAGCAACGCGCGGCCGATGCCGCGCCCACGCTGCGCATCGTCGATGTAGATCGAATCCTCGACCGTGAAGCGGTACGCGCTGCGCGTGCGGTACGGCGTTGCGTAGGCGTAGCCGGCCACGCGGCCGTCGCTTTCGGCGACGAGATACGGCAACCCGTGGCGCAGCACCGCGTCGCGGCGTGCGCGCAGTTCGGCGAGGTCAGGCGGCGTTTCCTCGAACGACGCGACGCTGTGGTGAACGTGGTGCGCATAGATCGCGTGGATCGCATCGAGATCGGCGTCGGTCGCGTCGCGAACGACGCAGGCGGGAGCGGCAGGCATGGCGTTAGGGCGAATGAAATCAAAACGCTACTATGCCGGCCGCCGGCGCGCATGGCAAAGCCGTTTGCGGTTTCGGCGGCTTACAGCCTGCCGTCCGCCGCGTGAACCGCATCGGCGATCGCGTCGGCGACGCGCTGCACGCGAGGCGACCGGCGCACGTCCGGGTGAACGACGAGCCAGATCTCGCGCTCGATGTCGCAGCGCGGCGCGGCCGTCAGCTCGACGAGCGGCGCGCCGGCGTGCGCGGCCGGATCGTCGACGAGAAACCGCGGCAGCAGCGCGACGCCGGCCCCGGCTGCGCAGGCGCGATGCTGCGCGGCCAGGTCGTTGGCGATGAACGCAAAACGACGCCCGGCTGCGAAGCGTTCGAGCCATTGCTGCTGCGGCGTTTGCGCGAGCGCATCGTCGTAGCCGACGAACGGCCAGCTATCGGGCGGCGCGTCCGCCCATTCCCGGGCCGCGCACAGCGCGAAGCGCATCGTGCCGAGCCGGCGCGCGGCGAGCCCCGGTTCGCTCGGCCGCGACAGCCGCACCGCGAGATCGGCTTCGCGTGTGTACAGGTTCGCCGCATGCATCTCGCCCATCAGGTCGATTCGCAACGCCGGCCATGCGCGCTGCGCGCGGGCCAGACGCGGCGCGAGGAAATGGCTGGCGAATACCGGCGACGCCGATACGCGCACCACGCCGTCGAGCGCGGCCGCGCCCTGCGCCGCGCGCGCGAACGCATGCGCGTCGGCTTCGAGGCGCGCGGCATGCTCGGCGACGTGCAGCCCTTCGTCGGTCGGCGGCCAGCCGCGCGGCAGCCGGTCGAACAGCCGGATCCCGAGCGCCGACTCCAGCGCGTCGATCCGCCGCGCGACCGTCGAATGCTGGACCTGCAGCGCCCGGGCGGCGGCCGACAGGCTGCCGCCGCGCATCACCGCCAGGAAATAGCGAATGTCATCCCAGCTCATCGGCAGCATGGGCGCGGCCACAGAATCTCGATCGGTTGAATTTTGCACAGTAGATGGGCGTTGAACGTGAATTCCGTTCGATTATGCACGATGAGATGATCGTGTCACTTCATTCGATAGCGAGGAACACCATGACCCAAACCGCCCATGCCATCCGGATCGGGATCGACCGTTACGGCGACGCCGACGTGCTGCGCCGCGTCGATGCGCCCGTCGGGCCGCCCGGGGCCGGAGAAGTGCGGATTCGCCAGACCGCGATCGGCGTGAATTTCGTCGACATCTATTTCCGAACGGGCGCGCACGCGTTGCCCGCGCTGCCGGAAGCGCTCGGCGTCGAGGCGGCCGGCGTGATCGACGCGGTCGGGCCGGGCGTGACGGATCTCGCGCCCGGGCTGCGCGTCGCGTATGCCGGCCTGCCGACCGGCAGCTATGCGAGCCTGCGCACGATGCCGGCCGAGCGCGTGCTGCCGATTCCCGACGGGCTGAGCGATGAAGCCGTTGCCGCCGGGCTGCTGAAGGGCATCACCGTCTACATGCTGCTGCATCGTGTCCGGCAGGTCGGCGCCGGCGACACGGTGCTCGTGCATGCGGCGGCCGGCGGCGTCGGGCTGCTCGCGACGCAGTGGGCGCGTGCGCTCGGCGCGCGGGTGATCGGCACGGTCGGATCGGCCGCGAAAGCCGCGCTCGTGCGCGCGCACGGCGCGCAAGCGGTGGTCGATTATCGCGAGGAGGATTTCGTCGCGGCCGCGCGCACGTTCGGCGGCGGCGCGGGCGTCGACTACGCGATCGACGGCATCGGCGGCGACGTGCTGACCCGCACGCTCGGAGCGATTCGTCCGTTCGGCATGGTCGCGAGCATCGGGCAGGTGGCCGCGATCGGCGCGCGGCAGACGTTCGATCTCGACGAATTGGGCCCGGCCCGTTCGATCGCGCTCGCGCGGCCGAGCGTGCTCGGTTTCATCGCGCGCGACGTCGGCGCGTATCGGGACGCCGCGCGTGCGACGCTCGACCGGCTGGCGGGCGGCATGCACGTCGAGATCGGCGCGCGGCTGCCGCTCGAACAGGCGGCCGACGCGCACCGGTTGCTGGAGTCGCGCGCGACGACGGGCGGGGTCGTGCTGCTGGCGTGACGGCGGGGGCGGCGGCTCGCGCGGCGGCCCGGCGGTCGCATCGCGAGCCGCAGGCGCTCAGTGGTGCTTGCGCAGCGGCGCATCCTCGACGAACCACGCGAGCACGAACGCGATCGCGATCACCGCAGCGGCCGACAGATAGACGACGTGCAGCGAACCGGCGAACGCGTGCAGGTACGCGTCGCGCACGGCATCCGGCAACTGGTGCACGGCGGCCGGGCCGAGCGCGGGCGGCAGCTCGGTACCGGCCGGCAGCGCGTGCATCATCCGCGACTGCAGCCCGTGCGAAAACAGCGCGCCGAATGCGGCGACGCCGAGCGAGCCGCCGATCGAGCGGAACAGTGTCGCGCCCGACGTCGCCACACCCATGTGCCGGAATTCGACCGTGTTCTGCACGGCGAGCGTCAGCACGGGCATCACCATCCCGAGCCCGATCCCGAGCAGCGCCATGTACGCGTACATCGTGTGCAGCGGCGTATCGAGCGCCAGCGTCGACAGCAACGCCATCGCGACGCCGCCCATCAGCGTCCCCCCGATCGGGAACAGCCGGTACGAGCCGAACCGCGAGATCAGCCGCCCGCTGACGATCGACGTCGCGAGCATCCCGCCCATCATCGGCAGCAGTTGCATGCCGGCCTGCGACGGCGTCGAGCCCTTCACGACCTGCAGGTAGAGCGGGATGAACGTGACCGAGCCGAACAGCGCGATGCCGACCACGAAGCCGATCAGGCTGACCAGCACGAAGGTGCGATGGCGGAACAGGTCGAGCGGCATGATCGGCTCGGCCGCGATGCGCTCCTCGTAAATGAAGCCGCCGATCGCGACGAGACCGAGCACGAGCGTCATCCACAGCTGGGGCGACGTCCATGGCAGCAGCGAGCCGCCTTCGCTCGTGAACAGGATCACGCAGGTCAGGGCGGTCGCGAGGAACGCGGCGCCCATGTAGTCGATCCGGTGCTTCACGTGCGCGGTGTGCGGCCGGAACGCCATGCCGATCACCGCGAGCGCGAGCGCACCGAGCGGCAGGTTGATCGTGAAGATCCAGCGCCATGAAAGATGCTCGACCAGGAAGCCGCCGAGCAGCGGGCCGACGATCGTCGCGAGGCCGTAGACGCCGCCGAACATCCCCTGGTAGCGCGCCCGGCGATCGGGCGGGACCAGATCGCCGATCGCGGCCATCGTGACGACCATCAGGCCGCCGCCGCCGAGCCCCTGCAGCGCGCGCAGCACGATCAGTTGCGTCATGTCCTGCGCGATGCCGCACAGCGCGGAGCCGGCGAGGAACAGCACGATCGCGACCTGCAGCACGATCTTGCGGCCATACAGGTCGCCGAGTTTGCCGTACAGCGGCAGCACCACGGTCGACGACAGCAGGTACGCGGTGACGACCCACGACAACTGGTCGAGCCCGCCGAGTTCGCCGACGATCGTCGGCAGCGCGGTCGACACGATCGTCTGGTCGAGCGCGGAAAGCAGCATCACGAGCAGCAGCGCGGCGACGATGAGCCCGGTCGGCGCATTGCGGCGGGCCGCGTCCGCGGACGGGGAGGTGAGGAGCGTATGGGGTGTCATCGAAATATCTGCCATGGCAGGGAATTGAGTCGAAATATAGCCATGGATGATTGCCTAGTCAATTTCTGCCCAGACTCGATATGTTGCAGTCGTAACAGGAAATTGCCGCCCGAAAAATTGATCGCGGTCAGCCGCGAAGCAGGGACGGACTCAAGTTTTTTGCAGGCAAACCGTAATACAGCTTGCCGCGGACCGATTGCCGCGGCGCTTTTCATCGCTCACGTGCCGTCATGAACCTGAACGCCCTGTTTTCCCGTTTCTCGATCCGTACGCGGATTTTCTCCACGCTCGGCCTCGTCGCCGCGCTGCTCGTCGTGTCGGGGCTGATCGGCCTCGCGGGCATGCAGAGCTCGAACCGCGCCCTCGACGAGGCCTATACGCGGCAACTGGCGGCGAAGACCGCGCTGGCCGCGGCGAGCCTGAACCTGACGATCGTGCGTACGACGCTCGACCGTGCGCTGCTGCATCCGGAAGCGCCGGAGGTGCCCGATCTCGTGAAGAAGGCCGAGGGCTATCTCGCGAAGGCGGACACGGCGTGGCGCAACTACGCGGCGATGCCGCACGGCGACGACGAAGGCCCGCTGGCGAGCCGCCTCGATGCCGCGCGCCAGGCGCTGATCGGACAGGCGCTGAAGCCGATGATCGAGGCGATTCGCGAAGGGCGGCGCGACGAAGCCGACCGGTTGCTGATGACGGTCGCGCCGCCCCTGTCGGTCGCGCTCACGCAGGCGACCGACGCGCTCGATGCATACCAGGCCGCGCGCGGCAAGGACGTGTACGACACCGCGCAGACCTATTACGGCTGGATGCGCATGGGCGCGATCGCGGGCATCGCATTCGGCCTGGCCGCGTGCCTCGGTTGCGCGGTCGGCCTGCATTTCGCGATCACGCAGCCGGTGAATCGCCTGCTGTCGCATTTCCGTCGGCTGTCGGACGGCGACCTCACGTCGGAAGTGCACTGGTCGTCGCGCGACGAGATGGCCGAACTGGTCAAGGGCGTGACCGGCATGCAGCACAGCCTCGCGGATACGGTGCGCCAGGTGAGCCAGGGTTCCGAGGCGATTTCGACGGCGACGCACCAGATCGCGGCCGGCAACACCGACCTGTCGCAGCGCACCGAGGAACAGGCGTCGGCGCTGCAGGAGACGGCCGCGAGCATGGAGCAATTGACGGCGACCGTGAAGCAGAACGCCGATCACGCGCTCGAGGCGCAGGCCTGCGCGGACAGCGCGAGCGAGATCGCGACGCGCGGCGCGACGGTCGTCGGCGAGGTGATCGGCACGATGAACGAGATCGACCGGAGCTCGCAGAAGGTCGCCGACATCATCGGCACGATCGAAGGCATCGCGTTCCAGACCAACATCCTCGCGCTGAATGCGGCGGTCGAAGCCGCGCGTGCAGGCGAGCAGGGCCGCGGCTTCGCGGTGGTCGCGGGCGAGGTGCGCACGCTGGCACAACGCTCGGCGTCCGCGGCGAAGGAAATTCGCACACTGATCGGCGAATCGGTCGAGCGTGTCGCGACCGGCTCGCGGCTCGTCGGTACGGCCGGCGCGACGATGCAGGACATCCAGCAGGCAATCGGGCGCGTGACGGGCATCATGACGGAGATCGCGGCCGCATCGAGCGAGCAGCGCGACGGGATCGAGCAGGTGAACCGCGCAGTGTCGCAGATGGATCAGGTGTCGCAGCAGAACGCGGCGCTGGTCGAGCAGGCGGCCGCGGCTGCCGCGTCGCTCGAGGAGCAGGCGGATGGGCTGCGTCGCGCGGTGGGGGCGTTTCGGGTCGCTTGAAGCGAAATGACGGCGGCGCGGCGGCGGGCAGGCGCACCGCCCGCCGCGTCAACCGGCCGCGAGTTGCCCGGCCGCGCGCGACGACGCGACGATCAGCAGTTTCATCGTCGCGCGCGTCGCGCCGACGAACAGCTTGCGCGCGGCGCGCGCGTCGAGCGTGTCGAAATCGACTTCGGTCAGGATCACGCACGGCGCCGATTGGCCCTTGAAGCGGTAGATCGAATCGAGCAGCACGTCGCCGTCGCGATACTCGGGGTTGCCGAACAGGTCGTACTTGCCGGTGAAGCGCTTGATCCGGTGCGGGCCGAGCTGGTCGAGGGATGCCAGCACCGAGCCTTCGCGGCCGCGGTACGACAGCACCGCGATGTCCTGCTTGCGAAAGCCGAGCGACAGCGCATGCGTGATCGCACGCTTGGTCGCATCGATGCAGGCTTGGGCCAACGCGTCGCCCGACGCGCCATCTTCCCCGTATGCCGACACCGACGGATCGGAGCCGTCGAACGGGCTGCCCGAGCGCAGTTCGGCCGCGAGCGGCTCGGCCCGGCCGACGACGTCGCGCACGAATTCGAGCAGGTCGCGCGGGCTGCGGTAATTCGTGAGCGCCTTCAGCGTGACCCAGCCGGGCAGCGCGACGGGTTCGCGCATGTACAGGTTCTGCAGCGGGTCTTCCAGCCACCACCATGCGCCGTCCGGCGCGAGCAGGCGCTCCAGCGCGGCCGCCCACGGCGCGTGGAAATCCTGCCCTTCGTCGACGACCAGCACGTCGAAGCGCCAGCGTTCGGGAATCGGCGTTTGCGCGAAGCGCGCCTCGAGCCGTTCGAATTCGCCGGGCACCTGGAAGTCGGGCGTATAGCCGCCGTCGCGCGCGACCCAGTCGCACAGCTGGTGGTAGTTCGCGATCTTCGCGCCGGGCGGCGCGATGCGCGCGATGTAGTCGGCGAGCGGCCGGTTGAAGCATACGTAGAGCACGCGCTGGCCGGCCGCGACCGCATCGCGCATCACCTGCACCGCGAGCTGTGTCTTGCCCGAACCCGCGGTGCCGGTGACGCGCAGCCGGAACGGCGTGAACGCGAGCTGGCGCGCCCATGCGGCGAGCCCGCCCGACAGCCGGGTGACGAGCGTGCCGGCCTGTCCGACGAGCGCGCTCGTGTCGGGCGTGAGCGCGAGCTCGTCCGCGAGGAAATGGTGGAGCTTCGGCGCGTTCGGAAAGGGCGCGTCGTCCTCGGGCAGGATCTGCAGGATCACTTGCGCGAGCTGCGCCTTGCGCGACGCATCGACGATACGCTCGGGCGCGACGCCGGCGATCGACGCGTCGCGGATCGAATAGTCCGGGCAGTACAGCAGCGCCTCGACGCCGTAGACGCCCGCGCCGAGCGCGGCCGTCAGGCGCCGGTGCAGCGTCTCCTGCGTGCGCGCGAGCTGGATCGGGACATTGCGTTCCTTCTGCAGGTAGACCTTCACGAGCCCTTTCGGCGTTTCGCGCAGGAAGCCGGCCTTCTGCTCGATCAGCAGCACGCGGCCGGCCGGACTCACGACGACGAACGCGGCTTCGCCGAACACCGAGAACGCCTGGTCGGCGCGCGTCCAGTGGACGCCGTGATACACGGTGTAGCTGTCGGGCAGCGCGTGTTCGAGCGCGGCGAGCGTTTCGCGCTCGCGTTCGGCCGCGCCGGTCGCGGCGAGGCTTTTCCAGTCGTCGGGGATGAGGCGGGCCATGGAGTCGGGCGGCGGATGCCGGCGTGCGCGTGAACGGGTGCGGCTATTGTACTGAGGAACCGGTTCATGCCCGCGGCGCATGCGTTGGCCATTCGACGGGCGGCCGGCCCGGCGGACGTCAGCCGCGCGCGAGGCGCTTCGCCAGATCGGCGCTGAGGATCGCCATGCGTGCGGGTTTTTCGTAGCACACCACGTCGAACGCGCGGATCACTTCGCTGATGTCGGCTTCGCTCGCGCGGCCGGTGAGCAGGTCGCCCGTCAGCACGAAAATCGGCGCGCCCGGATTGTCGGACGTGCGCACGGCCTTGATCGCGGTCGCGGCCGTCCCGTCGTCGAACAGCCATTCGGTCAGGACCGCGTCGAAGGCCTGGCCCTGCAGCGCGTCGACGAATGCTGCGAGCCCGTCGAACGCGGCCGTCGCGAAACCCTGCCGTTCGAGATAGCGGCACAGCTCGGTCGCGCTGACGCGATCGGGATCGATCACCGCGACGACGAGCTTGTCGCTCTCCGCGCGGCGCGGGTAGATCTCTATCTTGTGCACGTCGTACGCGTTCTGGTACAGCACGCCGGTATGGCGCAGCACGCGCCAGCGGCCGTTCTGTTCGTACGCGACGAACTCGGGGCGCGCACCGGCTTCGAGCGGCGCGCCGATCCAGGCGGTGCACGGAATCTCGGCGACGCCCGCATACAGGACGGCTTCCTGGGAATAGGCGCCGACCATGCCGGGGTCGAGCGTTTGCGCGCCGAACAACTGCGCGGCCGGTTCGCCGTACGCTTCGGCGACTTTCTTGATCTGCGCGAGCGTCCAGGGGCTGCTGCCGCGCAGTTTGCGGTGGCCTTGCGAGAAACTCAGATCGAGGATGCGGCACAGCTCGGTGGTTTGCTGGCGCTTGCCGATGCCGTTGCGGGTCATCAGCTCGCGCACGCGCTCGGCAACCGCGAGGGAATCCGTGGTGATTGCTTCAGTGGTCATGCTACGGGAACGGATCGTGACGTTCAGAACGACGCCTTGCGGCAGTCTCGGCGGACAGTCTTCATGACGTCCAATGGCGAGCCGACCGGCCACGCACGGAAAAGATAACTTTACCGCAAAATGGTCGTCATTCAGTATGGTGAAAGGTGCGTTTGTGTGAAAGGTGTGTCACGAAGTTACGCCCGGCTTGACGCGGCGCATGCCTGTGATGACGCGTTCGACACCTTCCGGTCCGCATTCCTGTCGGCCGCAATGCGATTCCACACGAGGCGGCAGGTAATCGCCGCACGATGCACCAACGCAGGGCGCGGACGCGCCGGACCGACGTATCCGCCCCATTTTTTCAGGATATCGCGCGACGGATCGTCGAAGTTCCTGGAAGGCGATCCATCGACGGTTTCCTCTAGTGAGACCGACGCGGATACACTTTTCAGGCCGGCGCAGCTGCGTGCTACGATTCCGCCGTTTCAAAAAACGTGTTGAACCGATGCAGAAGAAATTCTTGATGCGCGGATACGAAATGAACTGCGAGCCGCGCGTGACGGAAGCGGGCAAATACGCCGCGCAGGTCGAGGTCACGAAGGTGGGTTTCAGCCGCGAGGCTGCGTTCCGCAAGCTGGGCGAATTCGACACCGAAGCCGAAGCGGTCGCGTACGCGAGACAATTCTCCGAAGAATGGCTGAGCCGCTATGCATAGCGCAGCGCATGCCCGTGCAATGCGGGCATCGGGTCGACCGGCGGTGCTGGGCCCCGAACGACGGGGAATTCATGCCTGAATATTGCGAATGCGTCCGGAAATTTGTAGATTGACGACTCCTGTTGTGAGGTATCGATCGTCCGAAGCCAACGCAATCGGAGACTGCGAATGTCCACTTTGTGCATGCAGACCGTCGTTCACGGCAAAACTGTCCAGATCGTGCTGTCGCCCGAGCAGCGTACAGCCAGGATCGACATCGTCGATGACGAAACCGGCAGCTATCCGCCCCGCACGATGAGCATCGAGCGGTACATCAATGCGGGCATGGCCGACGACGAAATCGCGCGACATGTTCTCGAAGTCGTCACGATGTCGATCGAGCAGCTTGCGAGGCTGCAGCCGTTCGATCGCGCGGCAGGTACTCAAACGCGCTATTCGCACTGAGGACGCCGGCGCAGCGGCGGCTTCCCGCCGCGCTGACCGCTAAGTCCCGATTGAAACGGCCGCGTGGTTTATCGAGCGCTCGACATGTCGCCGTCGACACCGCCGAGCCGACGCACATCGATTGCGCGTTCGCGCTACGTCGGCATATACGCGAACGGCTCGCCGTCGTCCCGCTCGACGGACAGCAGCCGCCGAAGCTGATCCAGCGCGAACAGCTCCGGCATTGATCGGGTATTGCCTGTCGTTACATTTGTAGTCCTTATCGATAAAAAATCCGGATGGGCGAGAAGGCGATCGCGTCGGGCGCCGAGCTCCTCTCGACGCAGCAGTTCGCGTTGCGCTCGGCGACCCCGCATTGTCGGATGGAATTTCCGCAACGACGCCGGGTGTCGGAGAGCCGGCATCGGCCGACGATTCCACCGGTGCCGGTATCGACGCTCGAGCGATGGCAATCGTCGGCGCAACATGCGGCTCCGGCTCCATGGCTTCGGCAGGCTGCGCCACCGCGGTCGGCGTCAATGCGATGACGGACCCGAAGGGATGGCCGAATGACGGTTTTCCGAAATTTATCGCTTCATGTGACGCCGTCGCCGCGATAAGCTTCGCCGGGCATGCATCGACCTCCGACAGAAAACAATGACCACCACCTATCCGCTGCACGACGCATTGAGCCACGCCGATACGGCGTTTCCATCCGAAGCCGACGTCGTTGTCGCCGGCGCCGGCATCATGGGCTGCGCGGCTGCCTACTACCTCGGCCTGCGCGGCCTGAAAGCCGTCGTGCTCGACAAGTCGCGCATCGCCGGGCAGCAATCGACGCGCGCGTGGGGCTTCGTGCGACAGCAGGGGCGCGAATCGGCCGAAGTGCCGCTGATGATGGCCGGCATGCGGATATGGGAAGGCCTGGAGCAGGCGCTCGGCTTCGATCTCGAATGGCGGCAGGGCGGCTGCCTCTACATGGCGGACAACGAAGACGACTGGGCCTCGTTCCAGGCGTGGCTCGCCGTCGCGCGCGAGCACGGGCTCGACACGCGCACGCTGACGCGCGCCCAGATCGACGAGCGCGTGCAGGGGCTGTCGACGCACGCGCGTACCCTCGGCGGCTTGTATACGGCAACCGACGGGCAGGCCGAGCCGCGTCGCGTGGCCGCCGCATTCGCGGCGCGCGCGACCGAGGCCGGCGCGCGTTTCTTCGAAGGCTGCGGTGTGACCGCGATCGAGACGGCCGGCGGCGCGGTCGTCGGCGTGGCGACCGAGCGCGGCACGATCCGCACGCGTCGCGTGATCTGCGCGGCCGGCGCGACCAGTTTCCGGCTGCTCGACGGCGTCGGCATCCGGCTGCCGCAGCAGGCCGTGCGCGGCACCTGCATGCGCACCAACGTGGTTCCGCCGGTGTCCGCAGCGACGGTGTGGGGCCATGGTCTCGGCATCCGGCAGCGCAAGAACGGTGCGATCAATCTCGCCGACGACATGCAGGTCGACGTCGACCTGACGCTCGGCCATCTGCGCGGCTTGAGTCTCTTCTGGCCGGAATTCTGGTCGCAGCGCGACAAATTCCGGCTGCATCTGGGTGCGTCCGCATGGCGCGACGTGCTCGCACGCATCAACGGCTCGACCGGGCCGATCGAGCCGCGCGATCCGCAGCCCCAGCCGAATCGCGCCCATGCGCCGCGCGCGCTCGCGAAGCTCAAGGCGATCTTTCCCGCGCTGAAGGATGCGCAGGTCGTCGAGGCATGGGCCGGCCTGATCGACGTGCTGCCCGACGGCATTCCGGTGATCGATGCGCCCGGCACGCCGGCGGGGCTCGCGATCGCGACCGGGTTCTGCGGGCATGGTTTCGCGATGGGGCCGATCGTCGGCCGGCTGCTCGCCGAATGGATCGACACGGGCGCGCCGTCGCTCGACCTCTCGGCGTTTCGTGCGCGGCGTTTCGTCGACGGGACGATGGTGCGGCCGCGCAGCATGCTGTGACCGGCCGCGCACACGCGTTCCCGTCGTAGAATCGAGCCCGCATCCTTCAGGAGATTTTCCGTTGGCAACGCCATCCGATCAGCGCCGCTCGTTGCGCTTGCGTCTGCGTCGCGCCCGCGATCCGTGGCAGGCGCCGCGCGCACGCACGCTGTTCACGCGTCCCGCGACATCGCCGCGGCGCACGCTGCTGTTCCGCCTCGGCGCGGTCGTGCTGTTGTGCACGCTTGCGTTTCTCGTGCTGTATCTCGATCGCGACGGCCTGCGCGATTCGACCAAGAGCACGCCGATGACCGTGGCCGATCTCGTGTACTTCACGATGGTCACGGTCGCGACGGTCGGCTATGGCGATATCGTGCCCGTCACGGCGCGGGCGCGCCTGCTCGATGCATTCTTCATCGTGCCGATCCGCATCGGCATCTGGTTCATTTTCCTGGGCACGGCGTATCAGTTCGTGATCCAGCGCGTCGTCGAGGAATTCCGCATGAAACGCCTGCAGAAGCAACTGTCCGATCACATCGTCGTGTGCGGGTATGGCCTGTCGGGGTCGATCGCGGTGCGCGAGTTGCTGGAGAGCGGCGTCGATCCGGCCACGATCATCGTGATCGATTCGCAACAGCAGGCCCTCGAAGCGGCGACGTCGCTCGGCGTGACGGGATTGCTCGGCGATCCGGCGCACGAGGATCTGCTGCAGCAGGCGCAGGTGCGCGCGGCGAAGGCCGTGATCATCTCGGTGACCGACGATCCGACCGCGATCCTGCTGACGCTGTCGGTGCGCAGCATCGCGCCCGATACGAAGATCGTCGTGCGGATCCAGGAAAACCTGTACCAGCGGCAACTGCGGCAGGCCGGCGCGGACGTGATCGTGTCGTCGACGAAGATCGGCGCGCTGTTGCTGGCGGACGCGGTCCATAGCCGCTACATCGTGCCGTTCGTGAACGACATGCTGTCGACGCGCGGTCGCGCGACGCTGCTGGAGCGCGAGGCGTTGCCGCATGAAATCGGCTGCATGACGAACGTCGTGCCGGGCGCGATCGTGGTCGGGCTCGACCGCTGCGGGAAGATCCATTCGTTTTACGAGGATCCGCCGTGCAGGATCGAGGCGGGCGATACGCTGGTGGTGATTCAGTCGGCGCGGATTCCGGATGCGGATGCGTGAGGGCGTCTGGTTCGGGTCATGTGCCCATGAGGGCATGCGACGCTCGATCTGATCGAGACGCGCATGCGCGCCGTGGTGGCCGCGACGGCCGCAGCCTTCGATTGCGAGAGCGACGTGGATTTCCAGCGCCAGTATCCGGCGACCGTGAACGACGCCGAGCAGACGGCGGTGGCGGTGACGGTGATACGTGAGCTGGTGGGCGACGCGCAGGTGAGCAGCCGTTGAGCCGACTATGGCGGCGGAGGATTTCTCGTTCATGCTGCGTGAGAAGCCGGGTTGTTATGCGTTTCTCCGGAACGGGGCGAGCGATCATCGCGTGCACGGGCATGGCGGCTGGCCTTGCCTGCTGCATAACGCCAGCTATGACTTCAACGATGCGTTGCTGTCGGTGGGGGCGAGTTATTTCGTGAGGCTGGTGGAGCGGGTTTTGGGGCGGTAGGGAGGCAGTGCCGGCACTGCAGGGGAGTTGACGCCGCTTTTCACGACATCACGGCCGGTGACGATTTTATTTCGTTTAACGAATAGAAAGGATTCCGTGAAAGTTTTCAGGTCTCGCGTCGGTGTCGGATGATGAAGCGACATTCGTACTTCGCAAGCGATGACGACCTTTGCCCAGTTCTGCGGCTGTACCCGACCGCTCCGCACATTCCTCGATCCCTGCATCACCGATGTGACAAGTGCGTGTCATCGGTGAATTTGTTATTTTCCGCTTGATTGGATCCCTATCACACTGGATAGAATGCACCCCGTTCCTGATGGATACGGAACGGATAGTACATTTTCGTCGCGTTGACGATAGCTAAAAACAGGGGATCCAGACATGCGAGACAAGGGAGCATCGACGATGCTATCCGGGGAAATCGTCGCACTCGGCGACATCGACAATGTTGCACGACGCCATTTCGTGATGGGGCTCGGTGCAACGCTTCTGGCCGGATGCGGCGGCGACGGAGGGAACGCGGTTACAGGCGGTGAGCGTGCATCGGCAAACAGCGGCGGCCAAGCGTCCGCCGTGGCCCCGACTTCGGACGGTATCGACGCAGGTGCGACGTCGGCAGGCACTGCCCAAACCCGCACCTTCACGCATCCTGGCTTGCTGCATACCGACGCGGATTTCGAACGCATGCGCGCGAAAGTCGGCGCGCACGCTTCCCCGTGGATCGACAGCTGGAACGTGCTCGCTGCCAACGGTCACACGCGCCTGACGAACGAGCCTAACCCGCAGGTCGGCATCTATCGCGGCAACGATCCGACGCATGGTCAGAACTACGGCGCCCTCTACAACGACATCGCCGCCGCTTACGGCGACGCGCTGCGCTGGAAGGTGTCGGGCGACAAGCGCTACGCCGACAAGGCAGTGGAGTATCTGGACCGATGGGCCTCGACGCTGACGACGCTCGGCGGCAGCGACGTGGCACTCGCTGCCGGCATCTATGGCTACGAGTTCGCCAACGTAGCCGAAATCATGCGCAGCTACAGCGGTTGGAGCCCGGCCGGCCTCGCCGCGTTTCAGGCGATGATGCGCAATGTCTTCTACCCGGTCAGCCATGCTTTCCTGACCCGTATCGACACCGCGATGGACACGCACTACTGGGCCAACTGGGGACTGGCCAACGTCGCGTGCGTCCTCGCCATTGGCGTGCTGTGCGACGATGCCGGGCTCGTCGACGAGGCCGTCACCCATTTCAAGACCGGTGGCAGTAACGGCTGTATCCGCCAGGCCGTGTACTACATGCATCCCGGCAACCTCGGGCAATGGCAGGAAGCCGGCCGGGACCAGGGGCACAGTGTGCTGGGCATTGCACTGACGGGCGCCATTTGCGAAATGGCGTGGAATCAGGGCATCGACCTGTACGGCTACGACAACAACCGCTTTCTGGCGGGCGCCGAATACGTGGCCAAGGCGAACCTGAAGCAGGCAGACGGCGCGTTCTACACGGTGCCTTTCGTCACGTACCAGAACAGCGCCGGCGTCATCCAGACGCAGTTCGCCGCCGGCGGGCAAGGCAGCGCGCTGGGGCGGCCCTGCTGGGCGCTGGTGGCCAACCACTACATCAACCGCAAGGGCCTGGCGGCGCCTTACACCAAGCGCGCAGCCGAACTCGTGGCACCGGAAGGCGGTGGCGGCAACTACGGCCCCAACAGTGGCGGCTTCGACCAGCTCGGCTACGGCACGCTCACCTGCACGCTCGACCCCGGCCCCGCTGCCGCCACGCCGACCGGCCTGACCGGCTACGCCAGCGCGGGCAAGGTGGTGCTGTCGTGGTGGGGCAGCAGCAATGCCACGAGCTACGACGTCAAGCGCGCGACCATTGCCGGCGGACCGTACAGCACCATCCAGAGCGGGATCGCCGATCTGCTGACCTATACCGACATGCCAGCCGGTGCCGGCACGTATTTTTATGTCGTGACAGCGCAAACGATTGCGGGCGAATCGGCGCACTCCAACGAAGTGAAAGTGATCACGGCGCAGCAGCTGCTTGCGCACCTCGCCTTCGATGAAGGCAGCGGCATCACGGCCGCCGATCGTTCGGGCAACGGGCGCAATGGCACGCTCAACGGCGCAACGTGGGCAACGGGGCGCAACGGCAACGCGGTCTCGCTCAACGGCTCGGGTGCGTATGTGGCGTTGCCCGACGATGTGCTGACCGATGTGTCGGACTTCACCATCGCCAGCTGGGTGTTCTGGAACGGCTCGCAGACGTGGGCACGCCTGTTCGACTTCGGCACGGGCTTCCACCGCTACATGATGTTCACGCCGCGCGGGCAGTCGCGCAACGGCTGGGCCGGCATGCGCTTCGCCATGACGGCCAACGGCCCCGGTGACGGCCCTCCGGAACAGGTCATCGACGCCCCCGCCGAGCTGCCGAGCAAGCGATGGGTGCATGTGGCCGTCACGCTGTCGGGGTCGACCGGCACGATCTACGTGGACGGTACGCCCGTCAGCACCAACACGGCGATGTTCCAGGCGCCGTTCCGCCTTGGCGATACCACGCAGAACTGGCTGGGCAAATCGCAATACAGTGCCGACGCCACGTTCAACGGCCTGATCGACGATTTCCGCATCTATCGCGGTGCGCTCGGCGCTGCGCAGATTGCATCGCTCATGGCGAATTGATTGCGCGGGCCCATGGCGGGCCCTGCGATGAACCTCTTCCTTCAAGGATTTCTCCGATGACCGTGTTTTCTCGACGACGGATCGCCGTCGCGGCGATGGCGTGTACGTTATGGGGCTGTGGTGGCGGATCCGACAGCACGACAAGCACGTCCAGCCTGGGGGCCTATGTCGCCGCCAAGCGTGACCAGACCGGCGGAAACGGCAGCGGCAGCAACCTGCCGGCGGCCAGCTGGACCAGCGTCAAGTGGGGCGGGGGCGGCTACGTCACCGGCCTGATCTATCATCCGACCAACGCGAGCCTGCTGTACGCACGCACCGACGTCGGCGGCGCGTACCGCTGGAACGCGACCGACTCGACATGGACGCCCATCACCGACGGCATCGGTTTCGGCGCGGGCGAGGGCGACTTCCACGGCGTCGAAAGCCTCGCACTCGACCCGAACGACGATCAGCTCGTCTACATGATGGCCGGCATTACCGTGACGCAAGGTCACAACGGCCGCATCTACATCTCCAGCGATCGTGGGAACAGCTGGACGCACTACGATCTGCCGTTCCCGGTGGGCGGCAACGACAACGGCCGGGCCACCGGCGAGCGCCTGCAGGTGGACCCCAACAATCCGTCGACGCTGTTCTACGGATCGCGCACGGCCGGCCTGTGGAAGAGTACCGATTCGGGCCGCACGTGGGCGCAGGTCACGGGCCTGTCCTCCACCACGATCGGCGGCGGCAATTCCCCGATCGGCGTCGAACAGGTGATCTTCGATACGTCGGGCAAGGGCAGCGGCCAGCCGACCTGGATCATGTGGGCCACCGTCGCCCCGGACTACGCCAACGCAGCGGGCCTGACGTCGACGCTGTACAAGTCCACCAACGGCGGCTTCTCGTGGACCCCGGTGCCCGTCCCGCCGACGGTGTCCGGCTACTACATCCCGCACGTCGTGCGCACGTCCGACGGCAACTTCTACGTGGTGTTCAACGCGGGCGTCGGCCAGGGCATCGGCGGACCGAGCTATCTCTACAAGTTCGGCGGCAGCAACGACGGCAACTGGACGCTGCTCAACCGTTCCAGCAGCAACGGCTTCGGCGGCCTGTCCGTCTCCGGTCTGGGCTCGTCCGCCCGAATTGCACTGGGCATGACCGGCTGGAGCGACACCAGCAAGACCATCCAGCTGTCCGACGACGGCGGCAACACGTGGCGCGAAATCGAGGCCGGCATGCCGCATACGGGCATGGCCTCGGATGGCTGCGCCGGCTGGGTGGAAAGCGTCACCATCGACCCCGCCAATCGCGATCACATCATGCACGTCCACGGCGGCGGTATCTGTGAAACCATGAACGCGTCGTCGCCCACGCCAACCTGGAGCCCCAAGGTCGACAACCTCGAGGAAACCGTGACGCTCGCACTCGTCACGGCGCCGCCCGGTGCGTCGTACAACTTCATCAACAGCGCCGGCGACATCGGCACGTGGGTCAATACGGACCTCTCGACGAGGCCGACGAAAGGCCCGTTGAACACGTGGAGCAGCGGCAATTCGGCCGATATGTCGTGGTCCGATCCGACGTACATCGCTGCCGCGGGCGTCGACAACGCCAACGGCCATGCCACCAAGGGCTTCTGGTCGGGCGACGGCGGCAATAGCTGGGCGACGTTCGCGTCGCTGCCCAACGGCGCCGCGGCAAGCCAGAGCAACGTGGGCAACCTGGCGGTCCCGTCCCGCAACAACGTGACCTGGGCACCGCCGGACTCGGTGCCGTCGTACACCACCGACAATGGCGCCAGCTGGACGGCGACCAACCTGCCGGCGTTCAGCGCCACCTGGAACGGCTTCCCGCGTGCTTATCGCCTGGTCGCGGACCGCAAGAACCCGAACAAGGTCTATGCGTACGATTCGGGCGGTGCGTCGTGGAGCTGGCAGCGGGGCAAGATCTACGTCTCGAACGATGGCGGCCACACCTTCATGCTGAGCCAGGGCTCGGTGAACGCGAATCTGGCCTGGAATTCGTGGCGGGATACGTCGATGGCGGTCAATCCGAACGCGGAGGGCGATCTTTGGCTGGCCGACGGCACGGCCGTGTACCACTCGGTGGACTCGGGGGCGACCTGGGCGAAGCTCGGCGCCTTTGCGTCGGCCAACGGCACGCCGGGCGCCACCGTGATCGCGTTGGGCAAGGCGCTGACCGGTTCGCCGTACTCGGCCGCGGTGTACGTGGAAGGCACGCTGAACGGCGTCTGGGGCATTTACCATTCCGACGACGGCGGCGCAACGTGGGCGCGCTTCAACGACGACGCGCACCAATTCGGCGACTCCGGCGTGATGGCCGGCGACTGGAACACATACGGCCGGATTTACGTCAATGGCGCCGCTCGCGGTCTGATCTTCAGCAATTGAGGTCGATCGGCCTGTCGACCGTCCGGTTGCGGTTTGCAACCGGACGGAGCGCGTGGTTGAATGGCGGCAAGGGCGAGGATCTCGTGCTTATCGGCGGGTCCGCTCCGAGCCGCGCAACATCGGCGGCGCGTCCGGATCGACGTACCGAGCGTCCGGCGAAGCAGGCGTACCCACGGGCACCTTCCGATCAATCTTGCAGAGGCATACGCGCAATGCGTGTCGAGCAGCCGGCCTTTCTAGGTTCTCTCTTTCTGTCGCGTCTGGCAGACCAGATGCTGCTCTTTCTGGTGCCGCTCGTCGTCTTTCAGGTCACTCAGAAAGCGACATGGTCCGGCCTCGCGTTTTTCGTCGAAACGGTTCCGCGATTCATCGCCTTTCCGATCTGCGGTGCACTGAGCGACCGCGTGTCGCCAATTCGTGTGTTGCGAGTGAGCCAGACCAGCCGGGCCGTCGCTTGCCTGATCGGCATCGTCGGCTATGTCGCCTGGAGCGGAATCGGCTGGTTGATCGCGCTGTCCGCCGTATGCGGCGCACTCACGAGCCAAGGTCTCGTCGCCCGGGAGGTGCTGCTGCCACAGATTTTTCCGCGGCAGCGTTTCGAGAAAGTGCTGGCCCATACGCAGCTCGCCGATCAGTCGGGTGTCGTGCTCGGGCCGATCGTCGCGGCGGCGCTACTGGGATGGCGCACCTGGGAGTGGGCCGTCGCTTGCGCGGCGTTGCTGTTTGTCGCGGCGGATATGGCGATGTTCGTATGGCAACGGACCAGCACGGCGCGCGTGGCGCCTCCCGAACGCGCGGCGGGGCCATGGTATACGCCGTTCGGCGTGGCGCTGACGCATGTCGTCACGCTGCCGGGGCTCTTGCGGCTGGTCCTGCTCGCGGCGGCGGAAAACCTCGTGATCGGGACGACACTTGCGACGTCGGCCGCAATGGTGACCGGTACGTTTCGGCAGTCAGGCGGTTTCTATGCCGGGCTGCAGGTCGCGGGCGCCATCGCGACGGTCGCGATCCTGTTGTTCGTCGCGCGTATCGAGGTATCGCGCGTGCGGCTTGGCATCGTCGCCTTCGTTGCGATCGCGGCGGGTGGCCTCGTGATGGGCACGTCGGGTTCGATTGCGATGTACGTTGCCGGTTTCCTGATGGTCATCGGCTTCGACAAGATGTTCAACGTGTATATCCGCAGCGCACGGCAGGCGATCATCCCCGCTCGGGACTACGGCAAGACGACGGGCGTCATCGTCCTGCTGAACAACGCGACACAGCCGCTTGCCGGGCTGCTCGTCGGGCTCTTCCCCGATCACGGGCGCGTTGCACTCGTCGTGACGCTGACGTCGATCGGCATGGCGATACTGGGCGGCGCGCTCGTCGCCGTCGGCGTGGTCCGGACCCGATCGACTGCGCGCGTGCCGGACTGACGCCAGGCCGCGACGCGTGGGCCGTATCGGCCTATGCGGCAGGTGCAACCGACGCGCCGGTAATCCCGTGCCGCGCGAGTGCCTCGGCGACGAACCCGGATGTCTTCGCTTCCTCGACGAAGGCGCGCAACGTCTCGGCTGCCGCCGCACCGCGACGCTTCGGCAAGCCCATCGCCTGACGGATCACCATGAATCGCTCGTCGAGCAAGCGCAGGCCGGGGGCTCGACGTGCGTCTGCCTCGAGCTGCTGCTTGACGCCGGCGGCGACTTCCAGACCCTGGTCGAGGAAGGTGCGGACAACGGTCGGAGACGTCGGCGCACGAACGATCCGCGCATGCTTCAATTCGCGCGTCAGGAACAAGTCGTAAGCGCTTCCCTCGCCAACGGCCACGCGGATCGACGGCCGGTCGACATCGTCGTTGGTGCGAATCGGCGATGCATCGCGCACCATGTAATAGCCTTCGATCAGAACGTACGGATCGGTAAACGCGATGGTTTCTCCTCGCCGTGGATCGATGGCGAAGAAGCCGACGTCTGCCCGCTCGTCGCTGACCGCCTGAACGGACTTGCCCGCCGTATCGAAGACCACCAGTTCGAGCGCGACACCGAGCGTTGCGGCAAAGGCGCGCGCCAGGTCGACCGACACGCCGGTCGGGGCGCCCGAGGTGTCCTTGCCCGCGAGAATGGGGTTCCCGAGATTGATGGATGCCCGCAGCTTGCCGGCAGGGGTGAATGCGCGAATGACGGATGGATCGGGTTTCATGTCGATGGTAAGAAGAACTGACGTTCATGGGCGGGCGCGGGGCCTTCAGCCACAGACCCGCGCATCGCTCGATGCGCGTGGCGCCGGCGCGCG
The DNA here is from genome assembly GCF_001528895.1 of Burkholderia sp. MSMB1078WGS. Lineage (NCBI taxonomy): Bacteria > Pseudomonadati > Pseudomonadota > Betaproteobacteria > Burkholderiales > Burkholderiaceae > Burkholderia > Burkholderia sp. MSMB1078WGS. The sequence goes on along the minus strand of NZ_LPDI01000025.1, from coordinate 247,673 downwards.
AGGCCTCAGCAGTATCGCCACGGCGAGCACGCTGGCCAACGCGATACCGCCCGCGAGAAAGAACGCGCTGAGGAACGTATGGCTTTCCTGCACGAGAAAGCCGGTTGCAGCCGGGCCGACGATGCCTGCGCAGTTTGCAATCGCATGTACGCATCCGCCGACACTGCCGAGTTTCGGGCCGGGGATCGTGTCCTGGATCAGCGCCCAATAGGCGCTGCCGCTCAGATAAAGGGCAAACACCGCAACGGCCATCAACAGCAGCGCACCGAGCGTCGTGGTCACGGCGCCGGCCAGCGTGACGCACACGCCTGCCGTGCCGAGACAGGCGATCAATACCCGCTTGCGCGCAAGCAGGGCATTGCCCGTCCGGCGAAAGATCAGGTCCGACAGCACGCCGCTCAGTCCGTAGCCGACGAACCCCAGCAGCCAGGGCAGCACCGTCGCGAGACTCATGCTTTTGAGGCTCAGGTGACGGTCCATCGTCAGAAAGGTCGGGAACCACGTGAGAAAGAAAAACAGGATGTAGCTGTAACCGAAGTACGAAATCATCGCCGCGAGAATGGCGGGCTGCCTGAGGTAGAAGCCGAGGGGCCGCAGGTCGGAAGGGCTTTCGGCGACGCTTCGATCGGATTCGATCAGCCGGCGTTCTTCAGCGGAGACGCGTGCATGCTGGTACGGCTTGTCCGTCGCCATGAACACCCAGAACACCAGCCAGAGCAGGCCGAAACACGCGATTCCGGCGAATGCGACGCGCCAGCCGTAAGCGGCCGTCAGCAGGCCGACTACCGGTCCCGCCACCGCGCCGCCCAGCGGCAGGCCGCAATTCGCGAAGCCGAACGCGGTCGCCGATTCCTTGTGCGGAAACCAGTTGTTCACGATCTTGTTGATCGTCGTCGCGAGCGGACCTTCGGCCATGCCGAACAGGGTGCGCACGGCCAGCAGCGATCCGAAGCCGCTGGCAAGGCCGGTCGCGCCGCATAGCAACGACCACGTCAGGACTGCGCCCGAGAAAACCCGTTTGCCGCCCCAGCGGTCCGCCGCCCATCCGCCGATGAAATTGAATACCGCATAGCCGATGAAGAACGTCGAAAACAGCAGCCCGAGGCTGCCCGGCGACATATGCAGTTCCCGCATGACGGCGGGCGCGGCGACGGACAGCGCCGCACGGTCGAGATAGTTGATGAAGCCTGCGATGAACAGCAGCAGGACGATGCGCCATCGAATGTTTGTCACCTGTCGCTCCCTGGAGCTTGTTATGTGCTTGACGGCCGGGCGCTCGTACGCGCCATCCGGTCCGCCGCCTGGTCGGTTCGCCGCCGCGCCGCGTGTTCGGAACGGCGCGAGCGTGGCGGGCCACGCTCGCGAACGACGCGTTCAGCGCCGCGGATGCGCGATCGCTTCCAGCATGGCGAGCTGGGCCGCGCCGATATCGATGCCCTCCGCCATCTGGCGCTCCAGGCGGCCGAGTTCGAGCTCGCCTGGCACGATCACGGGCGCGTCCGGATCGGCGGGTTTGGAGCCGTGCAGGATCGCCGCATGGTCGGCCATATGCGTGGCGAGCCATTCGGTGCTGCCGAGCTTGGCCGTATCGACGAGGATGAAGAAGTGGCCGAGATTCTGCGGTTGTTCAGGATCGTCTTCCCACGACTTGACGTGCGTGAGATAGGCCGCGCCGGAAAGCAGTCCCGCGAACAGATCGACCACCAGCGCGAGGCCGTAGCCCTTGTGGCCGCCGATCGGCAGCAGAAAGCCATCGAGCGCGGCTTTCGGATCGGTGGTCGGTTTGCCGTGTGCATCGGTTGCCCAATCGCCGGGAATCGGTTCGCCGCGCTTGAGCGCGTTGCGAATCTTCGCCCGTGCCGCGACGCTGATCGCCATGTCGAGCATGAACGGACGGCCATTCGGGTTCGGGACGCCAAAGCCGACGGGGCTGTTGCCCAGGCGAGCGTCGGTGCCGCCCCACGGCGCGATCGTCGTCGTCGCGTTACTGCCGATGATGCTGGCGAAGCCCTGCATCGCGGCGAGGTACGAATACGGAGAGACGGGGCCGAAGTGGTTGCTGCCGCGCACGAACACACAGGCGATGCCATGTTCGCGTGCAGCGGTCATCGCCAGATCGAGCGCGCGATAGCCGACGAGCGGGCCGATGCCGTTGTCGCCGTCGAGGCGGTGAAGCGCCGGCGCCACCTGTTCGGCGGTGATCGAAGGCGCGGGATTGATGCCGCCGATGCGCAGTCGCGCGCCGTACGACTCGATGCGGCTCGTGCCGTGCGTGCGCAAACCGAACAGATCGGCAAGCACGAGGATCGTGGCGGTGTCCGTCGCGTCGGCGCGCGTCAGGCCGAGCGCGCAGAGTGCTTCGACGGTCAGCTCGGTCAGATGGGCCTTGCTGACGATGCCATGGGTGGGAGTGGGCTGGGTCATGGAATGCGTTGTCTCCTTCGATTTGGACGCTGTGCGGTTCAAGCGGCTGCGCACGGCACGACGCTTGCGTTTCGCACATGATCGTGCAGGAGCGGTTCACCCAACAAACGCATATTTTCGTTCGATTGGTGCGTCGTACGCACGAATCGAATCCAACCACCGGATGCCTGCGAAGGCTTGCCGGGCCGCCTCGAGCCGAGAGGCCGGCGCTTCGCCTATGCGGCAGCGTTTGCGGGCGGCATACCGGGCGCTCGCATCTCCGTCAACAGCTGGAGGAAGAAGCGGCCTGCGGAGGACAGACCGCGGCCGCGCCGCTGGATGACACCCAGCGTTCGCCGGATCGGCGGATCGACGAGCGCGACGCTGGCAAGTACCTTGTGCGGGCCGCGGGGCATCGCGAGCCGAGGCACGACACCGACACCCAGCCCCGCTTCGATCAGGCTCACGAGCGCGGGTACATGGCGTACCTCGCAGAACCATTTGGGCCGGTCGGCGACGCCTGCCAGCGCTTCGTCTATGACCGCGCGATTGCCGCTGCCTTGTGCGATGGCCAGATACTCGAGGCTGGCGAGCTCCGCCCAGGCGACGGATTTGCGTTTTGCAAGCGGATGACTGCGCGGGCACGCGAGAACGAACGGGTCGTCGAGCAGTGGCGTGAATTCGATGTCGGGCTCCTCGGTGCCGACGTAAGTCAGGCCGAAATCGGCTTCCCCACGGGCGACGGCGAGGAAAACCATCGACGACGGCTCGTCGATGAGACGAAGGCGAATGCCCGGGTAACGCTGATGATAGATCGCAATGGTTTCCGGAAGGAAGTAGCGCACCGCCGACGGCACGCACGCGACCGTGAGTTCGCCGGTCATCTTGCGTGCAAGATCGTCGAACTCGAGCATCGAGTTGTCGACTTCGTTGAGGATGCGGTGAGCGCGCTCGAGAAACCCGCGACCGACGATCGTCAGGTCCATCTTCCGCGTCGTTCGCTCGAACAGTCTGACGCCCAGCACCTCCTCGAGTTTTTCGATCCGGCGCGATAGCGCGGACGCCGACAGATGCAGTGTGTCGGCCGCTGCGCGAAAGCTGCCGAGGTCGGCCGTCGCCACGAAGGCCCGCAAGTCCGATATCTCGAAATTCATTCCGGTGATCGCCGCGATGGAAAGGGATGCTCAGTTTCAGTGCACCGATCGGGGCTGTCAATTCGTGCGTATGGCACACGAATTCGCCGGCGCGATCATCCCGTGTTGCGGCGCGCCCCATTCTTGCTCGGTGCGCGGCGTGCGAAGCCATCCCGACTCAAGTGACCACTGCCGAATCCGCCGAAGCGCGCAAGCGAGCGATGTCGCGTGCCGGCGATTCTCCAAAATGACGGCGATATTCGCGGCTGAACTGCGATGTGCTCTCGTAACCCACGCGGAAGGCGGCGGTCGTGACGTCGATGTCGTGCACCAACATCAGGCTGCGCGCTTGCTGCAGCCTGAGTTGCTTCTGAAACTGCAACGGCGTCATCGCCGTCACGGCGCGAAAATGCTCGTGCAGGCTCGACGGACTCATGCCGGCTTCCGCGGCAAGCCGCTCGATGCTGAACCGTTCCCGGAAATGCTTGCCGAGCCATGCGATGGCGCGACCGACCTGAGCCAGCCGGCCCTGGCTGGCGGTAATGTGGCGCATCCTGGCGCCGTCGGGGCCGGCGAGCAGGTGATAGAGGATCTCCTGCTCGGCAAGCGGCCCGAGCACCGGCAGCCCGGCCGGATCGTCGAGCAGGCGCAACAAGCGCAGCGCCGCGTCGAGCAGGCCGGCGCCGGCGTCGGACACCGTCTTGCCGATCGGCGGGAAGGGCGCGTCCGGCGGCGGTGGCACGCGCAGTGCCAGATCCGCCAGCATGACCGGATCGAAATCGAGGTACAGGCACAGGTAGGGTTTGTCGGGCGTCGCGTCGACCACGCGGCCCGTTGCCGGCAGGTCGTAGGTCACGACCCCGTAGCGCCCCGGTGCGTATTTGAAGATGCGCTCGCCCAGCGTGACCTCCTTGTGCCCCTGCGCGACGAGGCAGAGTTGCGGCCGGTAGACGTTCGGCATCGGCATCGTCACCGTGGACGATCGAACGAGCGTCACGCGCTCGATCGGGGTGGCCTGGAAGCCATCCGTCGAGATATGCCGGGCAATGACGGAAGCGATTTCGGTCAGTGTTTCCATGCGTCCGACTATCGCATGCCACGCGGGAGGGCGGCAATGCGAACCTGATTCCGGAGGATCGTGCAGCTATTTCGGGGTATCGGGCTCACGGTTCGGCGGCGCGGTACAGCATAGTGTTCCTGGCAGCCGGGGCACGGCAAACCCGGTCGCCAGACGAACAGGGATCCGACATGACAACCGACAATACGATGACACCCACGATCGCGCTGGGCACGTGGGCCTGGGGCGACAGCGGCGAGGCAGGCGATGGCTACTTCGGCAGCAGCCTCACCCGGGCCGGCCTGGAAGAAGTCGCCGACAAGGCCCATGCGGCCGGATTCGGCTTCTGGGACACCGCCATGGTGTACGGCATGGGCCGTTCAGAGACCCTACTCGGCGAAGTGCTGAAGCGCTTCGCGCGCAGCGACTATCGGCTTTCCACGAAATTCACCCCGCAGGCCGCGGGAACCGGCGCCGATCCGGTGGCGGACATGCTGGAGCAGAGTCTGGCCCGCCTCGGTACGGATTACATCGACCTCTACTGGATTCACAATCCGGCCGATGTGGCGCGATGGACGCCGCACCTGATTCCGTTGCTCGAGAACGGGAAGATCAGGCACGTCGGCGTCTCGAATCACGACCTGAGCGAAATCGAACACGCCGACCGGATTCTCGGCGAAGCCGGGTTTCGGGTCGAAGCCATCCAGAACCACTACAGTCTCCTCTATCGCGATTCCGAACGCGCCGGCATCCTCGACTATTGCCGCAATCGCGGCATCCCGTTCTTCGCCTATATGGTGCTCGAGCAGGGCGCGTTGAGCGGCAAGTACGGTCCGGCGCATCCTTTGCCGGAAGGCAGCAACCGGGCGCAGACCTACAATCGCATGCTGCCTCGGCTGAAAGCGCTGACGGACGCACTCGCCGCGATCGGTCGGACGCGCGGGGCAGCAGCGTCCGATGTCGCGACGGCCTGGGCCATCGCCAAGGGAACGACGCCGATCGTCGGCGTGACCAGGCCCGATCATGTCGATGGCCTGGTTCGAGCCAGCCGCATCGCGCTTGCCGCCGACGAAATCGCCGGGCTGGAAGCGCTCGCCGACGCTGCGGACGTGAACACGCGCGGCTGGTGGGAACACGAGATGCAGACCTGAATGCCGTGCGCGCAAGCGCCGCCGACGTCGATGCCGATGTCGTGCTGCCCCACGTCGACGCACCGTTTCGTCGATGCGCCGCGACAAGACGTGCCTGTCGTGCAAACGTGATCGAACGAAGGAGACATGCTCATGCGAGCCATTCAGATTCATGAATACGGCGGCCCCGACGTGCTGCGTCGAGTGGATATCGACGTGCCGAAACCGGGCGCGGGCGAAGTGCTGGTGCGTGTGGTCGCGGCCGGCATCAACTTCATGGACGTTCATACGCGACAGGGGAAGTACCGCGATTCGCGTACCTATCCCGTGCGGATTCCGTGCACGCTCGGCATGGAAGGCGCAGGGGAGGTCGTCGAGGTGGGGGCGGGCGTCACATCCGTGCGCACCGGCGATCGCGTCGCGTGGTGCATCGTCTGGGGGGCATACGCCCAGTATGCAGTCGTACCCGCCGCGCGGCTCGCACGCATCCCGGACGACATTGCGTACGATCTCGCCGCAGCAGCGATCTTTCAGGGTTCGACCGCGCATTATCTGCTCGACGACGTCGGGAAGCTCGAAGCCGGCATGACCTGCCTCGTCCATGCGGCCTCGGGCGGTATCGGCCAATTGCTGGTGCAGTTGGCGAAGCGGCGGGGCGTCGAAGTGTTCGCCACGACGAGCACGGCCGACAAAGCCGCGATCGCGCGTGCGCGCGGGGCGGATCACGTGCTGCTCTACGAGAACGGCGGCTTCGCGGACCGCATCCGCGAACTGACCGACGGTCGCGGCGTGGACGTGGTGTTCGATGCCGTCGGCAAGACCACTTTGCGCGACAGCTTCCGTGCGACCCGGGTGCGCGGGCTGGTCGTCAACTACGGCTCGGTGACCGGCCCGATCCGCGATCTCGATCCCTACGAACTCGGCGAAGCCGGCTCGCTTTTCCTGACACGCCCGCGGCTCGCCGATCATCTCGCCGACGCGATCACCGTGCAGCGCCGCGCCGACGACGTGTTCGCCGCCGTCGCGCAGGGTGCGTTGCATGTGGAAATCAACGGGCGCTACACGCTGGACAACGTCGAAGAAGCGCATGCTGCGCTCGAGGCGCGCCGCCAGTCGGGCAAGGCAGTGATGGACATCGGGTAGCCCCACCGGCATTCATGCGACGCGGACGCCGAGCCGGCGATGCGCAGGCGTCGCCGTGTCGAAGCGCTCACGCGCGCTACGCCCGGCACACCGGAGTGTCCGATCGAAGGCATCCCGCACGAAGACTGAGCACGTGTGCCCGCGTGTAATCGAGCGAATTCATGACGATGATTCGCATCGAATGCCGATCGACATGCCGGCGCCCGCACCGAAGCCGCGCCCAGCGGGTTCCGGTGCGGGCGTCTCGCGGGCTAGAAACGATGCAACATGCCGATGCGATAAACCATCTGGTTCGGCCCGGACGACGCGTCAGCCGATGCGTCGACGATCTGGGCTTCGTCAAAGCCGGTGCCGGTACGAGCGCTGACGACATGCTGCCACGCACCTTGCAGATACAGCGAAGTGCGCTTGCTCAGGTCATAGTCGAGCATCATGCCGATCTGGTGCCACTTGGGGACATATTTCGTGTCGGACGTATACAGATGCGCCATGGTGAACGTATAGGACGCTCCCAGCCATAGGGCATGAGTGAAGTAGTACTGAGCATTGAGTTCGAAGTTGTCGAATTTCCACGCATTCCACGTCGCACCGTTCTGCAGGGTGGAATTGTCGATCCATGCATTACCGGCGGGGTTGTAGACATCGACATGGGACCACGCGGCGCCAACGAGTACGTGGGTAAACTGGTAGGAAGCCGCTACGCCGATGTCCTGCTGCGACGACCCGTTGAAGAGATCGCCACTGCTGACCGCGCCGCCCGCGGCGAGCCCCGGATTGTCGAGCTTCAGGTAGGACGCCGCCGCCGTCAGGTTGCCGTTCTGGTAGTTCAGCGTGGCGCCCCAGACGCGGTTGTTCGAGAAGCCGCCGGGCTGGTTGCTGAAGCCGTACATCGCTTCCGCCGTGAGTCCGCGGTATGTCGGAGTGACATACTTGACGGCATTGTCGACGCGGAAATCCCAGTCCGTATTGTCGTTGTCGAACGGGTGGGTAGCGATGTCGCCCGCCCAGTTGCCGGCCGCCGTGATACCGCCGAAGCCGAGCGCGTCGACGCTGGTGTCGTACTGGCGTCCGAGCGTGAGCGTGCCATACCGTGAAGACGACAGGCCCACGAACGCCTGGCGGCCGAACATGCTCGAATCCTGACCGAGCTTGCCGCTGTTCACGTTGAAGCCGTTTTCGAGCTGAAAGATGGCCTTGTCGCCGCCGCCCAGGTCTTCACTGCCTTTCAAGCCCCATCGGCTGCCGAATGTGTCTCCGCTCGACATCTGCCATGCGCGATGGCCGCCTGCGTTGCTCGTGAAGTTGAGGCCTTCGTCGATCAGCCCGTATAGCGTGATGCTCTGCTGTGCGTGCGCCGCACCGGCGAGCAGGAGCGCCGGCGCGAATGCGAACCAGCACGGTTTCATCGATTGACGTTTCATTTCGTTGCTCTGATGGTGTGGTTGGGTAGTCGGCGACGGATGGCGCCGACGTCGATGTCGTCCCGAAATGCGATCTCGGCGGACGAGGCAGTGTAGGCAGAGGAAAAGCGGGCGCCGCAACGTGCATGGAAAGACTATCTTTCAGTATTCGAAAGTGTCATGCGGCGATGGACGTTCACGCGCAAAGATGGGGTGCCTTGGAGTCGCCTGGCATATCGAACGCTTGGCGATGTGTTGTTTTCTGTTTTTCGCCGGTTGACATGAAGTTTTTATTCGCGTGAAAAGTCGACATATCGAAACGGAATGTCGGGGCAAAGCGCACGAGGAAACGGTCGCGTGTGCCGTCGACGATCGAGTCGCATCCACCCAAAAAAAACGCGCGCGGCCGCGAGGCTCGCGCGCAAACTCGGAGAACGGTTGCCGCAGAGGATTCAGTTGCCGTTCGACGCGACGGTGTTGGCCGCACCGGCGCAATCGTGCTGATACTTCTGCATCAGGCGCGCCTGTGCCGAATCGATGTCGTCCGGATAGCTGCTCTCGTCGCCGGACGACGGGTTGTAGCCGACGGATTCCAGCTCGTTCAGTTCGTTGACGAGCTGCCGGTGGGAGACCGGGCCTTTCGTATGCACGAACGGATAGTCATGGCATTGCGCCGACGTGAGCTTCGTCTCGGCATGCGCGCAGACGCTCGATGCGAGCATGGCGGCGCAGACGAGGTAACGGACGGGATGATTCATCTTCGGCTCCTGGATAGCGTTGGGTAGAGGCCGAACGGCAGAATGCCTGCGTCGGCCGCGAGACGAAGATTAGGCACGGTGGGCTATCTAAACGGCAGCGCGATGATGAAAGATGTTTTAGGCAAGCGCGGATCCGTCCATGCATCGGCTGTCGCATGGGAATTTAAAGAATCCTTCATGTGCGTGTTTCCGGATGGTTAGGCGCTGCGGCGTATCGTCGAGCAACGAATCGATCGATGCCGTGCGCCGCGCGGTACACGCCTGAGGTAATGCAATGAAATCAACGGTCATGATGACTGGACTGGTCGCGCTGACGTGTGTGTCGCTGCCGGCGTTCGCGAAGGTGCAGGGAACCGGGCTCGCGATCGCCGACGTGACGCTCGCGCATGCGAAAGCCGAACGGACAGATCGCGCGATCGATGCCGCACGCGATCTCCCGTCGCATCGTACGGACGGATCGGACACACGATCTCACCAGCGCTGATCGCGCGTTGCGTCGCTCGGTTCGTAGCCGGTCGCGCCGGCCGGTGTGCACTGATGGTCGCGGTACGGCATCGTGTCGCAAAGGCCCGCATGCCGCGTCGTTCCCGGCCTCCGTTGCGACGACGCATCGGCCAGGATCGAAGACGGTCTGGACGCCATGCTGCCGGATATGAAACTTTCTTCACGAAGCCGATGTGCATCTTTTATGCGTGCGCGCATAAGCTCTGCACGAGCGCGTTCGGTCGTCGGGTATCGACGCGCATACGTCCTTTCGACGAAGACGAGAATCGTACATGGCATCATCCGCTTCCCCGGGCAACGAACTCAACTTGCCTGACACGCTGGCCGAGGAGCGTGCAGCCATCGCGCATGTCCTCACGATCGAAGACGACGAAATCACCGCGAACGAGATAGTCAGGGAGCTGGAGGGGCGCGGCTTTACGGTCGAATGGGTGGCGAACGGGCGCGATGGCATGGCGCGCGCGCTCGGCAACGAGTTCGACGTGATCACGCTCGACCGGATGCTGCCGGTCGTCGATGGCCTCACGATCCTGACCACGATGCGCAGCGTCGGGGTGCGCACACCCGTGCTGATGCTGAGCGCGCTCGGCGATGTCGACGAACGGGTGCGCGGGCTGCGTGCGGGGGGCGACGACTACCTGACCAAGCCGTTCGATCCCGAGGAAATGGCCGCGCGCCTGGAGGTGCTGCTGCGCCGGAGCCAGGCCGCGCCGGCTCCGTTCGACACGACGCTGGTCGTCGGCCCCCTCAAGCTCGACCTGATCTCGCGCAAGGCGTTTCGCGACGGCGAAGAAATCGTGCTGTTGCCGACCGAGTATCGCGTGCTCGAATACATGATGCGCAATGCCGGGCAAACCATTACGCGGACGATGTTGTTCGAGGCCGTATGGGGCTATCACTTCGATCCCGGCACGAACCTGATCGAAGTGCACATGGGCCGGTTGCGCAAGAAGATCGATCCCCCCGATGCGAAGCAGATGATCCAGACGGTACGCGGCGCGGGGTATCGCCTTGGCTGAACCGGCTACCGTGGCGTGCGCCGCACAACAGGTCCAGCCGGCACCCGCGCGACGCTGGTACTCGAGTACGTTTCGCCTGGTGTCGGTCTATGCCGTCACGTTCTCCGTGTCGGTCATGCTGCTGCTCGGTTTCATCGCATCGGTGATCACGCACGACATGGAACGGGAAACCGATACGGTGATCGATTGGCAGATGATCTATTTCGATTCGATACAGGACGGCCAGCTTGCTGCCGCGATCCTGCACCGGATCGAGCACGAGCGGATGCATACCAACTACTACGGGCTCTTTACCGCGGACGGCAGGCATATTGCCGGCGATGTGCTGGCGTTGCCCGCCGGCCTGCAGCCGAACCGCAGCGGCGTGACGCTCGATCACACGATGCCGATCGCGGGAGACCAGGTGCCGCCGGTCGTCCGCACGATGGCGGAGCGGCGTGCAAACGGCGACGTGCTGGTGCTCGGACGCGACCTCACGCACATCCTGCGAATCCGCGCGGCGATCATCCAGGCGCTGGTCGGCGGCGGGCTGCTCTGTCTTGGCACGGGCGTCGTGGGCGGCTTGATGCTCAGCGTGCGGCAAATGCGGCGTCTGAAGGAAGTCCGGCGCATCACGCAGTGCATTGCGCAGGGCGATCTCGGCCAGCGGCTGCCGGTGGGCGGACACGACGAGATCGATCTGCTGTCCCATCTCGTCAATCATATGCTCGAGGAGATCGAGCGGCTCATGAACGAGGTAAAGGGTGTCTGCGACGGCATCGCGCATGACTTGCGGACACCGCTCGCACACGTGCACACGCTGCTCGCGCAGGCGGCGCAGCGCGCGGAGCGGCTCGACGATGCCGTGCTGGAGCGTCTCGTCTCGCGTGCACGCAACGAGACCGACGTGTTGCTCGATCGTTTCCGGGCGATGCTGCGTATCGCCGAAATCGGCTCCTTGCAGCGGCGCGGCGGATTTGCGGAGCTGTCGCTGGAGGATCTGGTCGTGGACGTCGGGCAGTTGTTCGAACCGCTCGCGGATAGCCGCGCGATCCAGTTCGTGCAGTCCGTCGAGCCGGTGGCGCGGATTCACGGCGATCGCGCGCTGTTGTTCGAGGCGCTGAGCAACTTGCTCGACAACGCGCTCAAGTACACGACGGCGGGCGATACGGTACGCCTGGAGCTTCATGACACGCCGTCCGGTCCGCGCATCGACGTGATCGACAACGGCCCGGGCATCGCAGCCGACGAGCGCGACGCGGTGCTGCGGTATCGCTACCGCAGCCGTCGCACCGGGCATTTCGGCGGGGCTGGCCTCGGCCTGAGCATCGTGTCGACGGTCGTCAACGTGCACGATTTCACGCTGCGGATCGGCAATGCCGCACCCGGCACGCGCGTGACGATCGAATGCTGGCCGAGGTCGCTGGGATGATGGCCGTCCGGACGACGCTGCACGCGATCGCATATTGCAACCGCGAGGCCGGCTGACGATGCGCATCCTGCTCGCGACTTCGCCGCATCCGGAAGCGTCGTGGCTGTACAAGGCGCTGCTGGAAAGCGGGCACAGCGTGCAGCGCGCCGACGATCTGCGCGACGGCCTGTTCCTCGCGTCGCAGGAGGCTTTCGACGCGATCGTCGCGACCGCGTTCGAGCCCGGCAGCGATGCCGCGTTGCTCGGGATGCTGCCGCGTTTCGTTGCCGACGGCGGCGGCGCCGCGCTCGTGGTGCTGATCGGCGAGGCGTCGGCGCGCGAACGCATCCATATGTTGCGCGCGGGCGCCGATGCATGTTTCTGCGCACCGTATTCGTTCATCGAGCTGCACGAACGCCTGGAGGCGTTGCAGCGGCTGGCCGGGCCGCGCGATGCGGGCCGTTCGATCGCGGGTGCGTCCGCGGTCGGGACACTCGCGCGGGAGCTCAAGGACGGCAAGCTGCGCCTCGCCGTGACGCGCCGGGAGTTCCTGTTGCTCGAATGCCTGATGCGTCATCCGAACGCGCCGGTGCCGCGCGACCAATTGATCCGGTATGTATGGCAGGACAAGGAGGATGTCGATCCGTCGAGCGTCAATCTCGTGGTGTCGCGGCTACGCCGTAAGCTCGCGCGGCATCTGCCCGACGTCCGCATCGATACGGTGAGCCGCTATGGCTACCAGGTGACGCTGCCGGACGCATGAACGCGCGGTGTCGGCCGCGCAACCGACGCGACGGGCGCCCTGCCAGCGGCAGCGCGCCCGTCGTGCGTTTACGAGCCGAAGAAGGGCACGCAGAAGTCGGGCGGGCCGACACAATGGCCGGGGCCGTCGGGCTGCGCGGAGGCACAGGCGGACAACATGGCGCCGGCGGCAATCGCGAGGAGCATGAGACGGGCAGAACGGGCGAGCAGGGAAAGCAGCTTCATGGATGGCGGGCAATGCGGGGAACAGCCGGCGTGCGCCGGGCAGCGCGCCCGGCCGCACGGTCGCACCCATCAATGCGAATAGAGCGTGGAGTTCAGGTACTTGAGCTGCCCGTCCTGTTCGGCCTGCACGAGCTCGGCATGGACCTCGGCGCGGGTCTTCTCGTGGATCGGCTGGCCGTAGGGCGGCACCCACTGGCCGGCGGCCTGCGTGCCGGGCGTGCCGTCCTTGGTGGCGGCCGGCGACATCCGGATCGGCTGACTGCCGGTCAGTGCAAACGCGGGCACGGACAGCGTGCCGATTGCCGCAAGCATGGCGGCGGCGACGATGCTGGTGGTTTTCATGTTTGGAGTCCTCATGATGATCGACTGGGCATCTCCCCGGGCGCGGCGTGTCGATGTCGGCGTCGCGCACGGGTTGAGGACAAGCATAGAGGAGGGGCGTTAGCGGATCGGCATACGCAACGTGAAAAGAAATTCATGCACAGGCGCGCATTCGCGGAGACGTGAAACCGGTATGTCGTCAAGATGAAGCAGGTTTCATTTTTCGGGCCGTTTCGATAACGGCGCTGTCATGCCCGCTGCCTAAATTGGGCACCATCGCATCGCGCACGAGCGGCCATGTCGCACGGGCCGGCGATGCGAGCAGACCGATCCACTCCAACGAAACCATCATGAAGAAATATCTGGCAATTCCGGCAGCCGTCGCGTGCCTGCTGGCGAGTTCGGCGCATGCGCAGAGCAGCGTGACGCTGTACGGCACGATCGACGCGGGCCTGGACTACATCAGCAACCAGAAATCGGCCGCGGGCGCAGGGCCCGTCTACGGCCTGCAGAGCGGCAACGTCAGCACGTCGCGCTGGGGGCTGCGCGGCAACGAGGATCTCGGCGGCGGCCTGGCCGCCGTGTTCACCCTCGAGAACGGCTTCAACGTCGCGAACGGCAAGTTCGGCAACGGCGGCGACGAGTTCGGCCGCCAGGCGTGGGTCGGCCTCGCGAGCCGCCAGTGGGGCACCGTCACGCTCGGCCGCCAATACGATTTCCTGGTCGACTTCGTCGCGCCGCTGTCGGCGACGGGGTCGGGATTTGGCGGCAACCTCGCCGATCATCCGTACGACAACGACAACCTCGCCAATGACACGCGGATGAACAACGCGGTGAAGTTCCGCAGTGCAAACTACGGCGGCTTCACGTTCGGCGGCGCGTACGGCTTCAGCAATCAGGGCGGCGGGTTCAGCAACAACAACGCATACAGCATCGGCGCGCAGTATGCGAACGGCCCGGTCGACCTCGCCGTCGCGTACCTGCAGTCGAACCAGCCGGGCGGCGTGAACGCACCGCAGAACACCGGCGGTTCGCTGAGCAGTTCGGATGGCGACGCGATGCTGGCCGGCGGCCGCTGGCGCACGTTCGGCGCCGGCGCGCACTATGCGTTCGACCATGCATCGATCGGCCTGGTCTACACCAGAACGATCCTGAACGACCCGCGCGAGCTGTCGCAGGGCGGCGCATACGGCCGTGTGAACGGCCAGTTGCTGACCTTCAGCAACTACGAACTGAACGGACGCTACTTCGTCACGCCGGCCTTCTCGCTAGGCGGCGCCTATACGTTCACGCAGGGCCGCTTCGACGATGCGGGCCGCGGCATCGCACCGAAGTGGAACCAGTTCATGCTGCAGGCCGACTATGCGCTGTCGCGCCGCACCGATCTCTATCTGGAAGGCGTGTACCAGCGTGTGACAGGCGCCGACGGCGTCGCGGTGCTCGGCAACGCGGGGATCTTCAACCTGGCAGCGTCAGGCAACGATCGTCAGGCCGTGGTCGCAGCCGGCATCCGTCACAAGTTCTGAGCCGCAAGTCCGACGTAAAAAAAACGGCACCCGTCCTCGCGACGGGTGCCTTGAAATGCGACACGCCTCGTCCATGTCGCGAAGGATTCAGTTCGTTGAACGAGCCGGCAGCGCGGCCGATGCTTGGGTATCGGCTGCGGCTTCATCCGCCGACCACCCGCCGCCCAGCGCGGCGATCAACCCCACCGCCGCCAGTTGCCGGCGCGTGTCCAGCTCCAGCATCGCGACCTTCGTATCCAGCTCGGTGGCCTGCGCCGTCACCACGTCGAGATAGCTGACGACGCCGTCCCGATAGCGCGACATCGACAGCTGCAACGTGCGTTCGGCCGCGTCGAGCGCCTCCTGCTCGCGCTCGGCTTCGTCGCCGAGGTGGTGCGCGAGTGCGAGGTTGTCTTCCACTTGGCGGCACGCGTCGAGCACCACTGCGCGGTATTTCGCGCCGTTCTCGGCCAACTGTGCGCGCGCCTGGTCGGTGAGCGCCTGGCGCCGGCCGCCGTCGAACAGCGTCAGCGCGAGGCTGGGCCCGATCGACCAGATCTCGTTCGGCGCGCTGAGCCAGTGACCGAGGCCCGAGCTCTGGTAGCCGCCGACCAGCCCGAGCGTGATGTCGGGGAAGAACGCCGCGCGTACCACGCCGATCTTCGCGTTGGCGGCGGCCATGCGCCGTTCGGCGGCCGCCACGTCGGGACGCCGCTGCAGCAGCGTCGCGGGAATGCCGGGCGGGATCGTCGGCAGATACGCCACGTTCAGGTTCGGCGTCAGCGAGAACGACGACGCCGGCACGCCCGCGAGCGTCGCGATCGAGTGTTCGTAGAGCGCGCGCCGCGCGCGTACGTCCTCGGCCGACGCGCGGGCCGAATCGAGCTGCGTTCGCGCGCGCGAGACGTCGAGGTCGGACGCGATGCCGCCTGCGTGCCGGCTCATCGTCAGGCGCAGCGCGCGCTGGTAGGTGTCGATCGTGTCGGTCAGCAGCCGTTGTTGCTGATCGAGCCCGCGCAGGCTGAAGTACGCGCTGGCGAGGCTCGCCTGCAGGCTCAGCCGCACCGACGCGAGATCGTCGGCGCTGGCCTGGGCGTCGGCGCGCCCGGCCGCGACCTCGTTGCGGACTTTCCCCCACAAGTCGAGGTCGTAGTCGAAGCCGGCGTCGAGCGTGTTGGCGCCATAGACGTTCGGCTGGTTCGAGCCGCGCAGCGGCCGCGTGGCCGATTGACGGTTGCTCGAGACCTGCGCGCCGAGGCCGATGGTCGGGAACAGCCCCGAGCGCGCCTGATCGAACAGCGCGGCCGCCTCGTCGTGGCGGGCCACGGCCGCGGCCACGTCGGGGTTGGCCACGCTTACCTGCGCTTCGAGCCGGTCGAGCACGGGATCGCGGAACGCCTTCCACCAGCCGTCGCGCGCGATGCGGTCGGCCGGCTTCGCGGCCTGCCAGCCGTCCGCTTCCTTGAAGCTGGCCGGCAGCGCCGTCTGCGGCACACGATAGGCGGGCGCGAACGAGCACGCGGACAGAAACGCGACGCCGGCGAGCAGCGCGCTGAGCCGAAGCCGGTTAGCCATGCGCACGCTCCGTATCGCGCGCGGCCGACGCGATGGCGCGGGCCGGCGCCGCGAGCCTGACCGGGTCGCCGGCCGAGAGCGAGTCGGGCGGGTTGTCGATCACGCGATCGTCCGGTGCGAGGCCGGTCGCGATCTGCACGTGTGTACCGAGGTCGGTCGCGATCGTCACGGGTTTGAACACCGCGCGATTGTCCTTGCCGACCACGGCGACCTGGAGGCCGGCCTGCCGGAAGATCAACGAGCTGGCCGGAATCGTCAACGCATGGGTGCTGTCGGCCGGCAGCGCGAAATGCACTTCGGTGTATTCGCCGGGAATCAGCTTGCCTGCAGGGTTGTCGACCATCAACTGCACGAGCAGTGTGCCGGTCGAATCGGCGATCGAGTCGTCGGTGTCGGCGAGCGTCGCACGGAAGGTCTCGCCCGGATGTTCCGGCACGGTCAGCGTGGCCGTCATGCCGGGCCGGATCGCGGCGGCCTCGCTCTGCGGCACGCTCACGTAGACGCGCATCCGGTGGATGTCGGATACGGCAAACAGCTCCGGGCCGGCGCCGCCGCCGGCCGAGATCAACTGGCCGATGTCGGTCTTGCGCGCGGTGACGACGCCGTCGAATGGCGCGACGATGCGCTTGAACGCCTCGAGCGCGTCGAGGCGTCGCACGTTGGCCTCGTTGGCGGCGACGATCGCCTGCTTGGCCGCGAGGTCGCTGGTCTTCTCGTCGGTTTCCTGCTGCGACACCGAATCCTGCGCGAGCATCCTGGTCCAGCGCGCGGCCGTGGACGCGGCAAGCTTCTCGTTGGCGAGCGCGCTCTGCAGGTCGGCGCGCGCCTGCTGCAGTTGCTGGTCGAGTTCGGGCGTATCGATCAGCCCGAGCAACTGCCCCGACTTCACGTGCGCGCCGATATCGGCGTACCACGCATGCAGGTAGCCCGACACCTGCGCGTGGATCGGCGCGCTTTCGAACGCGGACAGGTGGCCGGGCAGCACGAGCGTTGCGCCGTCTCCGCCGGTCGATGGCGTGTACGCGACCACGGTCGGCACCGCTTGTTCGGCGGACCACCGGGTCATTTCCTGTTTCGCGTGCGCGCGGCCGACGATGCCGGTCGCCACGATGCCGACCGCGATCAGCGCGGTGATCGTGGCGACGAGCTTGAGGTTGGGCAGCCGTTTCGGCGACTTGATATCGATCTCAGTGGACATGGGAAGCTCCGGACGCGGAAGGGGAGGAAGCGCGGGGCGCGTCGTGCTTCAGCGCGTCGCGCCGATGCACGAGGCTGAACACGACGGGCACGAAGAACAGCGTCGCGATCGTCGCGCACGCGAGGCCGCCGATCACGGCGCGGCCGAGCGGCGCGTTCTGCTCGCCGCCGTCGCCGAGGCCGAGCGCCATCGGCGCCATGCCGATGATCATCGCGAGCGCGGTCATCAGCACCGGGCGGAAACGCGTGAAACCGGCTTCGAGCGCGGAGGCCAGCGCGTTACCCGTTTCCGCCAGGCGCTCGCGCGCGAAACTGACGACGAGGATCGAGTTGGCGGTGGCCACGCCCATGCACAGGATCGCGCCGGTCAGCGCCGGCACCGACAGCGGCGTATGCGTGGTGAACAGCATCCACACGATGCCGGCCAGCGCCGCCGGCAGCGCCGAGACGATCACGAATGCGTCGGCCCACGAGTGGAAGTTCACGACGATCAGCAGGTAGATCAGCACGATCGCGCCCACGAGGCCGAGCAGCAGGCCGGCGAACGCGCCGTTCATGGTCTGCACCTGGCCGCGCAGCGTGACGGTCGAGCCCTTGGGCACATCCTTCGCGGTGGCCTTGACGATATCGTCGATGTCGGCCGCGACCGCGCCGAGGTCGCGCCCCTGGGTGGTCGCGTAGATGTCGAACAGCGGTTCGATGTTGTAGTGCGACACCACCGCGTTGCCGACACCCCGCGTGATCGTGGCCAGGCCGCCCAGCAGCTGGGACTGGCCGTTCGCACCGGTGACCGGCAGGTTCTGCAGCGCCGACAGCGTGGTCATCCTGTACTGCGGCGTTTGCGCGACGATCGGATAGGACACGCCGTTGCGCGGGTTGAGCCAGTAGGTCGGGTCGACCTGGCTGGTGCCGGCGAGCGTCGCGACCACCGAGTTCGTCACGTCCTGCTCGGTGATACCGAGCTGGTCGGCGCGCGTGCGGTCGACCGTCACCGTGAACTGCGGATAGGTGCTGGCCTGCTGGATGCGCGGGTCGGCGACCCCCGCGATCAGGCGCAGCTTGCGGTACAGCTCGCGCGCATAAGCGAGGTTGGCCTGCTGGTTGGGGCCGGCCACCTGCAGGTCGACCGGGGCCGGTGCGCCGAAGTTGAGGATCTGGCTGACGATGTCGGCGGGCAGGAACGAGAACGTGGTGCCCGGATAGGCGCGCGGCAGGCGTTCGCGCAGCGTGCGCACGTAGTCGGCGGTCGGCGCATGATCGCGCGACAGCGAGATCAGGATGTCGCCGTCCTGCGGCCCGAGCGTGCCGCTGTTGTTGTAGGTCAGGTTGATCCCGCTGTTCGGCAAGCCGATGTTGTCGATCACTTCGCGCAATTGCGCGGGCGGGATCACGCTACGAATCGTGTTTTCGATGCGGTCGAGCTCGGCGGCGGTTTCCTCGACACGCGTGCCGACCGGCGCGCGCACGTGCAGCGCGATCTCGCCGGAATCGATGGTCGGGAAGAAATTGCGGCCGAGCGACGGTGCGAGCAGGAAGGACGCGGCCACGATGCAGAGGAAGGCGGCGACGAACGGCTTGCGGCGCGTGAGCGCGAGGCCCAGCAGGATCCGGTACGACGCGCGCACGGACTCGAAGCGGCGCTCGAACGCACGCTGGAACCGCACCAGCGGATTGCGCGACGGCGGGACGTCGTGCGCGCCGGTGTGGCCCGCGTGCGGGTCCATCACCGCGGCCAGTTCGCCCGATGCGTGACCGGCCGACGCATGCGGCTTGAGCAGATATTGCGCGAGCATCGGCACGAAGGTGCGCGACAGCACGAACGACGACACCATCGAGAAGATCACCGCCTTGGCCATCGGCACGAACAGAAAGCGCGAGATGCCGTCGAGCATCAGCATCGGCACGAACACGATGCAGATGCACATCAGCGAGACGAGCGCCGGCATCACGATCTGTTTCGCGCCGTCGACGATCGCGGTGCGCGTGTCCTTGCCCTGTTCGAGGTGCCAGTTCACGTTCTCGATCGTCACCGTCGCATCGTCGACGAGGATCCCGACCGCGAGCGCGAGGCCGCCGAGCGTCATCACGTTCAGCGTTTCGCCGGTGGCCGCGAGCAGCGCGATCGCCGAGAGCACGGCCAGCGGGATCGACGCGGCGATGATCAGCGTCGAGCGCCACGAGCCGAGGAACAGCAGGATCATCAGCGAGGTCAGCGCGGCCGCGATGATGCCTTCGCGCGCCACGCCGCTGACGGCGCCGTTAACGAAGGTCGACTGGTCGCCCATCGTGACGAGCTTCAGGCCCGGCGGCAGCGTCTGTTCGACGAGCGGCAGCTTCGCCTTCACGCCCGCGATGATGTCGAGCGTCGATGCCGAGCCGTTCTTCAGGATGCTCATCAACACCGCGCGGTGGCCGTCCACGCGCACGATGTTGCCCTGCGGCGGGTAGCCGTCGCGCACGTGTGCGACGTCGCGGATGTAAATCGTCGTGCCGCCGACCGACTTGATCGGCAGGTCGTTCAACGCGTCGAGCGCGAGCGGGCTGTTGTTGAGCTTGATGTTGTATTCGAAGCGGCCAATCTTCTGCGTGCCGGCCGGGATGATCTGATTCTGCTGCGCGAGCGCGTGCGCGACGTCCTGCGCCGACAGCCCTTTCGATTGCAGCGCCTGCGGGTCGAGGTCGATCTGGACTTCGCGTGTCTTGCCGCCGTACGGCGTCGGAATCGCGACGCCCGGCACCGACAGCAACTGCGGCCGAATGAAGTTGACCGCGTAATCGCCCAGCTTCTGTTCGTCGAGCGTGTCGCTGGTCAGCGCGATCTGCAGCACGGGCACGGTCGACGCGTTGTAGTTGAGGATCTGCGGCGGCGTGGTGCCGGGCGGCATCTGCTTGAGCACGGTCTGCGAGATCGAGGTGACCTGCGCGGTCGCCGTGCGGATATCGACGGTCGGCTGGAAGAAGATCTTCACGATGCCGTAGCCGCGAAACGATTGCGACTCGATATGCTGGACGTCGTTGACCGTCGTGCCGAGCGTGCGCTCGTAGTAGGTGATCACGCGCCCGGACATGTCGTCCGGCTGCAATCCGGCGTAGTTCCAGACGACGCTGATCACCGGGATGCGGATGTCCGGGAAGATGTCGATCGGCGTGCGGACTGCAGCGAGCGGGCCCGCGATCAGGATCAGCAGCGCCAGTACGACGAACGTATAGGGCCGCGTGAGCGCGAGCCGGACAATTTTCAGCATGAGATGCTGCTCCGTTCAAAAGCGTCGTGAAGAAGAGCCGGATGTGCGCGCCTTCGGGAAAACACCGATGCGTATCCGACGACCGCATTCTGCGGAGCAGCCCCTAACAACGGGTCGCAAAAAAGATGAAACAAGTTTTAAGTAGCGGGCGGATTCAACCGAGCATGTAGCCCGAGCCTCGGATCGTGCGGATCAGCGGCGCCGCGCCTGGCCGGTTCACCTTCTTGCGCAGGCGGCCGATGTGCACGTCGATCAGGTTCGTACCGGGATCGAAGCGGCAGCCCCACACGGCCTCGAAGATCATCGTGCGCGTGAGTACGCGACCGGCGTTGCGCATCATGAATTCGAGTACGCGGGACTCGGTCGGCAGCAGCGCGAGCTCGCGCGCGCCCAACGTGGCGCGTCGCCGCACCAGATCGAGCGCCAGCTCGCCGGCGCGCAGCACTGTCTCGACGTGCGTGCCGCGCGGCCGCCGGCGAATCAGCACGTCGATGCGCGCGCACATTTCTTCGAGCGAGAACGGCTTGACGAGGTAGTCGTCGCCGCCTGCGCGCAGCCCCTGGATACGCTGGTCGACGTCGGCCATCGAACTCATCACGAGTACCGGCGTATCGAGGCCGACGCCTCGCATCGTTGCGAGGATCGTCAGCCCGTCGAGGTCGGGCAGCATGCGATCGAGCGTGACGACGTCGTAGTTCGCGCTCATCGCCCGGGCCATGCCGTCGCGGCCGGTGCGCGCGATGTCGATCCGGTGGCCTTCGGCACGCAGCGTGTGCGCGATGTGATCCGCGATCAGCGGATCGTCTTCGATCGTCAGGATGTGAGCCATGGCGTACGCGATCGGCGGAATCAGGCCGCGGCAAGCTGCATGGCCGTGCGCTCGGGCGTGCGATAGTGATCGACCGCGTAGTCGATGAAGCTGCGCACTTTCGTGGACAGATAATTGCGGCTCGGGTAGAGGATCGATACGCAGCGCGGCCCGCCGTTCACGTCGTAGCGTTCGAGAATCGGCACCAAGGCGCCGCGTGCGAGATCGTCGGCAACGAGCGGATGCGGCAATTGTGCGATGCCCATGTGATTGAGCGCCGCGATCCGCACCATCGTGTTGCTGGTCGACGCCAGCGCATTGCCGGTATCGATGCGAGAGCACCCGTCGACGTCCGAGAACGCCCAGTTGCGCGCGGCGCCATTCGACACGGTCAGCAGGCAGTGCGTATTCAGTTCGGCCGGCTCGACGGGCGTGCCGTGGCGCGCGAGGTAATTGGGAGAAGCGACGATCACGTCGCGAACGATCGTCAAGGTGCGCGACACGAAGGTCGAGTTGACGAGGCGGTGATCGTCGCAGAAGCATACGTCGTAGCCGCCTTCCACCATGTCGACCTGGATATCGAAGGTCGTCACGTCGAATCGCACGCGCGGATGCGCGAGGCGATACGTGGAAAGCAGTGCGCCCAGCCCGGCCGCAACCGAGGTTGCCGATGCGGCGATGCGCAGCGTACCGTGCGGGTCGCGATTGACCTGCGCGAGATTCGATTCGATCTCGTCGAGCTTCTCGATGATCGCGCGGCAGCCGTCGAGATATTCGCGGCCCGTCTCGGTGAGCGACAGGCTGCGCGTGGTCCGGTTCAACAGGCGCATGTTCAGATGTGCCTCGAGCATGCCGACGCTGCGCGTGACCGCGGCGGCCGACATGCCGAGCTGACGTGCGGCGAGGCTGAAGCTCGATAATTCGACCACACGCGTGAACACACGCATCGCTTGCAGTTGGTTCATGATCGGCGAGGAATGGATTTGCCGGAAATACGGGTGGCGCGTCCGTCTTCAGCGGGCTACGTCGACGCATCGCGCGGCGCCTGCCGGGGCGGGCAGCGAATTCATTATGGAAGGCACGCGGGTGCGGGACGCTAAAAAAACAGTGCTGGCCGGATGAAATTTCGTTTAGAAAGCGGCGGAGCCTCGACGGACGATGGCGCGGCGCATTTTCTAAAAGATTTCTAAAAAAAGATTCATGCGCGGATCACGAATCTTCAGGCGGCAGACGTGTACCGAGATCGATAATGGGATCACGTAACCGCGGCAAGGACCACAGAAATGGCACAACCGTTGAGCATCAAGATGATCGAAGAGCGCGGCAAGCTTGTCGTGTTGATGTCGATCGAGCGGGGCGCGGCAGTGCTCGATCCGGAAGACGTGGACGCAGTCATCCAGTACTTGAGCCTGTTGCGCGCGTCGATGCGGCCCGCGGTGCCGGAACGTCCGCCGCACGCGCAGCAATTCGTGACGGAGATGGATCCTTGCTGGTATGCCGAGCGCCATCCACTGGAGGGCGGCGCGGTGCTGTTGCTGCGTCATAGTGGGCTCGGCTGGGCAGGCTTCGCACTACCGCCGCGCAGCCTCGAGCGGTTGCATGGTTCGCTGACGCAGTTGCTCGAGGACGAGCAGCAAGCGATTAGCCTGCCTCACTGAATGTGCGTCGTGAACGCGCGGGCATTCGGCGCCGTCGCCACGGACCGGTTCGGCAGCAGCCCGTGCGTGAACGCCGCCGTCCGGCGCGGGCGCGCACCACGCACTATCCGCGCCCGACGAACGGCATCGCGGTCGCCATGATCGTCATGTTGAGGATGTTCGCGTCGAGCGGCAGATTCGCCATCTGGACGACCGCATTCGCGACATGCGCGACGTCCATCCGCGCCTCGGGCGCCACGCTGCCGTCCGCTTGCGGGACGCCTTGCGTCATCCGTTCGGTGAGCGCGGTGGCCGCGTTGCCGATGTCGATCTGGCCGCACGCGATGTTGTACCGGCGGCCGTCCAGCGCGAGCGACTTCGTGATCCCGGTGACCGCGTGCTTGGTGGCCGTGTACGCGATCGTATCGGGGCGCGGCGCGTGTGCCGAGATCGAGCCGTTGTTGATGATTCGGCCGCCCTGCGGCGTCTGCGTTTTCATCAGCCGCCACGCGGCCCGCGCACACAGAAAGACGCCGGTCAGGTTCGTCGCGACGACGCTGTTCCACACGTCGAGTTCGTATTCGTCGACGGAAACGACCGGGGCGTTGCGGCCGGCGTTGTTGAACAGCACATCGAGCCGGCCGAACCGTTGCGCGACCTGCGCGAACGCGTGATCGACCGAGGCTTCGGCGGTGACGTCGACGGGAAACACGTCGGCGTCGCCGCCGGCGGCGCGGATGGCGTCCTGCGTGTCGCGCAGCGACGCCTCCGTGCGTCCGAGCAGCGCGACGGTGAAGCCGGCCCGGGCGAGCGCGAGCGCCGCGGCGCGACCGATGCCGGAGCCGGCGCCCGTGACGGCGGCGAATTTCTTCGAGTCAGACATGACGGGATACCCTGCGGGTTGAGTGACGGGAGAGGTGGCCGGTCGATGCCGTCGCCACTTCGGCACTGTAGTCGAAATGCGCGATGCCCGGATTCGTGAGACATCGTGAAACGTGCTCGACGAGACAGCGGCGGCGACCATTTCTTCCGCCCGGGCGCGGCTTTCCTGCCGCGCCCGCCGGCCGTCACTTCACGCACTCCAGCGCATACTTCAACCCGTGCCCGAGCAATCCGCGCCAGACGTCCCACGTATGCCCGCCGTCGACGATGCGCAGCTCGGCCGGGTTTTGCGCACGGCGCAGATGCGTGTACAGCACGCTCGATTCCGCCTGGATCGTGAGGTCGTCGTCGCCGGCCGCGATGAACATCGGCACACGCCAGTTGCGCGCGAAATAGCCGCGCAGCAGCGCCGGATAGTTCAGCTCGTGCCACACGCGCGAATCGAACTGCCGGTCGCCGAACACGCCGACGTAGCGCGCGGCGGAATTGAGCGGCGGCTCGTTCGCATAGATCGCGGGGCTCAGCAGCATCGCGCCGCAGAACAGGCCCGGCTCGAGCAGCGAGAAGCGCAGCGCGCCGAAGCCGCCCATCGACACGCCGCCGATCGCGCGGCCCGCGCGCTGGTTCGACACCGCGAAGTGCGCTTCGACTTCGGGCAGCAGGTCGTTGAGGAATGCGCTCTGCATTTTCTCCTTGCGGTCGACGTACCAGTCGGTGCCGCCCTGCGGCATCACGATCACGACGGGCGGGATGTCGTGGCGCTCGATCAGCGTGTCGGCGGTGGCCTGCAGCCGGCCCTGCGTGATCCAGTCGTTCGCGTTGCCCGCGTTGCCGTGCAGCAGGTACATCACCGGGTAGCGGGCGCCTTCCGCGTTGTAGCCGGGCGGCAGGTAGACGGTGTACGACCAGTCGCGCTTCAGCGATGCCGAGCGGAACGTGCGCAGCACGACGCTGCTGCCCGGATTGACGGACGGCTCCGGCGCGGAGGACGGCGTCGTCGCGGTCTGGACGGCCGGCGGCGCGGTCGATACGGCCGGAGCAGGCGCCGCCGGCGGCGCGGCATGGGCGGTGGCGATGGCGCCGGCGAGCAGGGCGATGGCGAACGGAAGGGCGAGTCGGCGCATGGCGAATCGTTTCAGGAGAGGCGCCGGCTATCGTAGCAGCGGCGCATGACGGCGCGGCGCGTCATTGCCGCGAACGGAACGACAGCCGCGCGACGAGCGGCCCGTAGAGCTTGGCGACGAGATACAGCAGGCCCATCGCGACGGCGTCGGCGGTCAGGCCCAGCGGCACGTCGAGATAGCCTTCGGTCGCCTGGTAGAGCAGCGAATCGACCGCGAGCGAGATGCCGGTGCCCGCGACGAAGCACAGCAGCCCCTGCCGGCCGATCGTGCCGATCCAAGGCATCGCGTGCGCGACCTTCTTCATCCAGCCGAGGTGCACGAGCTTGGCGGCGAGCCACGCGATCGCGAGGAAGTTCACGAGCCGCAGCACGCCGAGATTCTGCTTGATCGACGGATCGGTGGGGAACGGCTCGATGCGCAGCCGGTAGTACGCGCCGGCCGCGACGATCGCGAGCGACGCGGCCGTCAGCAGCCAGCCTTGCGGCCGGGGCGAGAGCGTCTGGTAGACGGGCTGGCAGCGTGCGATCACGCCGAGCACGAACAGGAATTGCCACGCGAACGGATTGAAATCCCACGGCGCGCCTTCGACGGTCGGCAGGAAGCGCGCGACGTGCGGCGCCGCGTACCACAGCGATCCGCTGAATGCGAGCATCAGCCACGGCTGCGTGCGCGCGAGCGGCAGCGCGAGCGGGACGAGCAGCGCGAAGAACGCGTACATCGGCAGCACCGACGCAAGATACGGCTGGCGGCGGAACAGCAGGATGTCGCGCAGCGCGGCGAGCGGCTTGTGCAGCAGCCCGTCGAGATCGTTGGTCGGCATGTTCGGGCCGTCGATCGCGAACGCATTCAGCACGGCCGTGATCAGCAGCATCAGGCCGGCCGTTACGAGGAACGC
This sequence comes from Burkholderia sp. MSMB1078WGS, assembly GCF_001528895.1. Taxonomy (NCBI): domain Bacteria; kingdom Pseudomonadati; phylum Pseudomonadota; class Betaproteobacteria; order Burkholderiales; family Burkholderiaceae; genus Burkholderia; species Burkholderia sp. MSMB1078WGS. The sequence continues at coordinate 221,560 of NZ_LPDI01000025.1, read as the reverse complement.
GCGGTAGATCTCGAATGCACGCCGGATGAAACGCTGGCGCGCGGCGGCCTCGTCGTGCCGCTCGGCGAGCGAGTTGTACGCAATGGCGGTTGCAAAGCCGCCGAGGAACACGAATACCTCGGCCGCATCGCACAGCGCGTACGCGTGCAGCGTGACGCGCGACAGAATGCTGCCGCCGATGTGGTCGACGACGATGACGAGCAGCACGAGGCCGCGGAAGAAATCGAGCTCGGCGTAGCGGCCGGCGCGGGCCGGCGCGGTCATCGGCGCGCCTTCCGGCGCGGGCCGCGGGCACGGCCGGCGCGCGCCGCGCATGAATCGGGGTGAAGCATGACTTCGTGAAGAAATGACGAACGGATGCGCATTGTGCCACCGATGCGACGCCCATCGGGTTTACGCGGATGGCCTGCCTGTCTGCCGCTGCCGATAAGCCCGGTCAGGCTATCCGCGCAACGGGGCAGTTGGACGAGCGCAACGCTTTGCGCGCGACGACCCGCACCCGATGGACGGCAGGTTTGCGTCGTGACACCATTTTGTCCTCACGCGGCCGCACACCGCGTCGTCCGCCCTGCGGGCCACCCATACACAGACCAAACATTCGCCGGGCGTTCGGCCTGCCCGGCCCTCGGCTCCGGAGATCCGTCATGAGGAAGCACGTCATTTTTGCCGCCGCGCTCGCTGCATTCGCCGCGCCGGCCTTTGCCGAGAGCAGCGTGACGCTGTACGGCGTGATCGACGAAGGCTTCAATTACACGAACAACGTCAACGTCAATGGGGTCGGAAAGACGAATTACCAGCTCGCGAGCGGCTATGCGCAGGGCAGCCGGTGGGGCCTGAAGGGCAGCGAGGATCTCGGCGGCGGGCTGAAGGCGATCTTCACGCTGGAAAACGGGTTCGACGTGAACAACGGCCGGCTCGGCCAGGGCGGCCGCATGTTCGGCCGTCAGGCGTTCGTCGGGCTTTCCGAGTCGCGCTTCGGCACGCTGACGCTCGGCCGCCAGTACGATTCCGTCGTCGACTATCTCGCGCCGCTGACCGCGAACGGCAACTGGGGCGGCACGCTGTTCTCGCACCCGTTCGACAACGACAACACGGACAACTCGTTCCGCGTCAACAACACGGTCAAGTACGCGAGCCCCGACTGGAACGGCCTGACGTTCGGCGGCACGTACAGCTTCAGCAACGGCACCGGTTTCTCGAACAACCGCCAGTACAGCATCGGCGCGCAGTATTCGCTGGCCGGGCTGCAGGTCGCGGCCGCGTACCTGCAGGCGAACAACCCGGGCGTCGGCAGCGCGGGCGCGATCGCGGCCGACGACGCGAACTTCGTCGCCGATCGGCTGCGCATCTTCGGCGGCGGCGTCAACTACACGTTCGGCCCGGCCACGGTCGGCATCGTCTATACGAAGACCGACGTGAAGAATCCCGTGTCGACGGTCTACCTGCCGGCGTCGACGTTCGCCGGCCTCGGGCTGACCGCGACCAAGTTCCAGAACTTCGAGATCAACGGCAAGTACCAGCTCACGTCCGATTTCTACCTCGGCGCGCAGTACGTGTACACGGACGGCAAATACGATGCCGCGGCCGGCTCGTTCAAGCCGAAGTACCACACGGTCGGCCTGATGGCCGACTACAGCCTGTCGAAGCGCACCGACGTGTACCTGCAGGGCGCGTGGCAGAAGGTGGGCGGCGACAAGACGGGCACGGCGGCCGACGGCGGCTATGTCGTCGGGACCGACGGCCCGTCGGCGTCGTCGAACCAGTTCTCGGTGCGCGCCGCGATCCGCCACAAGTTCTGACCGGGCGGCGGCGCAGGGGCCGGGGCGAAGGGCCAGCCCCGGCACGGCCGCCGTCAATCCGCGCGGCCGTCGAGCGTTTCCGCGAGCCAGTCGACGAAGATCCGCACGCGCGGCGCGAGATGCCGGCCGTACGGAAACACTACCGACACGGGCAGCGGCCCGGCATTCCATTCCGGCAGCACCTCGACCAGCGAACCGTCGGCGAGCAGCGGCGCGAGCCCGTCGCGCGGCGCCTGGATCAGCCCGAGGCCCGCGACGCAGCACGCGAGATACGCCTGCGAGCTGTTGACCGACACGACGCTGCGCATCTTCACCGTGTGCATCTCGCCCGAATCCATGTCCGCATATTCCCAGTCCAGCTCGCGCCCCGTCCGGGTCGAGAAATAGCCGACCGCGACGTGGTCCGGCAGCTCGTCCGGCGAGCGCGGCGTGCCGTGGCGCGCGAGATAGGCGGGCGACGCGCAGTTGATCTGGGCCATCTCGCCGACGCGCCGCGCGACGAGCGACGTGTCGGACAGCACGCCGACCCGCACCGCGCAGTCGATGCCGTCCGCGACGAGATCGACGAAGCGATCGGTCGTGCTGATCGCGACGCGCAGATCGGGGTAGCGCGCGTGAAAATCCGGCAGCGCCGGAATCACCCGGTTCAGCGCGAAACGTTCGGGCAGGTCGACGCGGATCACGCCGCGCGGCGACGCGCCGGCATCCTCGAACAGCGTTTCCGCATCGTCGAGATCGGCCAGCAACTGCACGCAGCGCTCGTAATAGGTCGCGCCCTCGGCGGTCAGCGCGACGCGCCGCGTCGTGCGTTGCAACAGGCGGATCTTCAGGTGCTTTTCCAGATACTGGACGGCGTTGCTGACCGTCGGGCGCGGCAGTTGGAGTTGCTCGGCCGCTTTCGTGAAGCTGCCGAGATGGGCGACGCGCGCGAAGATGCGCATTGCTTGCAGATGGTCCATGCGGGCGAGGGCCTCGGCGGGAAAGGGAAAGGCTCCATTGTTAATCAGCGTCGAATGGTTTGGTGGAGCGTTTCGCGTTTATCGCGCGGCGTCGCGCGTCCAGAATCCGTTTCATCCACTCACCATTCGAAGGAAACGGACATGGACATGCGTCAACTGGGCCGCACCGGCCCGCAGGTATCGGCGATCGGGCTCGGCTGCATGGGGATGTCGGATTTGTACGGGCCGGCCGATCGCGACGAAAGCATCGCGACGCTGCACGCGGCGCTCGACCACGGGATCACGCTGCTCGATACCGGCGACTTCTACGGCATGGGCGACAACGAGATGCTGATCCGCGACGCGCTGCGCGGCCGTGTGCGCGATCAGGTGCTGATCAGCGTGAAATTCGGCGCACTGCGCGATCCGGCCGGCGGGTTTGCCGGCTACGACGCGCGGCCCGCGGCGATCCGGAACTTCGTCGCGTACTCGCTGAAGCGGCTCGGCACCGACTACCTCGACATCTACCGCCCGGCCCGCGTCGATCCGGCCGTGCCGATCGAGGAGACGGTGGGCGCGATCGCCGATCTCGTGAAGGCCGGGTACGTGCGTCATATCGGCCTGTCGGAAGCCGGCGCGGACACGATCCGCCGCGCGGCCGCCGTCGCGCCGATCGCCGATCTGCAGATCGAATACTCGTTGCTGTCGCGCGGGATCGAGGCAGAGATTCTGCCCGTATGCCGCGAGCTCGGCATCGGCGTGACGGCCTATGGCGTGCTGTCGCGCGGGTTGCTGGGCGGGCGCTGGAGCGCGGCGCGGCAGGGCGAGCGCGATTTCCGCGCGGCAAGCCCGCGCTTCCAGGGCGAGAACCTCGCGCACAACCTCGCGCTCGTCGATGCGCTGCGCGCGATCGCCGACGAGAAGGGCAGCAATCCGGCGCAGATCGCAATCGCATGGGCGCTGTCGCGCGGTGCTGACATCGTGCCGCTGGTCGGCGCCCGCAAGCGCACGCAACTGCAGGACGGTTTGCTGGCGACAGAATTGCAACTAACGGTCAATGATCTCGCTCGCATCGAAGCGGCGGTTCCCGCCGGGGCGGCTGCCGGCGAGCGCTATCCGGCCGCTCAGATGGCGCATCTCGATAGCGAGCAGGGCCGGGGGTGATTCTCGGGGCCGGATCGACCGGCCCGAAAAAACCGTCCGACGGGGGCGAGCCAGCCTCAGGCAAAACCAGATGGCGGGCGGCATGACGGGCAGGCACCATCGGCGCCGTACTCACCGGACGGAATGCGTGCCATGCAAACTCATACGCTGACGATCGTCGTGCTGGTTTTCCTGCTGGCCGGCGCGGTCAAGGGCATGATCGGACTCGGGCTGCCGACGATCGCGATGGGGCTGCTGACGCTCGCGATGCCGCCGTCGGCCGCGGCGAGCCTGCTGCTCGTGCCGTCGTTCGTCACCAACGTATGGCAGTTGGGGCTCGGCCCGTCGTTCGGCGCGTTGCTGCGCCGGCTGTGGCCGCTGCTCGCGGGCCTGACGGTCGGCACGCTGGCGGGCGGACTGCCGGCGCTCGCGGCCGGCAGCACGTGGACGCATGCGGCGCTCGGCGTGGTCCTCGTGCTTTATGGGCTGTGGGGGCTGGCGGCTGCGCGGCTGCCCGCGCCGGGCCGTCACGAAAAATGGCTGTCGGCCGTGGTCGGCTACCTGACGGGCGTCGTGACGGCCGCGACCGGCGTGTTCGTCGTACCGGCCGTGCCGTACCTGCAGGCGCTGCGGCTGTCGAAGGACGATCTGATCCAGGCGCTCGGGCTGTCGTTCACCGCGTCGACGATCGTGCTCGGCCTGCAGTTGCGCATGACGGGCGCACTGCAGACGGTCGATCTCGGCGTGTCGGCGCTCGCGCTCGTGCCCGCCCTGGCTGGAATGGCCGGCGGGCAATACGCGCGGCGCGTGATGAGCGAGAAGACGTTCAAGCGCTGTTTCTTCGTCGGGCTGATTGCGCTCGGCGCGTATATGGCGGGGTCGGGCTGGTGGTGAGCGCGCGTGTGGCCGCCGAATGATCCCGAAGCCGGTTTCGGCAACCGCCTTCGGGATCGCGGTCGCGCCGCTTACGCCGGATCGCTTACGCCGGATCGGCGTACCTCAGCGTCCATCCGACCGTGCGGGTCGCGCCCGCGCCGAGTGCGAACGGCTTCGTCGTGCAGGCGAAGTTCGAATGCAACTGCCCGATCGGCGTCGTCGACAGCGGATTCGTCGTGCCGTTTGCGGTGTCGAAGGCGGACAGCGCGCAGTTGTCGAACCCGGATGCCGCATAGCCGGTCGCGGCGCTGTTCGCGTACGTCACCGACACGCCGTCCCCGTTGGCCCGCGTCGACGCGAAATCCGCGAACGACGTGAAGTCCGTTTCGACCGCGAGGGTGCCCGCGAGCGTGCCCGAACTGAGCGTATCGCTGCGCGAGACCATGCCGTGCGCGAACGTCAGCACCGTGTGCACCTGCAGGTCGAGATCCGTCGTGTAAGCGGCGTTCTTCGACGCAAGGCGGAACTTCGTCGTATCGAAGGACACGATCACCTGGCCGTTGCTTTGCTGCACGTTCAGGTTCTTGTAGTACGTGACGGGGATGTAGGTCTTCGCGTTGTACGTCACCTGCGGGAGCAGCAGCGCATAGCCGAGGTCGGTCGTGCCGTAGATCAGCTTGTCGGAGAACGGCACCGGGTAATACGGCGTATACGAGTTGTAGTCGGGCGCCTGGCTGAGGTTCAGGTTGATCACGCGCCGGCCGTCGCGCACGGTGAGCAGCGCGGCGCTGTACGGATGCGCGGCGTCGCCCGGCTGGTTGTACCAGGTGAGCGTGTAGTGCGGCAGCGCGTCGAGCCACGCGCGGTAGTCCGCGTCGGCCATCGGCGCCTGACCGCCGAAGCCGAGCTTGTTCCACCACGCGTTCACGTACAGGTACTGGTGCAGCAGGCTGAAGTTCTCGCCCATCACGCGCGGCTTGCCGCGATACGCGTCGGTGCCGCGGCCCTTGACCCACATGTTGACCGATGGCGTCGGCAGCGACGGGTCGTACCAGTACGTGTCGAAACGACGCGCGGCCTGGTAGATGAATGCATACGCAACCTGTTTCTCGCGATCGGTCAGCACGCCGGCATTGGCCGCGGCCGTCAGTACCTCCATGAACGCGGAATCGCCGTACGGGCCGATCGAGCGGCCGTAGTTGAAGCCCTGGCCGTCGGCGTTCAGCTGCGGCAGGATCAGGTCGACCGACTTGCGCAGATAACCCTTCAGTTCCGGCGTGAGATTCGCTTCGTTGCCCATTTCGAACGTGCGCTCGACCACTTCGCCGATCAGCAACGTGCTATAGCGGTCGAAGCGCGCCTGATCGTAGTAGGTCGTGTGCGTGTTCGATGCTTCGTCGGAGAAGCCACCCGACGAGTCGTTGCGGATGTGGTTCGTCAGCGTGTACAGCAGCGCGTCGCGCGCGCTCATCGTCGCGACCGCCGGATCGGTCTTCGACGCGAACGACGGGCTGCTCCAGCCGAGCTTCTGGCGCAGTCCGGCGATTCCGTAGGACACCGCATAGTAGTTCTGCGCGGTGTTGAGCGACGCGATGTCGATCGGCGTGCCGGCGGCCGGGCACGTCGTGGTCTTGCCGCTCGCGTCGGGGCCGAACATGTCGCAGAAGGTGAGGCGCTGCTGCAGCGTCGCGAGCATCGCATCGCTGAAGACTTCGTTGAGCATCCCGTGCGCCTTCAGGTTGTTCAGCGCGACGAGGTAGTAGTACTCGCCCCACGACGTGTTCGCATACGTGTAGTTGCTGCCCGATTGCGCCATCATCGCGGTCGTGATCGTCTGGTACGTCGCGAGGTAGCTCGCGTATTGCGGGTCGTTCTTCGACTTCATGTCGATCAGGATGTACGACAGGCCGAGCGCGAGCTTGCCGGGCAGGAATTTGTCGCCGGTATTCGTGTCGAGCACGTGGACGGGCGTGCCGTCGCCGAGATCCATCACGACCTGCGTGAAGTCGGGCGATTTCCGGATCAGATCGAACAGCGCACGCATCTGCCCCATCATCGTGAGCGGAACGTTCGTGCCGGCCGGCACGCTGGTGTCGGGCGCGCCATAGACGAGCGCCTGCAGCGAGTTCGATGCGAGCGCGGGCGGGGTGGACGGCGGGGGCGACGGCGGCGTGTCGGTCACGTCGTTGCCGCCGCACGCGCTGACGAGCACGACGGAAAGGGCGCTGAGCGCGGCGCCGAGCGCGAATCTGCTGCGCTGATACATGGTGTCTCCGGTTTTGAATAGTGGTGAAGGACGGGCACGTGTGGCCGATGCCGCGCTCGATGCCCGTACCCGGCTTCCGCCTGCAACCCTGATCCCTGAAGACGGACGGCCTGAATCACAAATCGAGCGGGCAAGCGTTTCCCCTGCGCGGGCCGAGACCGGCGTCGCACTTCGGTATTGGAAAACGTTTTCCAAATTTAGGCATCGATCGGCGCGATGTCAATGAACTTTCTCGTCGGAGACGCCGGTAGAAACCCGAATGGCGGGAGCGGAGGAGGCGGAATGGAATCGGGATTACACGAAATCGTCGGGATTTTTCTTGATGATCGCGTGTTCACCGCGCGCGATGAACCGGCTTGGGCGCGGCGGAAGCGCGCATCGCATGGAAAGGGGTTCTCGATGGATGACGAGAGAAAACGTTATCCATAAGAATCGAAATGCATTGAGCCGCCGCTGCCCACCGGCCGCCGCAGGCGACGCCCCCGCTTCGACGACGTTCAAAGCTGCTTTTCGATCGCCGCCTTGTCGATCACCGACCACACCTGGCGGATCTTGCCTTCGTGAAACTCGTAGAACACGTTTTCGGCGAACGTGACCTTGCGGCCGTCGACGGCGAGCCCCATGAACGTCCCTTTCGGCGAACACGCGAAGCGCAGGCGGCACGCGACGTGCGGCGGGTCGCACGCGAGCAAGCGGATCTCGAAACGGAGATCGGGGATGTCGCGGAAGTCCTGTTCCAGCATCGCGCGGTAACCGGCGAGGCCGAGCGGCCGGTCGTTGTGGATCACGTCGCCGGACACGTACTCGCCGAGCGCCGCCCAGTCCTGCCGGTTCAGGCAGTCGATATACGCGCGATAACGGGTTGCGAGATCGATATCGGTCATGGCGATGTCTCCGTATGTCGATGGGGCGAGTCGAGTGCGGCGCGCGTCACCGCGGCGGCGCGTCGCCCGACAAAAACGCGACGAACTCGCGCGTGTACTTCGGCAGTGCATCGAACGACCGCGCGCAGAGCGTCAGTTTCCGATGGCTCCACGGATCGGACAGTTCGACGAGCCGCACGTCCATCGTCTGCATCGCGCGCTCGGCCGCGTGCCGCGACACGATGCCGATGCCCACGCCGCTCGCGATCACGCGGCAGATCGCGTCGAAGCTCTTCAACTGCACGCGATAGCGGATCCGTTTGCCGAGCGCGCGCGCCTGGTCGGCCAGATGCACTTGCAGCGCGCTGCCGTCGGTGAGGCCGATGAAGTCTTCGCCGGCGATGTCGTCGAACGCGACCTTGTCGCGCGACGCGAGCGGATGCGCGGCCGGCGCGACGACGATCAGCCAGTCTTCGCGGAACGGCTTCTGTTCGAGTCCGCCGAGCCCGACCGAATCGGCGACGATGCCGACCTCGGCCGTCTTGTTGCGGATCGCATGCACGATCTCCTGGCTCGAGCGCTCTTCGACGCTGATCGACAGCTTCGGGTGGTGCGGCAGGTACTCGGCCAGTGCGTCCGGCAGGTATTCGCTCAGCGACGCGGTGTTGCACAGCAGCCGGATATGGCCGCGCAGCCCCTGGCCGTATTGCTGCAGCTCGCCGCGCATGTGATCGATCTGCTGCAGCACGGTGCGTGCGTGATGTTCGAGCGCGCGGCCCGCATCGGTCGCCTGCGCGCCCGACTTGGTCCGGTGCAGCAGCGGCACGCCGAGTTCGTCCTCCATCCCGCGAATGCGTTCGCTCGCCGCCTGCAGCGTGATGTGCGTTCGTTCGGCGCCGCTCGTGATCGTGCCGGCTTCGCAGATATTGAGGAAAAGCCGCAGGTCGGTCAGGTCGAAGCGCATGATGGGCGAAGCGATGGGTGAGAGTGGTCGATAAGTTAGCAGGAACCGCCGCGCCGGTCTCAGGGGCCGCCTGAGACCCGGTTCGCCGCTTCCGCATTTTCGGGGCGCGATCGATGGCCGATGATGGACGCACATCCGTCGGGGAGCCTGTCATGCAGACCGATTCGTCCTGGGGCGTGTCGTTCAAGATCGCGTTGCACCTGCTGTTCCTGTGCATCGGCATCGCATGGGCGTGTGCCGAATTCGTCGCATGGTTGCGGTGAATGGCGTGCTCGTGCCTATTGAAACATTCTGGCCATAGTTTTTAACAACGAAAATTCTTCCGTTTTTCAGCGAAAAGACCATCAAGTTTTTCCGGATCGGACCGTATTACCGGTAGCGAATGCCGGCCGGCATCCGGTCCGTGATCGTTTGTCATCATTGTTTGCATCCGGTTACACGTCGGCCGTTCCGTTTTTGAGATGCTTGAAAGATTGTCAAACCGGAGTCGGATCGTCCATGAAAACGCGCGAGATTCACCGCAAGGCGGCGTGGCTGTCGGGCCTGGCCGCCGTGCTCGTCATGGCCGGTTGTGCAAGTAACCCGTCCGTTCCGCCGAGCGACACGCTGGCGGGGCAGCCTTCCGATTCGAGCCCGCCTGCCGCGCCGTCGGCCGCCACGATGCCGCCTGCGCCGATTCTCGTCGCGCAAAAGTACGTCGTGAAACGCGGCGACACGCTGACGGGCATCGCATCCGTGAACGGTTGCAGCGTGGCCGACTTGCGCACCTGGAACAAGCTGACCGCCAACGGCAGGCTGCGCATGGGGCAGGTGCTGCGCATCGTCAAGCAGCAGCCGCTGCCGCCCGCGCGCGCGGCGGACACGCAGGCCGTGGCGGGCAATGGCGCGGTGGGTAACCAGGCCACCGCGCAGGCCAATTCGCAAGCCGCCGCGTCGACCGCGAGCGATCGCGAGGTCGTCAAGGAAACCAGGCGTCATGCGGGCCGCGTCGCGCTCAAGTGGCCCGCAACGGGCAAGATCGTCGAAGGGTTCCGGCCCGGGCAGAACCGCGGCATTCAGATCGCCGGCCGGCCGGGCGACCCGGTTCGCGCCGCAGCCGACGGCCGCGTGATGTATGCGGGCACCGGCCTGAACGATTACGGCAGCCTGATCATCGTCCAGCACAACGCCGATTTCCTGACTGCCTATGCGCACAACCGCAAGTTGCTCGTGAAGACGGGCGACATCGTGCATCAGGGCGATGCGATCGCCGAGATGGGCGATCTCGACAATTCGCGCGTCGCGCTGCTGTTCGAGGTGCGACGCGACGGCAAGCCGGTGAATCCGATGCCGTATCTGCCTTCGTTGCAAGGGTGAAGCGCGGCCGTTTCGCTGGAACGCGACGGCGGTCGCTGCTACGCTAGGGTCTGTTCATTCGAATCCCGCCTTCGCGCGGGGCCGACGGGCGTCTTTCGGGGATGCGCGGCGAATGCCGTCGCGGGCCGGCCGTCGGCGTGAGCGGTCGCGCGTCGCCGAGGCGCGGCCGCGTTGCTTCGAGCCACCGTTCCGACAGAACAGATCGCATTCATGGAATACTCTCCGACACGCCGCTCGCTGTTGCTCGCCGCCGTTGCCGCGCCGTTCGTTGCCGCATGCACGTCCGCGCCGGTCGCCGACCAGGGGCGCGCCCACACCGCACAAGCCGAACTCGCCGCGCTCGAAAAAGCATCGAACGGGCGACTCGGCGTCGCCGCGCTCGATACGTCGAACGGCGTGCGCATCGCGCACCATGCGCGCGAGCGCTTCCCGCTGTGCGGCACGTATGCGGTCATGGCGGCCGCCGCGATGCTCGCGCGCGGTTCGCTCGACGCATCGCTGCTGCCGCGCCGCATCCTGTACCGCCGCTATGAAATCGTGTCCGGCTCGCCGATTACGGAAAGCCATGTCGACACCGGCATGACGATCGCGCAGCTGTGCGCGGCGATGCTGCAGTCGGGCGACAAGGGCGCGGGCAACCTGCTGATGGGCGTGCTCGGCGGCCCGCAGGCCGTCACGGCGTTCGCGCGCGAAAGCGGCGACACCACCTTCCGCCTCGATCACTGGGAACCCGAACTGAACAAGGCGACGCCCGGCGACGAGCGCGACACGTCGACGCCGGTCGCAATGGTCGACACGCTGCAGCGGTTACTGCTCGGCGACGCGCTGCGCGAGCCGCAGCGCGCGCAACTGACGGAATGGATGGTCGGCGGCGCACGCGGGGCGACCGGCATCGCGGCGGGCGTGCCGCCCGGCTGGCGCGTTGCCGACAAGGCCGGCACCGGCGGCTTCGGTACGACGACGGACATCGCGGTGCTGTGGCCGCCGTCGCGCGCACCGATCGTGATGGCCGTGTCGTTCACGCAGCCGGAGGCCGCCGCCGCCGCGCGCGCGGATGTCGTCGCAGCGGCGGCGCGCATCGCGTCAGGCGCGCTGACCGCGACGGCCTGAGCATCCAGCATCTCGCGCAAAGCCGGCGTTTGGCTTATCGTGTCGAACAGCACGCGCCGGCATCGGCGCGCGGCCCTTCCGCGCCGTTTTCCTCGCCGTTTCCTGTTTTCCGTTCGCCATGCGCCGACTTCCGCCCCTGCACGCGCTGCAGATCTTCTCGACGGTGGCCCGCCACCGCAGCTTCACGCGTGCGGCCGAACAGCTGTGTCTCACTCAGGGCGCCGTGAGCCGGCAGATCCAGACGCTCGAGGCGCATTACGGCTTTCCGCTGTTCAAGCGGCATGCGAAGGGCCTCACGCTGACGGCCGAGGGCGAGCAGTTGTTGCCGGTGGTCGACGAGAGCTTCGCGCGCATCGAGGACATCTCGATGAAGCTCACGCGGCAGCGCACCGATCTCGCGCTGAAGGTGCCGACCTGCGTGATCCGCTGGATGCTGCCGCGCATCATGCGCTTCCAGGGCGAGCATCCCGATCTCCACGTGCAGATTACGACCGCGTGGCAGCACGTCGTCGATTTTTCGAGCGAGCCGTTCGACGCGGCAATCGTCTACGGGACGTCGCCGGGCCCGGGCGTCGTCGCACTGCCGCTGTTCGACGAACGGCTGACGCCCGTCTGCGCACCCGAATTGCGACAAACCGCGCCGCTCGATGCGACCGGCGATCTTGCGCGCCATACGCTGCTGCATCCCACGCGCGACCATCGCGACTGGCGTGCATGGCTCGATCATGCGGGCGAGCGCCGTGTGGATCCCGCGCGCGGGCCGACGTTCGACACGCTCGATCTCGCGACGAACGCGGCGATGCAGGGGTTCGGCGTCGCGATCGGCGACGTGACGCTCGTCGATGAGGACGTCAGTGCGCGCCGGCTAGAACGGCCGTTCGACGTCGTGCTCGAGACCGGCGCGCGTTACTACTTCGTCTATCCGGAGAGCCTCGGCAGCCAGCAGAAGATCCGCGCGTTCAGCGACTGGATCGCCTGCCATCGCGACTGACCGGCGATCGCACGCGCCCGACCGCGGCGCGAAACCGCACCATGCCGCACCGGCGCCGGGCGTTACTGATACGTGACGACGGCGATCATCGGCGCCTGATCGTTGCCCGGACGGTTCGGTAAAACGATTGCGCGAGAGGCCTGGGTAAAGGTCGTGGTCTTCACGGCCCGCATGCTCGCCGCGTCGACGAACGCGATCTGTCCGGTCGCGGGGCGCGGGCAGTCGGCGCGCACGTGCGCGGGCGCGGTGCCGGTGGCGTCGAGCGCGAACGAGCACGGCGGCTCGACGATCATGCCGGTGAAGTAGATGATGCCGGACGTGCCGGCGGCAAATGAAGAGGACGTGGCCAGAAGCGAGGCAGCCAGGGCGAACGAGGCGGCGAACAGGCGATGCTTCATGACAGGCTCCAGAGAGGAAGCGCGTCGCAGCGAGGCCGCTCGAATGGCAGTCCGTCAACGCTGCGGTGCTGAATGCGTAAACGGCAACTTCATCGAACCTCTTGAATGAAAATCCGGAAATAGCGGGAATACGCACACGACGGCGTATTCCTTCAATCAATTTATCTCAAATTTGTGCGGGCGCAAGGCAGGGTATGGCCGGAGGCGGAAGCTGGTAGAAGACCGTCGCCCGATGCCGATCTCGAACGCAAATCGCGGTGGAGTCGGCCAATCGGCGCGCTCGCGAATTTGCGGGAACCAGGGGAAACGGTCGCTCAATCGAGCGGCCGTCCGATATCGATCTCGAGCCCGGCGTCTGCCTGTTGCTTCACGTATCTCGCAATGGCGTTTTTCGCGGGTAGCGAGGGCTGTCGTCGGTCAGGCGGCGACCGGGATCAGCGAGCGTTCGCGATCGGGGCGTGCGCGTCCCGCCCGCGAACGCCGGCCCGGCCGACGCGCCGGACATCATTGATAGTCGAGCAGCACCTGGGCTGCGGCGCGCACCGAACCGCCCTTGACGGTTGCGTCGGTCTGGATGTACGACGCGCGCAGCGGAATCGACGGCGAACCGCCCGTGTTCTTGTTGTAGCCGGTCACGGGGATCGATTGCTGGAACGGCAATGGATTTCCCGTCGTGCCGTCGGCGATCTGGACGCCGACGCCGGCGGCGGTCGATCCCGGGCGCAGTTGCAGTGTGCCGGGGCTACCGGTAACGGCACCATCCAGAGGCGAAAGCTGATAGCCGATCCGGTTGTAGCCGGGCGGGCAGTTGTTCAGGCGCAGCTGGAAATCGACCGTGCCGGTGGTCGAGCCGACGCCTTTGAACGCGTTTTGCTGAACCGGCGGCAGCGTGACGGTCTGGTCGGGTACCGAGCAGGTGCCGTTGATGAAGCTGACTTTCGTGGCCAGGTAGACGAACGTTTCGTCACCCAGGAGGCCGGATCTGTAGCTGATCTGATAGTAGCTGTTGACTGCGCCCGGACTCAATGCTCCGCTTTCGGGGGCACGGCCGTCGCGGAACAGTTGAATTTCGACTGCGTTGCGCACCGTCGTCCTGAGAGACGAGGTGACCGGCGTGCCGTCGACGAGCATGCGGGTCGACAAGCCGGAGACGTTCGTCAGCAGATCCGGGCCTTTGGCGAACGACCAGATCGAACCTTTCTCGGAGAGGACGACGCCCGTGATCGTGCACGAGTCCTTTCCGCAAAATTCCTCGGGCGAGTAATACTGGCGCGCCACGATCGTGCCCGATACGGCGTTCGACGGAATCGAGACGGACGTTTGTCCGAATGCGTACAACAAGCGCGCGACCGCCGGCTCAGGTGCGAACCATGCGGCCGATGCCAATAGAATCGCAGCGGGCACGAACGCCGATCGATCGCGTCGAGTCGGTACGTCCGATCGAGAAATGTTACGCATGCTCCCTCCTTATTCGCCGCCGGCGAGTGTCGGCGCGGCTGCGCACACGCCGTCGATCGATTGAAGTCCCGACGACTTCCGTTGATGTTTGTTCACGGTCGGCAGCTCGTACGTGATCCGGCACGCCGAGCCGTCGTCCGTGCCCCATTGCACGGTCAACTCGCCTTCATGCTTGAGCCCGCGCACGAAGATCCTGCTGGCCTGGCCGACGACGCCGATCTCCTTGCCCGTCTCGTCGTACACGGCCGCGCCGAACGGCAGCGGCGCGCCGTCCGCCTGGCGCGCGTGGACGAGCGCGGCGCGGCCGTTGTCGGTCGCGAAGCGGATCAGCGGCACCGCGCCCGCGCGCGGCGCGATCTGCCGGCTCGTTTCCTTCAGATCGACATCCATCGAGATGCCCTTCGGATCGAGTGCGACCGTGTTGAGGCTGTACGGCGTCAGATACGGGACGATCGCGTAGCCGCTGCCGTCGACCCGCGCACCCGACGCGTTGGTGATGCGCGCACCGGCCGCGCCCGGCGCTTCGACGATCGCGAACGTCTCGGACACCGGCTGCGAGAATGTGATGCCGCCGCCGTGCGCGACGATCGCGCCGCGCATGCCGAGCGAGCCTTGCTGGTATTCCGCGCTTGCGCCGGCGCTGGCGCTGAACTCGGCGACTCGCGAACGATAGGCGACGTTGCCGCTGCCGTCCGTCGTCGACATGCCCGAGCCGGACGCGTGGTTCGCGCTGACGCTGTACGACAACGCGTTGTCCACGCCGGTCGAACCGGACAGCGTCGACTGCATGCGCGTGCGACCGCGCGTGTCGTACGACAGATTGCCGGTGAGCGTCGTCGGCCGAGCGCGACCGAGCGGAATCGTGACGCTCGCGTAATACAGCGTGCTCATGTCGCCGCCGATATTGCGCTGGCGGGTGGCCGACAGGTTGTACGACACGTTCCGGAAGCTGTTGGTGTAGCCGACCGTGTAATTGACGTCCGAACCCGAACGGTTCCAGTAGTCGGCCGCCGACGCGGTCAGGTCGACGCGTCCGCCTTTCTCGCCCAGGCGCTGCGTGAGCGTGAGCGACGCGCGGTGGCGCTGACGCCACACCGATGCGCTCGACGACAGGCCGTTTCGCGCGGCGTCGCGCGCCTGCATCGCATCGTTGAGCCCGAAATAGCCGTCCGTCGAATAGCGATACGCGGCGAGCGCGATGTCGGTGCCGGTTTGCGCGACCGATTTCGCATAGCTGACGCGCATGCTCGAGCCGTTGAAGCGCCTGGCGCCGGGAATCGACGTCGTCGCATGCGTGACGTCCATGCCGATCGCGCCGAACGACGTGTTCAGCGCGCCGCCGATCATGAACGCCGCATAGCCGCCCGCAAGCGTGACGCCGCCGTACCCGGTCAGCAGATTGGTCAGCCCGCGCTGGTAGGTGGCCTGCGTGAACAAAGGCTGGCCGCCGCCCGTGCTGCGCAGCGCGCCCGCGACGAAGTTGTAGCGGCTGATGCCGGGCCGCAGCGACAGCGGCACGGCCGCGTAAGGCACCGAGAACGTGTGCACGGTGCCGTCGGCCTCGTTCACCGACACGTCGAGATCGCCGCCGTAACCGGTCGGGTACAGATCGTCGATCTCGAAATTGCCGGGCGCGACCGTCGTCTCGTAGAGCAGCACGCCGTTCTGGCGGATCGTCACCTTCGCATTGCTGTTCGCGACGCCGCGCACGACGGGCGCGTAGCCGCGCAGCGAATCGGGCAGCATCCGGTCGTCCGTCGACACGCGCACGCCGCGGAACCGGGTCGAATCGAACAGTTCGCCCGACGTGTAGCTTTCGCCGATCACGAGTTGCGACGACAGCGCCGTCAGGTCGCGCTGAAGATAGGTGGCGATGTCCTGATATTGACGCTCGCCGCTCGACGACCACGAGTACGAGCCTTCGTGGCGCAGATGCCAGTCGCCGACGTTCACGCCGCCGCTCAGGCCGAGGTAGCCTTGCGTGCGGGCCGCCTCGCCGCTGCTTTTCGACGTGTAGACGTTGAGGTTGTAGCCGAGCAAGCCGACCGGCACGCCGGATGTCCATTGATCGGGGCTCACGTAGCCGCGCGCGCGCCGCACGAGCGCCGCCTGCGGAATGCCGAGCGTGAGCGTCTGCCGCGTGAAGTCGAAGGTCGCGCTCGCATCCGCCACGATGTCGCCGATCCGATGACAGGCTTCGCTCGCGTCGAGCCGCGCGACGGCGTCGGGCGCAAGCCGGGTCAGGTCGACGCCGGCGCGTTCCAGCAGCGCACGGTCGAAACAGGGCTGCGCGTCCGCCGTATCGGCCACGGCTGCGAAACGCACGTCGTGCCGGCCGATCCAGTCGTTGCCCACGCGGATGTCGACGCCGTACACGCCCGGGGCCGTGATATTGCGCTGCTCGAAGCGGGTGATGTCGAAGTGCTTGCCGACGCGATTGGCAAGAAAGGCGTCGTCGAACTCGACCCGCTCAGGCTGCGAAGTCGCGGCTTGAGCGGACGCTGCCGGTTGGGCGCGACCGTCGCCGACCCACGTGGCGACGCAGCCCGTCACCAACAGCGGGATCAGTTTCATGCGCGGCAGCCGTGCCGTGCCGATTCTCAAAGGTCGATTCGAAGACATTCGCAATTCCTGGCGTTCATCGGGCCGAAGCCGTGCCGTTTTCTCCATGTCGCGCCGTGGCGCGATCGACGGTCGGCGCGCGCGGCCAGCGGCGTCTTGCGTCGGCCGACGGGGCAACCGGAGGGAAGGAAACGGAAGGGGGACGCTATCGGTCGGCGGTGCGGCCGTCCGGGGCCGACGGCGTTACGGTGCGACGGACACCGGGAGTTCGATGTCGGTCGACGCGCCCCAGTCGTTGATGGCGGCGAATCCGACCGCAGCGCCGGCGGCGGGGGCCGCGACGAGATCCTTGATCGGGAAGCGCTGGGTGGCGCCCGGCAGCACATAGCCCGAGCCGGCGTCGTATTGGCGTCCTGCGGATTTCAGCATCACGCTGCCGAGATTGACGACGTAAGACGTCGGGTTCGTTGCCTGCAGCGCATAGCGGCCGCCGTCGGTGCGGGTCACGCGCCAGTCGAGCCGTGCCGGAGCGGCATTCGCATCGCCCTTCAGGCTCGCCGGGCGGTACATGATCTTGATGCGCGAGCGGAACGCAAGCTGCACCCGGTTCGGATTGTCGCCGGCCGTTGCCTTCGGCGGCACTTCGAGCACGTTCAGCCAGAACAGCGATTCCTTGTCGGCCGGCAGCGGCTGGCCGGTATGCATCACGCGCAGCGTCTGCCCGGTGCCTGGCTCCATCCTGAACATCGACGGCGTCAGCGCGAACGGCACGTCGATCTGTTCCGGCAGCGCGTTGCGATCGCCGTCGTCGATCCACGCCTGGACCAGCGCAGGCCGCTTGCCGTCGTTCGTGAGCTGGATCGTCACTTCGCGCTCGCTGGACGGAAAGACGACGCGCGTGCCGGCGATGACCACGCTGGCTTCGGCCTGGGTCGCGAGTGCTGCGGCAGCGACGGTCAGGGTGCGGAGGAGTTTCAACGGTTTCATGAGCATGCTTCGTCGTATCGTTGGGACCATGCGGCCCGTGCAACGCAATCGTTGCGCAGGCAGCAACCGAATGGCTCGGCGATAGCCGCGTAGGCGACCGCCGTTCGCCGCCCGTTATTGGTAGATCAACGAATACTCGACGCGCGAATTCACGTCGCCGGCCTTCACGGCGCCCGATGCGTAGTACTCCGTGAAATAGTCCAGTTTCGCCTTGCCGTCTGCACCGATGTCGACCGCCTGCGGCGGATTCGACGAGGAAGCCGAACCGATCATGATCTGCTTCTGCTGCGCATCCAGCACGTTGAGCTGAATGCCTTGTGCCTTGTCTTCGCCCTGGTCGAGCGTCAGGCGACCGGTGGACTGATCGACGTTCGCACCGGGTTCGAACACGACACCGACCTTCACCGGATTGCCTTCGCCGACGGTGCAGCCGCTCAGCGACAACGAGAACGGCGTGCGGCCGGCGACGGCCCCTGTCGCGGCGAGCGCATTGGTGCTGACGGGGGGAAGGTGAACGGTGAAGTTACCGCTGGATTCGCCGTCGATCTTGCACGTCGACGCGATGACCTTGCCGTCGAACGAAATGGTGCCGTCGGACGCATGGGCCATGGTCGAGACCGTCGCGCCCGCCGCGATCAGGACGAAGGGCAGCGCACGTGCAATTTTTTTGATTTCCATCTTCAAATCTCCACAGGAATTTACGTTGAAAATCGCAGATTTGTGATTTAAAAAACCACAATCGCGTTTCGGAATGAAGTTTGAAGGTCTATGAAATCGTTGTTAATGAGACGATTACGATGTCTATTTTGAAGTTGGTAGGACGAGTACGAGAAAATGTTAAATAGGGTTGGGCGCGGCCGAAGCCGAGTGTCCTGAACTTGCTTTCCGATGGACCGGAACGGCTCCGGGAAGGAGGGGGCGGGTCGCGCGGGAAGGGAGAGCCCGGTCGTGCCCGTAACGGCTGTCGGCGATGAGGATCGTGCCGCGGCCCGCCGTGTTGCGTGATTCACGTGTTTGCCGTTGGCACGACGGACATGCGACCTCGGAAGCCGCACGTGATTCGCGTTCGACGCGAGGCAATATCCCGCCATTCGATCGCGGCGCGGTGCGCGCGCCTGCGCAAACGGGCGCCTGGGCGCGCGATCGGAACGCCCCAAGCAAAACGGCCGCTCGTGTGCGAGCGGCCGTTTTGCTTGGGGTGCCCGCTCTGGCGAGCGGCGCGTTAGGCGATCAGCCGGCGCGCTTGCGGATCGCACCCACGATCACGAGCAGCACGATCGCACCGATGATCGACGCGATCCAGCCCGCGCCCTGGCCCGGCGCATACCACCCGGCCGCGCGGCCGACGTAGCCGGCGACCAGCGAGCCGACGACGCCGAGCACGATGGTCATCAGGATGCCCATCTTGTCGTCGCCCGGCTTGAACGCGCGGGCGAGGAGGCCGACGATGAGCCCGACGACCAGGGTTTCGATGAATTGCAGCATGAACGCCTCCCTATTGCGATTGAGCTGTTGACGAAAGGAAGTTGACCCCTGCAGTGCGCAAGGGGTTCCACGCGGCGGCAAGCCGGCACGTGGCGTGCGCAGTATCGCATGTGTTCGCGTCCGGCGGATGTCACGTGGCGGACGCGTCGGCCACCGGATCGAGGCGGCGGTAGCCTTCGGTCGCCTGCAGCAGCGTGCGCGTGTAGTCGCGTGCGACCTGTCCGGCGCGCACGTCCTCGATGCGCAGCTGTTCGACGATCTCGCCGTGCCGCATCACCGCGACGCGCTGGCACAGGAAGCCGATCACCGCGAGATTGTGACTGACGAGGATCATCGTCAGGTTGCGCTCGCGATGCAGGCGGCGCAGCAGGTTCAGAATCTCGGCCTGCACCGACACGTCGAGCGCCGACGTCGGCTCGTCGAGCAGCAGCACGCGCGGCTCGACGATCAGCGCGCGCGCGATCGCCACGCGCTGGCGCTGGCCGCCCGACAACTGGTGCGGGTAGCGGAAGCGGAACGCCGGGCCGAGCCCGACCTCGGACAGCGCGCGGGCGATCCGCGCGTCGGCGTCGCCGATCGCATGGATCGACAGCGGCTCGCGCAGCGTCTGGTCGACGGTGAAGCGCGGATGCAGCGACGCGTACGGATCCTGAAACACCATCTGCACGTGGCGGCGGAACGCACGATCGGGCGTGCCGCCCACCGGGCGGCCGTCGATCGACAGGCTGCCGGACGCGAGCGGCGCGAGGCCCGTCAGCGCACGCAGCAGCGTCGACTTGCCGGAACCCGATTCGCCGACGAGCCCGAACACTTCGCCGTCGCGTACCGCGAAGCTCGCGTCGCGCACGGCGTCGACGTGACCCGTGCGGGTCGGGAAACGGATCGATGCGTGATCGACGTCGATCATCGTGGGGCCTCCTGTCGATCGGCGCGTACGGCGGCCGGCGGCGTGGGCTCGAGCCATGCCGGGTCGCGCCGCAGCACCGGCAGTTCGGCGGGCGGGTTCGCGAGCGGCGGATGCGCCGCGAGCAGCCCGCGCGTATAGGGATGAGACGCATCGCGCAGGTCGCGCGCGGCGCAGGTTTCGACCACGCGCCCGGCATACATCACCGCGACGCGGTCGCAGAACGACATCACGAGCGGCAGGTCGTGGCTGATGAACATCAGGCCGGTGCCGTGTCGCGCGATCATCGCATCGAGCACCGCGAGTACTTGCATCGACACCGCAACGTCGAGCGCGGAGGTCGGCTCGTCGGCGATCAACAGGCGCGGGCCGGTCGACACCATCATCGCGATCATCACGCGCTGGCCCATGCCGCCCGACAGCTCGTGCGGATACGCATCGGCGACGCGCGCCGGGTCGCGGATCTGCACGGCCGCGAGCGCATCGACGATCCGCTCGCGCAGCGCGCGGCCGCGCAAGCCCGGCTCGTGCAGCCGGAACGCTTCGCCCATCTGCTTCGCGACGGTCATCACCGGGTTCAGCGAATATTTCGGGTCCTGCAGGATCATGCCCATCTGGCTGCCGCACAGCCGCCTGCGTTCGCGCGGCGACATCGCGAGCAGGTCGTGGCCCGCGAAGCGCATCGTGTGCGCGGACCAGCGCGCGGCGTCGGGCAGCAGGCCGAGCAGCGCGCGGCCCGTCAGCGACTTGCCGGAGCCCGATTCGCCGACGATGCCGAGCCGTTCGCCCGGCGCGAGGGTCAGCGACAGGTCGCGCACGGCGTCGGTGACGCTGCCGTCGTGCCCGCGGAAACCGATCTTCAGCCCGTCGATCTCGCAGAGCGGCGCCGGCGCGGCGGTGGAATTCATCGGCATGTCACGCTCCATGGCGGGGATCGAAGACGTCGCGCAGCCCGTCGCCGAGCAGGTTGAACGCGAGGCTCACGAGCAGGATCGCGATGCCGGGCAGCGTCGCGACCCACCACGCGTCGAGCAGCACGTTGCGGCCCGACGCGACCATGAAACCCCATTCGGGGCTCGGCGGCTGCGCGCCGAGGCCGAGAAAGCCGAGGCCCGCGACGGTCAGGATGATGCCGGCCATGTCGAGCGTCGCGCGCACGATCACCGACGACATGCACAACGGCATGATGTAGCGCAGCAGGATGCGCGGGCCCGACGCGCCTTGCAGCCGCGCCGCATGGATGTAGTCGGCCTGCGCGATGCGGATCGTCTCCGCGCGCGCGAGCCGTGCATACGCGGGCCATGCGGTGATCGAGATCGCGACGACCGCGTTGATCACGCCGGGGCCGAGCGCGGCCGCGAATGCGAGCGCGAGCACGATCTTCGGGAACGCCAGCGCGATGTCGGTGATGCGCATCAGCACGCTGTCGACGAAGCCGCTGCAATAGCCGGCCGTCGTGCCTATCAGCAGACCGATCGGCACGACGATCACGACGACGAGCAGCGCGATGCCGAGCGTCAGGCGCGACCCCGCGATCAGCCGCGAAAGGATGTCGCGGCCGAGCTGGTCGGTGCCGAACCAGTGCGACGGCGAGCCGGGCGGCAGCAGCCGGTCGGCCAGCACCTGGCGCAGCGGATCGTGCGGCATGATCAGCGGGCCGACGATCGCGACCGCGATCAGCGCGACCAGGATCGCGAGCCCGAACAGGTTGAGCGGATTGACCGCGAAGCGGCGCCAGCGGCGGTACGCGAGGCCGAACGCGGCCTGCGAGCGCGACGCGGGCGCATCGGAAAGAAGCCACGCGCGCAGCGTGAGACGCTCGGCATTCATGATCGGGCGGCCTTCGGGGTGGACGGGGAAAGAAGCGGGGCGGAAGCGGTCATGTCGAAGCGGCCCTCAGCGCGCACGCGGATCGAACACGCGGTACAGCGCGTCGGTCAGCAGGTTGACGGTGATGAACATCGCGCCGATCACGAGCGTCGCGCCGAGCACCGCGTTCATGTCGGCGTTCAGCAGCGCGCCGGTCAGGTACGAGCCGAGCCCCGGCCACGCGAACACGATTTCGGTCAGCACCGAGCCTTCGAGCAGGTTGCTGTACGTGAGCGCGATCACGGTGAGCAGCGGCACCGCGATGTTGCCGAACGCGTGCCGCCAGATCACGCGCCGCTCGGACAGGCCCTTCGCGCGCGCGGTGACGATGTATTCCTGGCTCAGCTGGTCGAGCATGAACGAGCGCGTCATGCGGCTCAGATACGCGACCGAGTAGTAGCCGAGGATCGCGGCCGGCAGCGCGATGTGCGACACCGCGTTGCGCAATACGTCCCACTCGCCCGCGAGCGCCGCATCGAGCAGCAGGCTGCCGGTGCGCGGGTCGACCATCCCGTCGTACACGGGATCGAGCCGGCCGGGGCCGCCGACCCAGTGCAGCCGCGCATAGAACAGCAGCAGCCCCATCAGCCCGAGCCAGAATACCGGCACCGAATTTCCGATCAGCCCGACGAAGCGCGCGATGTGATCGATCGGCCGGTTGTGCTTCACGGCGGCCGCGACGCCGAGCGGCACGCCGATCGCGATGCCGATCAACGTCGCGATCGTCGCCAGTTCGAGCGTGGCCGGGAACACGCGCCGGATGTCGTCGAGCACCGGGTTCGCGGTCAGCAGCGACACGCCGAGGTTGCCGTGCAGCACGTCGCGTGCATAGATCAGGAATTGCGTGACGAGCGGCTTGTCGAGCCCGAGCGCGATGCGCTCGGCCGCATAGGCGTCGGCCGATGCGCGATCGCCGAGAATCGCGAGCACGGGATCGATCGGCACCTTGCGGCCGATCACGAACGTCAGCGCGAGCAGCCCCGCGAACGTGACGGCGAGCGTGAGCGCCCAGCGCAGCACGCGCAGTGCCCAGCGTACGGCCGGGCGCCGCGCAGGCAGCGTGCGCAGGGCTTCGAGGGAGGAGGCGGGAGTCGACATGCGGCGAATCTTATTGCTTCTTCAGGTTGCGGTACGACACGAGATCGTTGATCGGCCCGACTTCGAGCCCGCTCACGCCGGGCCGCGTCGCGACCTGCGCGACTTTCTCGAACATGATCACGAACGGCGAGCGCGCGAGCACTTCCTTCTGCATCGCCTGATACCGTTGCGCGCGTTTCGCGGTGGCCGGCTCGGCGAGCGCGGCGTCGGTTTCCCTCGTCAGTTGCGGGATGTCCCAGCTGTTGCGCCAGGCCAGCATTTTATAGCTCGACTTGTCGGAGTTGTCCGGATTCCACGCAAAACCTTGCGCGTTGCTGTGCGGGTCGATGTAGTCCGCCGACCATTCGCCGATGTAGATGTCGTGCTGGCGCGCGCGGTATTTCGCGAGCGTCTGCTTGTTGTCGCCGGGGATCAGCTGAACCTTGATGCCCGCCTGCGCGAAGTTCGCCTGCACGGCCTGTGCGATCTCCGTGTACGGATAATCGTTGCGCACGTCCATCGTCACCGAGAAGCCGCCGGGCACGCCGGCCTTCGCGAGCAGCGCCTTCGCCTTCGCGACGTCGAGCTTGTACGGGTTCGTGTTCAGCGTGCCGAGGAAGCCTTCGGGCAAGAAGGTCTGGTGCACCTTGTAGGTCGTCTTCACGACGTTGCTCTGGATGCCCGCATAGTCGACGAGCCATTTCAGCGCTTCCTGCACGTCGGGTTTCGCGAGCGTCGGGTTCTTCGTGTTCAGGCCGAGATACAGCAGCGTCGCCTGCGGCGATGCCGCCACCTTCGCCTTGCCGGACTTCGCCACCGACGCGAGATCGTCGGGGCTCAGGTCGCGCGCCGCGTCGACGTCGCCGTTTTCCAGCAGCAGGCGCTGGCTTGCGGCTTCGGGCACGTGGCGCAGCACGATGCGCTTCATCGCGAGCGGCAGCCGGTAGCCGTCGAAGCGTTGCAGCACGAGGCTGTCGCCGGCCGTCCACTTGACCAGCCTGTATGCGCCGGAGCCGGCTTCGTTGGTCTTCAGCCACGCGTTGCCGAAGTCGTTGCCCTGCTGGTGCGACAGCAGCAGCTTCTTGTCGAGCACCGACGCGGGCCACGAGCCGAGCACGTTCAGCACGAAGGTCGGCGCGTACTTGCGGTCGGTCGTGATCGACACCGTCGCGTCGTCGAGCTTCTTCACGTTCGCGGCGACGTTCGCCTTCGTGAGGCCGATGCCGGTCAGCACGGCGGCCGGCCCCTTGTCGAGCAGCACCGCGCGCTGGATCGACCACGCGACGTCGTCGGCCGTCAGCGGGTTGCCCGAGTGGAACTTGAGGCCGGTGCGCAGCTTGAACGTGTAGGTCAGGCCGTCGGGGCTGACCGTCCACGACTGCGCGACGTCGCCGTTGAATTTCGACGGATCGCGCAGGTCGACGCGCACGAGCCGGTCGTACGTGTTCGCGACGTATTCCTCCGGCACCAGCTCGTAGATCTCGCCGGGGTCGAGCGTCGTGAATTCGTCGAGCAGCGTGGCCATCACGAACAAGTCCTTCGGCGTTTCCGCATGGGCGGCGCAAAGCGGAACGGCGGCGAATACGGACGCGGCGGCCAGCGCCGCGACGAGCCGGGATGTCGGGAATTTCATGTGCGCTCCATCGGTCGTTGAAGTCGTTGAACGTGAACGGAAAAGGGGGCGTGCTTCGTCGTTACATCAGGCGCCACGGGCCGCTCGCCGCGTTGTCGATCTGCGGCAACGCGCGAGAGCCGGGCAGTTCGTAGTGCCACCATTCGCTGTCGATGTGCGCGAAGCCGGCCGCGTGCATCACGCCGAGCAGCAGCAGGCGGTTGCGTTGCACTTGCTCGGGCAGCCCCGCGTGAAAGTGGCCCGACGCGGCGACCATCTCGTCGAAGCCGGTGCCCATGTCGAGCGGCGCGCCGTTCGCGCCGACGAGCGTCAGGTCGAGCGCGGTGCCGCGGCTGTGATTCGAGCCGCGGCCGAGATCGGCGACGAAGTTCGGATCGGGCAGGAAATCCCACAGCACCTGCTGCGCCTGCGGCGGCCGGTAGGCGTCGTAGATGCGCAGCGTGAAGCCTGCCTGCGCGGCGACGTCGACCGCGCGGCGCAATGCGGCTTCGGCCGGCTCGAGCAGCAGACAGTGCGCGTTGCGGTAGATCGGCTTGCCGGTCAGGTTGCGCTCGGTCGCATAGACGAGATCGATATCGACGCGATGCGTGGCGGGCGTGATTTCGACGAGGCGGTGATCGTTCATCGGCAGGGTGGGCTCGCTCATGATTCGAATTGATCGAACGTGCGCTGCAGTTCGCGGTTGCGCGCGACGCGCCGGTCGATCGCGGGGCCGAGGCGGTCGACCACCGCCGTGATCAGCAGGTTGAACAGGCAGGTGAGCGGCGCGAGCGAATCCCAGAACTGGCCGACGTCGGTCTTCACCTGCAGCAGGTCGGCCGGCCATTCGCGCGCCCACGGGCACGACAGATCGGTGACCAGCGCGAACGGCTGGCCGAGCTCGGCGGCCGCCTCGCAATAGCGGCGCGCGCTGCGCGAATACGCGCGCGTATCGGTGACGACGCAGTACGGCCGCTCGAATTCGGAGTTCAGCGAATCGACGTACGAGCCCGACTGGCCGTCGGAATAGAACACGCGCGGGCGCAGGTATTCGAGGTAGCTGCTGAATGCGTTGCTGATGCCGCGCGTCGACTGGATGCCGAGGATGAACACGGCGTCGGCCTGCGCGATGCGGTCGGCGACCTGCGCGAACACCGGGCCTTCGGCCAGGCGGTACACGTGACGGATCGCGTCGAGCTCGCGCTCGAGCGACGACGCGAGCGGGCCGTCACTCCCGTTGCCGCGGTTGCGTTCGGCCGGTTGCGTGCCCGCGATGCGGCGGTATTCGTCGAGCCGGTCGGTGATCATCCACGGACGATCGCCGCCACCGCGCAGTTCGCGCTTCAGGTCGTCGAGATTGCGGTAGCCGACGCTGCGCAGGAAGCGCCCGACCGAGATGCCGCTGGTGCCGGCCTGCTGCGCGATCTGGTCGGCCGTCTCGAGCCCGAGCCGGTCGAGGTTCGAGAGCATGTAGCTCGCGATGCGCTTGGCCGTCGGCGTCAGCTCGGCATAGCGGGATTCGACGGTACGGGCGAACGCGCAAGTCATTGGATGTTAGATCGTTGTCGTTGATTGATCGAATGTCATCCATCTAACAAAGCCAAAATCATTCGCGCCAGCGGATAAAAACTATGGTGTGAGGATGGGCGATAGGGGCTGTTCAAGAGCGGATGGCAGCATGCAAGGGCGTCCTTTTTATGTCTGTCATGCATATTTTGCATTTATGCGTGTAAGGAATAATTTGCGTTTATGCCTGTTGGGAATATACTGCGCTTATTGCCTACAGGAATACGCGCCGTGAATCTCATCGTCAATACGCCCGCGCAACTGGGCGAAATCCTGTCTTCCGCGCGTCAGGCCAACGGCCTGACGCAAGCCGAAGCGGCAGTGCGAATCGGCGTGGGCCAGTCGCGGCTGTCGCTGCTCGAAACCACGCGTACCGAAAGCCTGTCGCTCAGGCAATTGCTCGAGCTGACCGCGCTGTACGGTCTCGAACTCATCATTCGCACCAAGGACGGGCGCGACGCAGCCGCCGCCGAGTGGTAAGCGATGGGACGCAAATCGCATACTCGCGCGCTGTCGATCTGGACGAACGGCCAGAGAGTCGGCACATGGCGGATTCCCGTGCGCGGCGGCATGGAACTGCTGTACGACGCCGGCTGGAAGCAGTCGGCTGTCGGCCGCCCGTTGTCGTTGTCGCTGCCGTTCGGTGTCGGCGATGCCCCGTTGCGCGGCGAACGCGTCAATCATTACTTCGACAACCTGCTTCCGGACAGCGACGCCATTCGGCGCCGATTGGCCGCCCGGTTCGGCACGGCGACGACCGAGCCGTTCGATCTGCTTGCCGCGCTCGGTCGCGATTGCGTCGGGGCGGTGCAATTGCTCGGCGAAGACGATGCGCCGACTGGCCTGGATCGCATCGACGGCACGCCGCTGTCGGACGAGGACGTCGCACGCGTGCTCGATCAGGCGAGCGGTGTGGCGACGGGGGCCGAAGACGACGACGATTTCCGGCTGTCGCTGGCCGGTGCGCAGGAAAAGACCGCACTGCTGTTTCACGACGGGCGCTGGATGCGCCCGCACGGCGCCACGCCGACGACGCATATTCTCAAGTTGCCGCTCGGGCTGGTCGGCAACAAGCGGGCCGATCTCACGGCCTCCGTCGAGAACGAGTGGCTGTGTCTCGCGATCCTGCGAGCATTCGGTCTGCCGGCGGCGGGTGCGGAAATCGTGCGTTTCGGCGCGCACAAGGTACTGTCGGTCGAACGGTTCGATCGGGTGTTGCATCGCGACGGCGGATGGCTGTTGCGCTTGCCGCAGGAAGATTTCTGCCAGGCGCTCGGCGTGCCGCCTCACCTGAAGTACGAGTCGCAGGGCGGCCCCGGCGTGCCCGATCTGGCCGGCCTTCTGCGCCGTTCGGAGACGGCGCGGGAGGATCTCGACACACTGTTCGCCGCCCTGATCGTGTTCTGGATGCTCGCCGCCCCGGACGGGCATGCGAAGAACTTCAGCCTGCGCCTGCTGCCGGGCGGCCGTTTCCGCCTCACGCCGCTCTATGACGTGATGTCGATCTGGCCGGACGAAGGCGATGGCGCGAACCAGTGGTCGTGGCACAAGGCGAAGCTAGCGATGGCCGTGCACGGCAAGCGCAAGCACTATGCGATGCGCGATATCACGCGACGGCACTTTACCGCGATGGCCGAATATTGCCTGCTCGGCGACATCGCGACGCCGATCGTCGAACGGCTCATCGCCGCGACGCCGCAGGTGATCGAGTCGGTCGGTGCCGCACTGCCTCCCGGTTTCCCGGCCAGGGTCGCGGAGCGCATTCTGGGCGGATTGCGGTTCGCCGCGCAGCGGCTCGCCGACATGCCGCGGGAGTAAACCGCGGCCCGACGCGGCCCGGCTAGCCGGTGGTCGACGGACCGGCGTTCGCTTGTTTCCCGTTTTTCACGATCGGTTCTCCGGATCGACTGCATCGCATCGGCGATCGCACGTGGCGCCTCGATCGCTTCCCGTCGCCATGCGTGACGTCACGACCTGCAGCGGTCGTATTTCCGCATTCATCGCACCCGACCGATTCGCCGACAACCGTCGCCGCCCGGCGTTCCTCCGCACCGCAATAATTACAAAATTAAAGTCGATCAGATTAAATCATTTATTCAGGTTAATAATTCATTTAAGTTTTTCTGTGATTTGGATTTAACTTGCGTCACGGGATGTTTGATTTTCGATAATCCGAAAACGGCAAGTATTCCGTAACCGGAATTCTCTCAATCGCAAGAATGAAGAGGAAATCATGACGAATCTTTCTCGACGCAGGATGCTGGCAGGTACGGCCGGCGCCATTGCCGCCGCGGGCATCGCGGTATCGGCCAAGGCCGCCTCGTTCGGCAATCCGGACAGTCCGCCGGAAGGCGCGGTGAATGCGCGCAATCGCCAGAGCCTGACCGACCCGGGGCCTAAAAATCCGGCCATCGCCAATCAATTTCCGTCTTTTCAGGATCCGCCGGCCACCGATATCAACGGGATGCCGTTATTCTGGGCGTCTTTCAATAATGCCCATAAACGCATTCAAAATGGCGGCTGGGCGCGCGAAGTGACGCAGGACGATTTCGCGATTTCCGAAACCATTTCCGGCGTCAACATGCGGCTGACGCGCGGCGGCATTCGCGAGATGCACTGGCACCAGCAGGCCGAGTGGGCCATCATGCTCGACGGCCGCTGCCGGATCACGGTGCTCGACGAACTCGGCCGGCCGTCGGTGCAGGACGTCAAAACCGGCGATCTCTGGTATTTCCCGCCCGGCCTGCCGCATTCGCTGCAGGGCGTCGGCCGCGACGGCGCCGAGTTCCTGCTCGCATTCGATAACGGCCGCGCATCGGAATTCAACACGCTGTTGCTGACCGACTGGATCGCGCATACGCCGCCCGACGTGCTCGCGCTCAACTTCGGCGTGCCGGCCGATGCGTTCAGGAACGTGCCGCTCGACAACCTGTGGATCTTCCAGGGCGACGAGCCGGGCCCGCTCGCGGACGCGCAGCGCGCGTCGGCCGCATCGGCCGGTGTGCCGCCGCATCCGTTCGTCTTTTCGCTCGGCGACATGAAGCCGGTCAGGAAGACGCGCGGCGGCGAGGTGCGGATCGCGGACAGCACCAACTTCAACGTGTCGACGACCGTCGCGGCGGCGCTCGTCACCGTGCATCCGGGCGGCATGCGCGAGCTGCACTGGCACCCGAACGCCGACGAATGGCAGTACTACCTGCAAGGCGAGGCGCGGATGACGGTGTTCGACACGGGGCCGAAGGCGCAGACGGCCGACTTCCGCGCGGGCGACGTCGGCTATGTGAAGAAGAGCCTCGGTCACTACGTGCAGAACACTGGCCAGACCGACCTCGTGTTCCTCGAAATCTTCAAGACCGACCGCTATGCGGAGGTGTCGTTGTCCGACTGGCTCGCGCATACGCCGCCGAAGCTCGTCGAAGCGCACCTGAACGTCGCGCCGGACGTGATCGCGCAGTTTCCGCGCAATCGTCCCGACGTCGTGCCGCTGTAACGCCGCCATCGTCCTGCCATGGCCGGCACGCGGCAGGCCGGCCACGGCACGTGCGCCCGAATCGGTCTTTCTCATTCGAACGGAAACTCCACCATGCTTCCCGTCCCGAGCAAACCTGCCGGCGGCTTCGCGCTGCCGGGCCGCACCACCGAGCACACCGACGGCGCGGCGCGCGCCGCGCTGGAAGGGCGCCGCACCGGCGTCGCCGCGCTGCTGCCGTTCGTCGGCCCGGCCGTGATCGCGTCGATCGGCTACATGGACCCCGGCAACTTCGCGACCAACATTCAGGCCGGCGCCGCGTATGGCTACCGGCTGCTGTGGGTCGTGCTGGCCGCGAACGCGATCGCGATGCTGTTCCAGGCGATGTCGGCGAAGCTCGGCATCGTGACCGGCCGCAATCTCGCCGAACTGTGCCGCGACCGGTTTCCCGCGCCGGTCGTGTGGGGCATGTGGATCGCATCCGAGATCGCCGCGATGGCGACCGACCTCGCCGAATTCCTCGGCGGCGCGCTCGCGTTCGGGCTGTTGTGCCATTTGTCGCTGTTCGCGGGGATGATCGCGACCGCGTTCGCGACCTGCGCGATCCTCGCGCTCGAAAAGCGCGGCTTCCGGCCGCTCGAAGCGGCGATCGCGGCGCTGGTCGGCGTGATCGGCGCCTGCTATCTCGGCGAGTTGCTGATCGCGCCGCAGGACTGGCGTGCGGCCGCATTCCATCTGGTGGTCCCGCAGATTCCGGATCATGCGGCGCTGACGATCGCAGTCGGGATCATCGGCGCGACGATCATGCCGCACACGCTGTATCTGCATTCGGGCCTCACGCAGGATCGCACCGCGCCGCGCGACGACGCGCAGCGGCGGCGGCTCGTGCGTTTCTCGAACCGTGAAGTCGTGATCGCGCTCGGGCTCGCCGGATTCGTGAATCTCGCGATGGTGATGATGGCGTCGTCGGCGTTCCACGTGACCGCGCCGGGCATGACCGACATCGGCGACGCCTATCACACGCTGGTCCCGGTGCTCGGGCCGGCGGCCGGCGCGCTGTTTCTCGTCGCGCTGCTGACCTCGGGCGTGTCGAGCTCGGTGGTCGGCACGATGGCCGGGCAGGTCGTGATGCAGGGCTTCATCCACCGCCGCATGTCGGTCTGGGTGCGGCGTGCGGTGACGATCGCGCCCGCGTTCGCGGTGGTCGCGCTCGGCTGCGACGTGACGCGGGCGATGGTGGCGAGCCAGGTCGTGCTGAGCTTCGTGCTGCCGATGCCGATGATCGCGCTGCTGATGCTGTCGGCGCGCAAGGACGTGATGGGCGCTTACGCGATGCGGATGCCGCTGCGGATCGTCGCCGGCGCGGCAACGGTCGTGATCGTCGGGCTGAATGCTTACCTGGTATGGGCGGCGTTCAATTGAACGCGTGTGGGCGCGTGCTTACTGTTGCATGTCCGGCGCTTCCCGTAGCCGCCAGATCGCGTTGCACTGCTGGCCGCCGAGGCTCGTCGCGCGCAGCGTGACGACGGCGCCGGCCGCTATCCGGTACCAGAAATGCGCCATCAGTTCGGTGCCTTTGCGCTGCGCGTGGCCGTCGACCAGCACTTCGCACAGCAGCGGCGACGGCGAGCCGGACGGGTGCGTGACGTAGACGTTCAGCCGGGCGATGTCGCGGGTCGCGGCGAACACGATTTCGTGGTTCCCGCTGCCGACGAGCATCGTGCCGCCCGGTTCGTCGATCGCCTGCAGGTAGGCGCCCGCGCTCGTCTCGATCGCTGCGGACGCAACGCTCAGCCCGGCCGACTGCACGTAATCCGCCGCCGCGATGCGTGCGGCGAGCGCATCGGACGGGGCCGGCGTGCCGTCCGACAGCGCGAACGGCCTGCCGTCGCGCAGCGCGGCGTCGGTGTGGTTCGCGTAGTAGCGCCACCGGTCGAGAAAGCGGATGTCGCCGGTCATGTGCAGCGCACGGATCGGCTCGCCGTGATACCGGAGCGTGGTCTTGCCGCTGCCCGCATCGAACGATTCGTGAATGCCGTACTTGCTGACGAAGTTCTGGACCGGGTCGAGCAGCGCCGTTTCGCCTTGCGCGCTCCACAGATGCAGGAACGTCGTATCGATGCCGAAGCATTCCTGGAAATCGGTGCCGACGCGGGCGATGCAGTCGCGCAGGTGGCCGGCATAGCGCGCCCATGCGGCGGCGGTGCCGGCGACGAGCCCGGCCTGCAGCGCACCGCCGTGGCGCGCATTGACTTCGTCGACGACGAGGCGCCAGTGGTGGTCGCGCCGCTCGCCGATCAGCGGCGTGACGACGAACGTGCAGAACAGCGGGTCGGGGCACACGTGGATGCGGTCGTCGCCGATCCGCGAGAACAGGTCGAACTGCGGCGCGCAGAACCAGATGTCCGCGTCGTACAGCGCGAGCTTGCGGATCTGCGGATGGCGTGCGCAGTACTCGGCAGCCTCGATGAAGCGGCCGACCGGCAGCGCGTAGGCGCTCGACGCGTCGATCACGTCGACTGACTGGTTCGCGAGAATCTGCCGCTTGCGCTCGGACAGCCCGTAGCCGATCACCGCGATCCGCCCGTCGTAGCCGGCGTGCCGCAGCGACAGCAGGAACGGCACGAGCATTTCGTACCACGCGCGGTTGTTGTCGTTGATCGCCACGCACACTGCGTGCTCGTTCGAATGCATGCTCTCGTCCCGTTACGTGTGCCCGGCGCGGTATCCGCGCGATGCAGGTCATTGTAGATCGCCGCCGCCGCACGGGCCGTCGCCGGCCCGGCGGCCCGCGGCGATTACCTGCACGGCGGTGTGGCCGCGCGTGCGGGTAGCCGCGATTATTTCGCGAGCGTGCGGTATGACACGAGGTCGTTGATCGGCCCGATTTCCGGTCCGGTCGCGCCGGGGCGCGTGGCGACCTGCACGACCTTCTCGAACATGATGATGAACGGCGAGTTCGCGAGCACGGCCTTCTGCAGCGCTTCGTAACGCTGCGCGCGCTTCGCGGGCGACGGCTCGACGAGCGCGGCCTCGGTGTCCTTCGTCAGTTGCGGAATGTCCCAGCTGTTGCGCCACGCGAGCATCTTGGTCGGCGACTGGTCCGAGTTGTCCGGATTCCACGCGAAACCGCGCGCGTTGCTGTTCGGGTCCATGTAGTCGGGCGACCATTCGCCGACGAAGATGTCGTGCTGGCGCGCGCGATACTTGCCGATCGCCTGCTTCGCGTCGCCGGGGATCAACTTCACGCGGATGCCGCCCTGCGCGAAGTTCGCCTGCAGCGCCTGCGCGATCTCGAGGTACGGATAGTCGTTCGGCATGTCCATCGTCACGTCGAAACCGTTCGGCAGGCCGGCCTTCGCGAGCAGCGCCTTCGCCTTCGCGACGTCCTGCTTGTACGGCCGCGCGTTCAGCGTGCCGAGGAAGCCCTCGGGCAGGAAGGTCTGATGCACCTTGTAGGTCGTGCTGACGATGTTGCGCTGGATGCCGTCGTAATCGACGAGCCACTTCATCGCCTGCTGGACCTCGGGCTTCGCGAGGTTCGGGTTCTTCGTGTTCAGGCTCAGGTACAGCAGGGCCGACACCGGCCACGACGCGACCTTGATCTTGCCGGCCTTCGACAGCGCGGCAAGGCTGTCGGGGCTCAGGTTGCGCGCGGCGTCGGCGTCCCCGTTCTCCAGCAGCAGCCGTTGCGCGGACGCTTCGGGCACGTGACGCAGCACGACGCGCTTCATCGGGTACGGCGTGCGGTATTTGTCGAAGCGCTGCAGCACGATGGATTCGTTCGGCGTCCACTTGACGAGCTGGTACGGGCCCGAGCCCGCGTCGTTGGTGCGCAGCCAGCCGCTGCCGAAATCGTTGCCTTGCTGGTGCGACAGCAGCAGCTTCTTGTCGAACACCGATGCCGGGCACGCGCTCAACACGTTGAGCACGAAGCTCGGCGCGTACTTGCGGTCGGTTTCGAGCACGACGGTTTGCGGATCGATCGCGCGCACCTTCTGCATCACGTTCGCCTTCGTGAGGCCGAGATCGGCGAGCACGCCGGCCGGCCCCTTGTCGAGCAGGATGGTGCGCTGCAGCGACCATGCGACGTCGTCGGCGGTGACGGGGTTGCCGGAATGGAACGTGAGGCCCGGGCGCAGCTTGAACGTGTAGGTCAGGCCGTCGGCGCCGACCGTCCACGATTGCGCGATCTGTCCGTCGAAGCGCGTCGGGTCCTTCAGGTCGACGCGCACCAGCCGTTCGTAGGTGTTCGCGACGTATTCGGACGGCACCAGCTCGTAGATCCCGCTCGGATCGAGGGTCGTGAATTCGCCCAGTTGCGTGGCGACGACGAAGATGCCGGGCGGCGTGGCAGCCTGCGCCGGCAGCGCCGGAACAAGCGCGACGAGCGCGGCGCTGACGAACAGCCGGGACAGCAGGTGCTTCATGCGGGCTCCGTTGAAAAGGAATCGTGGTGCGATTCTCTCATCGACGGGCGCCCGGATGAAAATATTCGGCAGGTGCGCCGGTTGGCGCGTCGCGACGGACCGGGCGGCTCGCGCCGTCGGGCGTCAGATCGCGCAGCGCGCGACCGCGAAGCGCATCGCTTCCTCAGGGGGCTCGCTGCCCGAGCCGCGCACGACCTTGATCACCGAGCCGTTGCCCGACGGCGTCAGCGTGACGAAGTACGAATTCGAGCCGACGGCGATGTCGGTCACGCCGTTGTGCTGCGATTGTTCGGTGCCCGACAGGCGGCTGTCGAGGCAGTTCGCGATCGCGTAGGCCGGGCGTTGCGATGACACGTAGATCATCGGTGCAGCCCCCGAGCCGGCCGAGTCGGACGACGGAGCGGAACCGCAGGCGGCGAGCAGGACAGCGGGGAGGAGCAGCAGGAATCGTTTCATGGTCGGTCGTCGGGTGTCTCGTATCGAGGCTGGAGCGCGGGGTGGCGAAACGCGAAGCTTCGCGACGAAACCGCCCGGAATCGGGCCGCTTTTGACGGACGACGATGCAACGGGCGGCTGACGACGGAGTATACCCGCAGCATTTGACGCCGTCGGCGCGTTGAAACGATTCGATACAAAGCGCCCGCTGCCGGACGGGCGCTTGCGTCGGTCGTCGCCGTTATCGGCGCATCGCGCGGTCGTCGCGATGCCGGCGCGCAGTCCGGCGCCGCGCATGCGGATCAATGCGCGCCGGCCGCCGCCGCATCGGCATCGCCGCCGCCCGAGCGCGACGGTTTCGTGATCCAGATGAGCGGGATGATCGCGATGAAGATGATCGCCGACACGTAGAAGATGTCGTTCAGGCCCATCACGGCCGCCTGCGAATCGACCGATGCATTGAAGAACGCGAGTGCCGAATCGGGGCTCAGGTGCAGCAGCGAACGGCTCGTGTCGAGCTGTTGCGTGAAGACCGGATTGGTGACGCTCGCCTGTTCGGTGAGCCGCACGTGATGCAGGATCGTGCGGTCGTTCCACGCATTGCCGATCAGCGACGTCCCCACCGCTCCGCAGAACGTGCGGCCGAAATTCGACAGGCCGGCCGCGGCCGGAATCTTTTCCGGCGGCAGCCCGGACAGGATGATCGACGTCAGCGGCACGAAGAACATCGCCATCGGAATGCCCTGCAACAGCGTCGGCAGCACCAGATCCCGGCGCGACACGTCGGTATAGAACGTCGTGCGCATCATGAAAACGACCGCGAAGCCGACGAACGCGAGCGTCGCGATATAGCGCGGATCGGTGCGCGGCAGCAGACGCCCCATGACGGGCGTGAGCAGGATCGCGAAGAATCCGAGCGGCGCGGTGGCCAGCCCCGAATCGACCGCGCGGTAGCCGAGATAGCCCTGCATCCATTGCGGCAGCAGTACGAGCGTGCCGAAGAACATCCCGTACGCGACGGAAATCGCGATCGTGCCGCCCGCGAAATTGCGCTGCGTGAAGAGTCGCAGGTCGACGATCGGGTTGGCTTCGTGCAGCTCCCACACGAGGAAGAACGCGAAGCCGATCAGCGCGACGATGCCCAGCGCGACGACCACCGGCGAGTTGAACCAGTCGAGATCCTTGCCCTTGTCGAGCATGATCTGCAACGACGCGACCCACAGCACGAGCAGGAGCAGGCCGACCGTGTCGATCGGCATGCGGCGCGTGGCCGATTCGCGATCGCGGAACACGAACCACGTGACGGCGGCCGCGAAGAAGCCGACCGGAATGTTGATGTAGAAGATCCACGACCAGTTGTAGTCGTACGTGATCCAGCCGCCGAGCGACGGCCCCGCGATCGGGCCGACGAGCGCCGTCATCGACCACAGCGCGAGCGCGGTCGACGACTTCTGCCGCGGCCATGCGCCGAGCAGCAGCGCCTGCGACAGCGGCGCGAGCGGCCCCGCGACCGCACCCTGCAGGATCCGCGCGGCGAGCAGCGTCGGCAGGTTCGGTGCGATTCCGCACAGCCACGACGCGAGCACGAACAGCAGGATCGACGTGACGAACAGGCGTACCTGACCGAAGCGCTGAGTGAGCCAGCCGGTCAGCGGAATCGACACCGCGTTGGCCGCCGCGAAGATCGTGATCACCCACGTGCCTTCGTCGACCGACACGCCGAGCTCGCCCGAGATCGTCGGGATCGCGACGTTCGCAATCGACGAGTCGAGCACGTTCATGAACATCGCCAGCGATACCGCGATCGTGCCGATGACGAGCCGGCCGCCCGACAGCGGGCCTGAAGACGAGGGAGAGGACATGGCGTTCCTGCGTGATGGACGAAGGCCGTACGCCGCGCCCGCACGTGGCGTGCGGCGCGCGGCGAAGCGCGAAACGGACGGACGCGCGCGCCGCACGGCGGCCCGACGAGCGGTGCCGTCGCGTGCGGTGGTCGGTTCGAACGGTGAATCGGAATGGCGAAGCCGGGGCCGGCTTCGCGGAGCGGGAGGGTGCCGGTCAGGAGGGCGCGACGCGCGTGACGCGTCGGCGGGCAGCGGGCACGTGGCTGCCGTAGCGGGTGTGGTCGTTTTTCATCGTCACAGGCTAACGATGCGGCGAACGACGATCAACGCTTGCGCACTCATTAATTCCTTTCGTGGGCCGCAATAATGTGGGCGCCGTGCATCGATCGCAGGCCCTACGGCACGGTCCGCCACGCAGTGAAGACTTCGGTCAGGAACTCGACGAATGCGCGCACCTTGCTGTCGAGCGTCGCGCGTTTCGGGTAGAGCGCGTGCAGCTCGACGTCGTCGGTGCGATGCCAGTCGGGCAGCACGATTTCGAGTTCGTTGCTCTCGATCCGCCGTGTGGTGAAGTGGGTCGAAATCAGCGCGATGCCGCCGCCGCTCGCGGCCTGGCGCAGCACCGTGACCGATTCGTTCGAGATCAGCACGGGCCGCACCGGCACGTCGGCGACGTCGCCGGCCGCGTTGGTGAGGCGCAGCGTCAGGCCGGGCGTGTCGCGGCCGACGAACAGGATGTCGTGATCGACGAGATCCTGCGGCGTGCGCGGCCGGCCGGCGCGGTCGAGATAGCGCGGGCTGGCCGCGAGTTTCGCGTGCGACCAGCCGAGCGCGCGCGCGACATAGCCGGAATCGGTCAGCACGCCGGTGCGCAGCGCGACGTCGAAGCCGTGTTCGACGAGGTCGAGCGCGCTGTTGTCGTAGATCAGCACGAGCTGGACCAGCGGGTAGCGCCGGCGAAACTCGGCGAGCGCCGGTTCCAGTTCGAACAGGCCGATCGCGTAAGGCACCAGCACGCGCAGCGTGCCTTCGGGTTCCGTGCGCAGTGCGCGCACCTGACGATCCGCGTCGAGCAGGATCTCCTCGGCGCGCAGGCAGCGTTCGTAATAGTCGCGGCCGGCTTCGGTGACGGACACGCGGCGCGTCGTGCGGTACAGCAACTGGACGCCGAGGTCGTCCTCGAGCTGCCTGATCTTGCGGCTCACGCGACTGAGCGGCATGTCGATCTGCGTGGCCGCGGCGGTGAAGCTGTCGCGTTCCACCACGCGCAAGAATATCCGGATGCTCTCGAGGTCCATGCGATTCGTTTCGGTGGTTGGCCTGCGCGCATCTTACCGTCGCGGGCCGGAACGCTGCGGATCGAGCCGATTATCCCGCCCGGCGCAATAACGCATCCTGCCCGCGCCCCGTAGTGGCGGCCGCCGCGCGACCGTATGCTCGCCGGATGAAATTCGCTTTCCCCAGCATGCCGCCGCTCGCGGCCGTCCGGGCCGCGCTGCGCGACGCGCGTCCGACGCTGCCGCCCGGCGCGCTTGCATTCGCACTCCGCAATACCGCCGCGTCGTTGACCGCACTCTATATCGCGTTCCGGATGAATCTCGACGATCCGATATGGGCCGCCTCGACCGTGTGGATCGTCGCGCAGGGCAGCCGCGGAATGGGGCTGTCGAAGAGCCAGTACCGGATTCTCGGCACCGCGATCGGTGCGGCCGTGGCGCTCGCGCTGACCAGCGCATTCGCGCAGACGCCCCAATTGTTCCTGCCCGCGCTCGCCGCGTGGATCGGCCTGTGCGCGGCCATCGCGACGTTCCAGCGGAATTTTCGTGCATATGCGGCGGTGCTCGCGGGCTATACGGCCGCGATCGTCGCGATGGACGCGGTATCCGCGCCGCTGCATGCGTTCGACATCGCCGTCGCGCGGTTTCTGTACGTGGTGGTCGGCATCCTGTGCGGTGCGCTGTTCGAAACGGTCTTCGCACCCGGCGCGCCGCTGAAGGATGTCCGCACGCGACTCGCGCGCTATCTCGACCGCGCGGTGACGGTCGGCGCGGACGCGCTGCGCCGCGAGCCGAACGACGCGGCCGTGCACCGGTTGTTCGCGGACGCGCTCGAACTCGATACGGCGGCCGAATATGCGGCGGCCGGCGCGCCGCCGGTGAGCAACATGATCGGCCATCTGCGCGCGGCGGCGCTCGGCGTGCTCGCCGCGCAAGCCGCGGGGCAGGCGATCCGCGAGCATGCGGCGCGCGGCGGCGATGCGCCGGAACCGCTCGTCGACGAGGCGGCACGCGTGCTCGACCGGGTCGCCGTATCGGGCGACGCCGGGCACGAGATGGCCGCGCTGCGCGCACGCGTGGACGACGCACTGCGTGCCGAAGCGGCCGCGCCGGCCGGCCCGGATACGTCGCGCCTGCTCACGCTCGATCGGCTGTCGGCGCTGCTCGGCGGCTTCGACCGTGCATTCGCGAGCCAGGCATTGCTCGACCGGCCGGTGCCGCCGCCTGCACGCGTGCGCTACGCGTTCCACCGCGATCCGGTGCTCGCATGTCACAACGGCGTCCGCGCGTTCATCGCGGTGCTGGCCGCGTCGGCGATCTGGATCTTCACCGCGTGGCCGGCGGGCGGCGGGTTCGTCGCGATCACGGCCGTGGTGAGCGCGCTGTTCTCGACACGTCCCAATTCGGTGCGGGCGATCTTCGGTTTCCTGAAAGGCACGGCATGCGCGGCGGTCGCGGGCGTTGTCTGCAACTTCGCGCTGTTGCCCGCGGTGTCGGGCTTCGAGATGCTGGCCTACATCCTCGGCGTGTTCCTGATCGGCACCGGCCTCGCGATACGCCATCCGCGCACGGCCGCGATGGGCAGCGCGTTCTCGATCTTCTTCTGGAATTTCACGTCGCCGAACAACACGACGCGGATCGGCGATGCCGCGTTTCTGAACAGCGCGCTCGCGACGCTGCTCGGCATTGCGTTCGGCGCGTTGGTATTCGCGCTGGTGTTTCCCGGCGATCCGGGCACGAGCCGGCGACGCCTGCATCGCGCGGTGCGCCGCGACCTGGCGCGGATCGCGCGCGATCCGCGGGCGTGGTCGGCGAGCGCATGGCTGAGCCGCACGGCCGACCGTCTCGCACGCGAGCTCGGGTTCGCGGGTAGCGTGCCGCAGACGCTGATCGAGCACGACATGCGCGATCTGCTCGCGATCTGGGGAATCGGCGACAGCCTGCTGTCGCTCGCCGAGCTGGCCACGCGCGAACCGGCCGCGCGCCGTGCGGCGGCGGCGGTGCGTGGGCGCGTCGCACGGGCGGATTTCGCGCGGCTCGAGCGAACTTGCGACGCCGCGGCCGGCCTGTTGCGACGGCGCGTGGCCGCGCGCGACGGCGACGCCGCCCATGCGTTGCTGCACGGCGTGGTCCTGCTGCGGCGGATCGCGGATGCGGCGGCCGCGCATGGCGACTTCCTGCGCGGCCGCCGCGATCGGGCAGGATGGCCGCTCAGGTGAGGCGGTAGGACGGGCCGGGCGTCACCTCGGCCGGCAGCGGCTCGCGGTTCAGTTCGAGCAGCGTGCGCTCGATCTGCCGCGTCATCGCATCGAGCGCGAGATGGTTCGGGCCGTCGCCGAACGGCTCGGCGATCGCATGCGCGATTGCATCGAGCGCGATCAGCGTATAGGCGACGAAAACTGTTACAAAAGGTGTCGCCGCGCCGATCGAGTCGACGAGGCCGAACGGCAACAACACGCAATACGCGTAGATGGTCCGGTGCAGCAGCACGTCGTATGAAAACGGAATCGGCGTCGATGCGATACGCTCGCAGCCGCTCACCATCGCGACGAGATCGTCGAGGCGCGCATCGAGCATCCACAGGCGCGTGTCGGCGAGATGGCCCGCATCGGCGCGCGCGGCGAACGCTTCGCGCAGCGCGTGCACGATGACGATCGGGCGAAACCGGGAAGCGGCGACGCGCGCGTAAGTGGCGCCGTCGAGCAGCGCGCGCAGGTCCGCGGCCGGATCGGTGCCGCGCAGCTGGTGCTTGAGCGCATAGACGAACGCGACGACCGTGCGCACGAATGCGCGGCGCGAGGCGTCGTCACGGTCGAGCGCGCCGTAGCAGAGCGCCTGCGATACCAGCGTGCGCGTGGCGGTCAGCACGCCGCCCCACAGCTGCCGGCCTTCGCGATAGCGTTCGTAGCTGGCGTTGTTGCGAAACCCGGCGAAGATCGCGAGCGTCAGGCCGATCAGCGTGAACGGCGTCGGGTTCAGCGGCACCTTCTCGCCGAGCACGCGGCCGCCGCCCCAGACCGCGACGAGGCTGATCGCGAGCGTCAGCACGAGCTGCGGCAGGATGGTCGGCAGCACCGAGCCGTTCCAGACGAGCAGCATCCGCAGCCAGTGCTCGCGCGGACGAACGATCATCGTCGTGCTCCGTCAGGCGGCGATCGAGGCGGGCGCGGCCGCGCGATGCAGCAGCACGGGCACCGATTTCGACGTCGGCGTGTTGCACACGTCGCCGACGCTGTCGAGCGGCA
Organism: Burkholderia sp. MSMB1078WGS; assembly: GCF_001528895.1. NCBI lineage: Bacteria > Pseudomonadati > Pseudomonadota > Betaproteobacteria > Burkholderiales > Burkholderiaceae > Burkholderia > Burkholderia sp. MSMB1078WGS. Next base: position 180,636 of record NZ_LPDI01000025.1, on the reverse strand, counting down.
CGAGCGGGTTGGTTTCCGGGTAGTACGCGCCGATGCAGCCGCGCGGAATGTCGTACTCGACGAGCAGGAAGCCGTCCGCGCGCCGCTCGATGCCGTCGTGCCACACGGTTTCCATGTCGACCCATTCGCCGGCCTTCAGGCCGAGCATCGCGAGATCGTCGCGGTTGACGAACACCACGCGGCGCTGGCCGAACACGCCGCGATAGCGGTCGTCGAGCCCGTAGACGGTCGTGTTGTACTGGTCGTGCGAGCGCGTCGTCATCAGCGTCATCAGCCGGTCGCCGTGCAGCGCGCGGGCGCGCTGGATCGGCGTGTCGGTCGGCAGCGCGTGCGCGATGAAGTTCGCCCTGGCCGTCGGCGTCAGCCATTCGCGCTCGCGCGATGCGACGCGCAGGTGGAAGCCGCCGGGCCGCGCGATGCGTGCGTTGTAGTCGTGAAAGCCGTCGACGGTCGCCTCGATCGCGTCGCGGATCTTCGCGTAATCGTCCTTGTATGCGAGCCAGTCGATCGTGCCGCTGCCGAACAGCGCGTGGCCCATGTGCGCGACGATCGCGGGCTCCGACATCAGGTTCGGCGAGGCCGGCTTGTTCATCCCGTACGACACGTGGACCATGCTCATCGAATCCTCGACCGTCACGCCTTGCGCGACGCCGTCCTGCAGGTCGATCTCGGTGCGGCCGAGCGTCGGCAGGATCAGCGCGTCGCGGCCGTGGATCAGGTGGCTGCGGTTCAGCTTCGTCGTGATGTGCACGGACAGTGCGCAGCGCCGCATGCCTTCCCACGTGCGCGGCGTGTCGGGCGTCGCCATCGCGAAATTGCCGCCCAGACCGATCAGCACCTTCACACGGCCGTCGAGCATCCCTTCGATCGTCTCGACGACGTCGTAGCCGTGATGGCGCGGCGGTTCGAAATCGAACACGTGGCCGAGCCGGTCGAGGAACGCCTGCGACGGCTTTTCCTCGATGCCGACCGTGCGGTTGCCCTGCACGTTCGAGTGGCCGCGCACCGGGCACAGGCCGGCGCCGGGGCGGCCGATGTTGCCGCGCATCAGCATCAGGTTCGTCAGCATTTGCACCGTCGCGACCGAATGCTTGTGCTGCGTGATGCCCATGCCCCACGTCGCGATCACGCGTTCGCTGCGTGCATAGAGCTGCGCGAGCGCGTCGATCTGCTCGTACGGCACGCCGCTTTCGGCCGTCAGCGCGGACCAGCTTTCGTTGCGCAGATCATCGGCGAACACGTCGAAACCGGCCGTGTGCGCGTCGATGAACGCGGTGTCGAGCACGCGCGGCGCACCGGCGGCGCGCGCGGCGTCGTCGAGTTCGAGCACGCGCTTGGCCATCCCCTTGATCAGCGCGAAATCGCCGCCGATCGTTGGCTGGATGAACGTCGATGCGATCTTCGTGCCCGACATCGTCAGCATCTCGAGCGGGCTTTGCGGATCGGCGAAGCGTTCGAGGCCGCGCTCCTTCAGCGGGTTGATCGACACGATCGTCGCGCCGCGCTTCGCGCACTCGCGCAGCTCGCCCATCATCCGCGGATGGTTGGTCGCGGGGTTCTGGCCGAAGATCAGCAGCGTGTCGGCATGCTCGAAATCGTCGAGCGTGACGGTGCCCTTGCCGACGCCGACCGACGCCGGCAGCCCGCGGCTCGTCGCCTCGTGGCACATGTTCGAGCAGTCGGGGAAGTTGTTCGTGCCGTATCGCCGCACGAACAGCTGGTACAGGAACGCGGCCTCGTTGCTGGCGCGGCCGGACGTGTAGAACGCGGCCTGGTTCGGGTCCGGCAGCGCGCGCAGGTGGCGCGCGATCAGCTCGAACGCGTCGTCCCACGCGATCGGCACGTAGCGGTCGGTCTGCGCGTCGTACACCATCGGGTCGGTGAGCCGCCCGTGCTGTTCGAGTTCGAAATCCGACTGTTCGAGCAGTTCGGTCACCGTGTGCGCGGCAAAGAAGTCGGGCGTCACGCGCTTGCTCGTCGCTTCCGCGGCCACGGCCTTCACGCCGTTCTCGCAGAATTCGAACGTCGACGCGTGCTGGCGGTCGGGCCATGCACAGCCCGGGCAGTCGAAGCCGTCCGGCTGGTTCTGGCGCAGCAGCGTGCGGTAGTTGCCGCCGGCGACCTTTTCCTTGATCAGGTTGATCGTGACGGCTTTCAGCGCGCCCCAGCCGGCGGCCGGATGGGTATACGGTTCGATGCGCGCGGTGGCGGATTTCTTTTTCATGATGCGGGTGTCGGGGTCGATGCGTGCAGAGTACGCGCGGCGCCCGTACCGCTGTGTGTACACCTGTTCACTTCAAAAAAGAGTACAGTTTCGGCCATCCATACCATGCGGATCGCAACTGTGTTGCTGAAGGGAAGCTGAAAGGAGGCACGTGAAGCGTTACGAACAACTGGCCGACGATCTCCAGGCGCAGATCGAGCGAGGCGTGTACCGGCCCGGCGAACGGATTCCGTCGGTGCGGCAGGCGAGCCGGCAGCAGCAGCTCAGCGTCACGACCGTGCTGCGCGCGTACCTCGTGCTGGAAAGCCGCGGCCTGATCGAAAGCCGGCCGCAGTCGGGCTACTTCGTGCGGGCGCGCGCGGCGGCGCCGGCCGAGGCCGAGCTGCATGTCTCCGCACCCGCCGCCGAGCCGTCGGCCGTGGACGTGAGCCGGCTCGTGCTGTCGACGCTGCGCTCGATCGCGCGCGACGACGCGGTGCCGCTCGGCTCGCCGTATCCCGACGCGTCCCAGTTTCCGGTGCAGCGCCTCGCGCGCTATGCGCAGACGATCGGGCGGCGGCGCACGCGCTGGGGCGTGATCGACGACCTGCCGCCCGGCAATCAGGAGTTGATCCGCCAGATCGCGCGGCGCTATGCGGAGCGCGGCGTCGCGGTCGAGCCGGGCGAGATCGTGATGACGATCGGCGCGACCGAGGCGATCAACCTGTGCCTGCAGGCGGTGGCGAAGCCGGGCGACACGATCGCGGTGGAGTCGCCGACGTTCTACGCGATGCTGCACGCGATCGAGCGGATGGGCATGCGCGCGCTGGAGGTCGCGACGCACCCGGGCGACGGCATCGATCTCGACGCGCTCGAGCGGGTCCTCGCGCGCGAGCCCGTCGCCGCATGCATGGTGATGCCGAATTTCCAGAATCCGCTCGGCTTCCAGATGCCCGATGCGCGCAAGCGCGCGCTGGTCGAACTGCTCGCGAAGCACGGCGTGCCGGCGATCGAGAGCGACGTCTATCACGAGCTGCACTTCGGCGACACGGCGCCGAGCGCGCTGAAGTCGTTCGATCGCGACGGACTGGTGCTGCATTGCGCGTCGTTCACGAAGAGCCTGTCGCCGCGCTACCGGATCGGCTGGGCGATGCCGGGCCGTTATCGCGACCAGGTCGAGAAGCTGAAATTCCTGAACACGCTCGCGACGCCCGCGATCGAGCAACTCGCGATCGCCGAATACCTGAAATACGACGGCTACGATTTTCACCTGCGGCGCATGCGCAAGCAGTATGCGCAGCAGGCGAGCCTGATGAGTGCGATGGTGCGGCGTTTCTTCCCGGAAGGCACGCGGCTGTCGCAGCCGCAGGGCGGCTATGTGCTGTGGGTCGAACTGCCGCCGCAGGTCGACGCGATGAAGCTGTATACGCTGGCGCTCGCGCAGCGGATCACGGTCGGGCCCGGGCACATGTTCTCGGCCGGCACCGATTACCGTCATTTCATCCGGCTCAACTACAGCTACCCGTGGTCGCGGCAGATCGAGGACGCGCTGAAGGTGCTGGGGCGGCTCGCGTCGGAGTGCGCGGCGCGGTGAGCGCCGCTGCCCGACGGCGGGGCAGACGGCCGCTGGCGGCCGGCCGTCGTGGCCGCTATCAAGCCGCGCGCGGCGCGTGCAGCCCGGCTTGCGCGGCGTCGGCCATCTGCCGCATGTCGAAGCCCGACGGATGCTGGTACACGCGCAGCCCGAATTCAGGCAGCACCGCGATCAGATGGTCGAACAGGTCGGCCTGGATGGTTTCGTAGTCGACCCACGTCGTCGTATCGGTGAAGCAGTACAGTTCGAGCGGAATGCCCTCGGCCGTGAGCGGCAGTTGTCGCGCCATGTTCGTCATGTCGCGGCGAATGCGCGGATGGCCCTTCAGGTAGTTCGCGACGTACGCGCGGAACGTGCCGAGATTCGTCAACTGGCGGCGGTTCGCCGGGCAGTCGCCGGCCGCGCCGAGCGTGCCGTTCCATTGCTCGATCGCGTCGACCTTGTCCTCGAGATAGTCCTTCAGCAGCGTCAGGCGTTCGAGCCGTTCGATCTCGTCGTTCGTGAGAAAGCGCACGCTCGTCGCATCGACGAACAGCGCGCGCTTGATGCGGCGGCCGCCCGCTTCGGTCATCCCGCGCCAGTTCTGGTAGCTCTCGGTGATCAGCTTCCACGTCGGCACCGTGATGATCGTGTGATCGAAGTTCGCGACCTTGACGGTGTTCAGCGTGATGTCGATGACCGTGCCGTCCGCCCCGGCCGACGGCATCGTGATCCAGTCGCCGATCCGCAGCATGTCGTTCGACGACAGCTGCACGCCGGCGACGAGGCCGAGCAGCGTGTCCTTGAAGATCAGCATCAGCACCGCGGACATCGCGCCGATGCCGGACAGCAGCAGGCCGATCTGCTTGCCGGTCGCGTCGCCGATCACGACGAGCGCGGCCGTGATGAACATCACCAGCTTGACGAGCTGCATCGCGCCTTTCAGCGACAGGCGCGGCTGGTCGCGCTGCGACGTGCGGTGCGTATGCTCGAGCGCGGACAGCGTCGCGCTGATGGTCATCGTCACGAGGAACACGATCAGCGCGAACAGCACCTTGTCGGCGACCTGCGCGACCAGGCCCGGCATGCCGGGCACCGCGCCGAGCCCGAGCTTGATCACGACGAACGGGACGATGCGGTTCAGCCATTTGAACGCGCCGAATTCGAACAGCGCGTCGTCGACACGCGTGGCGGACAGCCGCGCGAGACGCGCGACCACGCGAAACAGCAGGAAGTGGACGACGGCGGTGACCGCGCCGGCGGCGGCGAGCAGGACGACGATGCCGACGAGCGGCGTCAACCAGGATTCATTCAGGGTCATAGGGGTGGACTGGGGCCTTCTTGTGCGTTGAATCGGCGCCGCGATGCGACGTACGCCCGGTGAAGGGCGCATGAAAGGGACCGTGATTGTGCCATCGGGTTCCGGATGCGTGCCGTCGGCGTCGAACAGGGCATCCTGCTGGCCGTTGCGTTGTCGCTGATGCGGCACGTGCGCCACAGCTACCAGCCGCACACGATGGTGCTCGAACCCGTCGCCGGCAACGGCCGGTGGCAGCCAGTGCCCGCCCGGCGCGGCGCGATGACGGCGCCCGGGTTGATCGTCTACCGGTTCGGTGCCGACCTGTTCTTCGCGAACGATCATCTGTTCGCTGCCGAAGTGACCGCGCTCGTCGATGCGGCGCCGGTGCCGCCGCGCTGGTTCGTCGTCGATGCGGGGGCGATCACCGATGTCGATTATTCGGCCGCGCGGACCCTGGCCGATCTCGTCAGGACGCTGCATGCGCGCGGGATCGGCGTGCTGTTCGGGCGCGTAAACCGCTATCTGCGCGCGGACATGGATCGTCATGGGATCACCGACGTGGTCGGTGCGTCGTGCATCTTCGCCACGCTGCATCAGGCGCTCGAGGCGGCGGGCACGATGCCCGCGCCGCAGGAGCCGGGCACGGTGTAGCGGGCAGCGCCGCTACGCGACCGCGCGCAGCCGCGCGAAGCCGTTGCGCAGGTAGCGGGCCAGCTCCGTCGCGGCGGGCGTGTGCTGGCCGCGCGGCACGTGCAGGTCGATCGAGAAATTCGGCAGGGCGGGCAGGCCGCTGCCGGCCGACAGGATGTCGAGATCGGGCGGCACGGTGGACGCGAGCCAGACGGTCACGGCAAGATCGGCGCGCACGGTCGCGGCCGTTGCATCGAGGCTGCCGTTCTCGAACACGGTGCGCCACGGGCGATCGCAGCTGCGTAGTGCGTCGAGCACCGTCGGGCGGAATGCGCAGGTCTGCGCGACCATCGATACCGGCAGCGGCGAGTGCCGATGCGCGATGCCGCCTTTCGCGCCGACCCATACCAGCCGGTCGACGGCGATGCACTCGCCGCGCGACGACCCGACCGGCGCCTCGATCAGCGCGACGTCGAGCTCGCCGTGCTTGAGCCCGCGCCGCAACTCCGGCGACGCCGCGCACACGAGCGTGAGCGCGACCTGCGGATGCGCATGCGCATAGCTTTTCAGGATCGGTGCGAGACAGGTGCCGACCAGATCCTGCGGCGCACCGAGACGCACCGCGCCTTCCACCGCGCCGGCGCTCAGGTCGGCGAGCAGCGCATCGTGAGCGGCGAGCAGCCGGCGCGCCTGTTCGAGCAGCCGCTCGCCGGCCGCCGTCAGCAGCAGGTTGCGATGCTCGCGAACGAACAGCGGCCCGGACAGCGTTTCGAGCCTCGCGACCTGCTGGCTGATCGCGCCTTGCGTCAGATGCAGCGCGTGGCCGGCTGCCGTCATGCTGCGATGATCGGCGACCGAGACGAATGCGCGCAGCAGCGCGAGGTCGAGATTGCGTGCCATGCGTCGCATTATGAATGCTAATGGGTAGCATAAAAAGCTTTCGCTGTCGTAATGACGAAATCGCAGGTAAAAACAGGGTTTCCGTGACGACGACCGGGAGCCTTCGTGCCGCTTCATGACTATTTGCCGCTGATGCTGTTCGTGATCGTGTCCACCGTGACGCCGGGCGGCGCGACGACGCTCGCGACCGCGTCGGGCGCCCATTTCGGCTATCGGCGTTCGTTGCCGTTGATGGCGGGCATCGCGGCTGGCCTCGCGTCGATGGCGGCGGCGGCTGCCGCCGGCCTCGGCAGTGTGCTGCTCGCGCTGCCTGCGTTGCAGCTCGCGATGAAAGCGGTCGGCTCGGCATACCTGATGTGGCTGGCCGTGCGCATCGGCCGTGGCGGCAAGCCGCGGCTCGATGTCGACGTGCATCGGCCGCAAGGGTTCGTGAGCGGCGTGTGGATGCTGTGGCACAACCCGAAAGGCTGGGCGATGACGCTCGGCGCGGCCGCATCGTTCGCGGCGCTGGCGTCGGGGCCGGCAGGGCTCGGCGTGCTGCTCGGCTTCGCATTCGGCGTGGCTGCGATGGCGTCGTTGTCGCTGTGGTGCCTCGCCGGGCTGCTGTTCGCACGCGTGTTGCGCACGGAGCGGCAGTGGCGCTGCCTGAATGCGGGGCTCGGCTTGTTGCTCGTGGCGTCGATCGTGCCGATGTGGTTGCCTTAGCGGGAGGCCGCGCACGCGGCGCGGCCCGTCTTCAGCGCGAACCGGCCGGTGTGTTGCGGGCTCGTCCGTCGCCGCCTGCGCCAGCCGAGCGCAACGGCAACCGCAGCGTCGTCGCGAAGCTCGCCGCATGCAGCGCACACAGCAGCCCGAACGCCCATGCATACGCGACGGCCTGCGTGCCGCCCGCCGACGTCGATTCGGCCTGCAGCCGCCACGCGAGAAACAGCGTGCATAACGTCGTGAACGTCGGGCCGCCGAGCCGTTGCACGATGTTGAGCGACGTGGTCGCCATCGGCAGGTTGCGGCGCTCGACCGACGCATACGCGGCGGTGATCGACGGCGCGCCGATCGCGCTCTGGCCCATGCCGCGCAGAAACAGCGCCGGCACGAGCACGAGTGGATCGTAGCCGGTCAGCGAGAGGAACACGAACGGCAGCGTGGCGAGGAGTGCGAGCAGGGCGCCGGCCGCGGCCAGCCGGCGTACGCCAAACCGGCTCGTCAGCGCGCCCATCGACGGATAGGTGACGAGCATGCCGAGCCCGAGCGGCGCGAGCAGCCAGCCCATTTCGCCCGGGGTACGCCCGCATGCCTGGATCAGGAATACGGGAATCAGCATCTGGCCTGCATACAGCGCACCGTTCGACAGGAATTGCGTGCTGGCTGCCGCGCCGAACACGCGCGAGCGAAACAGTGCGAGATCGATCAGCGCATGCTCGCCCTGGCGGCGCTCGAAGCGCAGGAACGCGACGAGCAGCAGCGCCGAGCTTGCGACCGCCGCGATGCCGGGCGCCGAGCCGATCCGCTCGACGCCGTACAGGAACAGCACGAGGCCCGGCGACAGCAACGCGAGGCCGATCCAGTCGAGTGCGCGCCGCGGCGCATCGTCCCGGTCGCCGGGCAGGAACCGCGCGGCCAGTGCGAGCGCGAGCGCGCCGACGGGCAGATTCACCAGAAACAGCCAGCGCCACGACATGTGCTGCAGGATCGCGCCGGCCACGACCGGGCCGAGGATCGGCGCGAGCAGCACCGGCACCGCCGCGTAGCCGATCACGCGCGCCATCTGCTGGCCGGCGACGCGCGCGATCATCATCTGCGCCATCGGTGCGAGCAAGCCGCCGCTGACGCCTTGCAACACGCGGAACGCGATCAGCGACGGCGCGGACCACGCGAGCCCGCACAGCGCCGACGTTAGCGTGAACGCCGAGAAGCACCACAGGTAGAGCGCCTTCGCACCGATGCGGTCGACGAGCCAGCCGTTCAGCGGCAGCACCAGCGTCAGCGCGAGCAGGTAGCCGCTCGTCACCCACTGGATCGTCGACAGGCCGGCATGCAGGTCGGTCGCGAGGCTCGACAGCGACACGTTGACGATCGTCGCATCGAGCTGCGACAGCAGCGAGCCGAGCGTCGCAACCGCGCTGACTTTCCAGATCGACGGATCGAGCCGGCCGGCCGCGTGGCCCGGCGCCGACCGGATGCGCTCGTCGCTCACGCGCCGCGCCGGTCGAGCAGCGCGACGATGTCCTGCGTCGTGCCCGTTTCGCCGAGGCGCGGGAACAGTCGCTCCACGCTGTTGACGTGCGCGTCCGCGTTGAGGTCGGTCATCGCGTCGACGGCGAGCGTCACGTTGTAGCCGAGTTCGTGCGCCTGCCGCGCGGTCGATTCGACGCCGATGCTCGTCGCGACGCCGGTCAGCACGATCTGCGTGACGCCGGCTGCCTTCAGATGCGCGTCGAGACCGGTGCCGGTGAAGGCGCCCCAGGTCCGCTTCGTCACGACGTGGTCGGTCGGCTGGCGGTTCAGTTCGGGCACGAGTTCGGTCCAGTCAGCGGGGAGCTGCGCCGTGCGCGGCGGTTGCTCGGTGCGGCCCGGTGCGCCGCCCGCGACGTTGACCAGCACGACCGGCAGGCCGCGGCTGCGGAATGCGTCGAGCAGTTCGCGGGTGCGGGCGATCACCGGTGCGACCGGGTGCGTGGTGGGAAGGGCGACGATGCCTTTCTGCAGGTCGATGACGACCAGCGCCGTGTTCGTGTCGAGACGGGTTGCGCTCATGATGGGACTCCGGGGAAGGGACGAGGAAAGCCGTGCGCGCGTATGCCGCGTGGCGCACGGGCCGGTTCATTGCTCGCCGATGCGGCGGATCAGCGGGATGGCCGCGGCAAGCGTGTCGATGTCTTGCGGGTCGAGCTTCTCGATCGCGGCGCCGAGCCATCGGTGTTTCGCGGCGTGGCGCTTGCGTCTCGCGTCGAGGCCGGCGGCGGTGAGTTTGAACAGGATCTGGCGGCCGTCGGTCGGATGCGGTTCGCGCTCGACGAGCGCGTCTTCCTCGAGGCTCGCGAGGATCGCCTTCATCGACTGCGGCTTCATCGCCTCGGCGCGCGCGAGATCGGCGGTCGTCATCGGCCCGTGGCGTTCGAGCCGTGCGAGCGCGCTCGTCTGGGACATGCCGAGCCCTTCGGAATCGATCTCGGAGCGCAGCCGGCGGATGAGCTGGCCGACCGCGAGGGTCAGGTCGGCGGCGACGGTTTCGGCGGAAACGCCGGGTTTGCGTGGCGGGTTCATGCGGCGAAGCATAGAACACGACAGTTAAACTTGCAAGTTTGACTGTCGAATTGGTCGCCGGCTGGCGGCGCTGCCGGGCGCGATTACGCGCGTTGATGTGCGATCGGTACGACTTCGCTGTATCGCGGGGTCGCGTTTTCGTGCAGCAGATCGCCGAGGTACTGGCCAAGTTCGTCGGCGGCGAGCGTCGACGGGATCTGCAGATTGGCCGGGCGCCGCTTGCCATCGGCGCCGAGATCGAACACGGCCCAGCGGCCGTTCGTGCGCACGACGGCGAGCAGCCGGCCGAACGCGTTGAAGCGGTATTCGTGCTGCATGACGTCGCTCCCGTAGCGTGAACGCGCCGGCTGCCCGGGCGCGGTTACCGGATCGAGCAGGACAGCCAGCGATGGATCCGGATTGCGTCGCTCGATACGCCGGCACGCGTCGGTGCGCCGAGCAGCACGACCGTTTCGCGGCGGCCTTTCACGCGCATGCGCATCACGACGCCGTGCCCCGATTCGTTGATGAAGCCGGTTTTCTGCAGCCGGATCGGCAGGCGGCGGTAGCGCACGAGCGGGTCGGAGTTGACGTATACGAGTTCGCCGTCGCCGGGGCGCACGGTGGTCGACAGATCGGTGGAGAAATAGCGGATCAGCGGATCCTGCGCGGCCGCGCCGACGAGCCGCGCGAGATCTTCCGCCGTCGACACGTTGTGCGGCGACAGGCCGGTCGGCTCGCGGAAGTGCGTATGCCGCATGCCGAGCCGGCGCGCTTCGCGGTTCATCGCCTTGACGAACGCGGTGCGCCCGCCCGGATAGTCGCGGCTCAGCGCGGCGGCCGCGCGGTTCTCCGACGACATCAGCGCGATATGGAACATCTCGCGGCGCGACAGTTCCGAGCCGACCTGCAGGCGCGAACCGGTGAACTTGATCGTGTCGCGATCGCGCGCGGTCACGCGCAGCACGCCGTTCAGCGGACGATCGGCGTCGCGCGCGACGACGGCCGTCATCAGTTTCGAGATCGATGCGATCGGCCGTACGGCGCGCGCATTGCGGGCCAGCAGCGGGGTGCCGGAATCGACGTCGAGCACGTAGGCCGCGCGCGAATGCAGCGACCGGACCGCGCGCGGCGTGTAGCCGCAACTGGCGAGCAGCTTCGGTTTGGCGGGCGGGCGCGGGCGCACGGCCGTCGTGCGTTTCGCGCGTCGCTGCTGCGGTGCGGGTGCCGCGTGGCGTTTGACCGCCTGATGCGTCACGCGCGGGCGGCGATGCTTGACGGCCTTTTTCTTGCGATGAGGCTTCTTCTTGACGGCCTTCGTGTGCGCATGCGGCTGGGTGCGATGCGGCTGCACGCTTTGCGCGGACGCGTTCGTGGCGAATGCGAGCACCAGGAACGAAAGGGCCAGGATCAGGGTGGTCCGGGCGCGAGGCAGGCGCGCGATGAGGCCGGTCAAGCGAAAGTCTCCTTTTCACGCGCGATGCGGCTGCGCGGAACGTGTGGGCGGTCAGCGGGTGCGGGAAATTATACGGTCGATCGCCGCGCGATGACGATCGGATGACGTGCAATGACGCGTGATACGGGAGGATTTCCGCCGTTTTCGCGCTGCCGGACAGCGGTGCGCGTGGGATGAAAAGCGGGCGGGCGTGCGGTTCAGCGCGGCCAGTTCCGCCGCGACACGACCGCAAAACTGATCGCGATCGAACCCGTCACCGCGCGTGGCGGCGCGTCTTCCAGCGCGTCGCCGAAGCGGAAGCGGCGGCTGCGCCCGTCCGTGCATTTGGCACGACGCTTCGGTGCGCGCGCATCGGCGACGACGGGGCATGCGGTTGTATCCGCGACATCGGATGATGGCTCGGCCACGCAGTCGGCCGCTGGATCGAGAGACATGACGGTGAATTCCGGGAAGGGCATGTCCGTATTGAACGCCATTGCATTCGATCGGTAAAATGAATATTTCGATCATTACGATTCCGTTGAAGAATGGAACTCAGACTGTTGCGCACGTTCCTGACGGTCACCGAGCTCTGCCATTTCAGCCGTGCGGCCGATGCGCTGCACATGAGCCAGCCTGCGCTCAGCAAGCAGATCGGCGCGCTCGAGGCGAGCCTCGGCGGCAAGCTGTTCGAGCGCGGCCGGCATGGCGCGGAACTGACGCCGTTCGGCGAACGCTTCCTGCCCGACGCGCAGGCGCTCGTGCGCGATGCCGACGAAATCCTGGCGCGTGCGCGGGAAGCAACGAGTGGCCAGCGCGGGCACTTGCGACTCGGCATCTGCTTGTCCGTGCTCACGCTCGTGCCGAAGCTGATCGCCGAATTCCGCCGTTGCAATCCGGGTATCGCGGTGACGCTGAGCGATCTGTCGTCGTCCGAACAGACGCGTCGGCTGCGCGCCGGCAAGCTCGACGCGGGCTTCCTGCGTGTGCCTGCCGACGAAGGCCTGTCGTCGTTCAAGGTGACCGACGAAGCGCTCGCGCTCGCGGCGCCGCCGCATCTCGGCTTCAAGCGCGTGCCGGCCAACCTCGACGTGCTCAACGAGATCGGCTTCATCGCGCTGCAGCGTGCGCGCGGGCCGGGGCTGGCCGCACAGATCGACCGGTGGTGCGTCGAGCGCCGCTTCGTGCCGCACGTGATGCAGCAGGCGGAGGACGTGCAGTCGGTGCTGACGTCGGTCGCGGCCGGCGTCGGCGTCGCGTTCATCCCGTCGAGCGCGCGGTACCTGCTGCGCGACGCGACGGTGCTGCCGCTCGACGGCCGGGACGCGAAGTGGCGCGTGGGGCTCGCGTGGCGGTCCGATCGCGACGATCCCGTCACCGCGCGTTTCGTGTCGTTCATGCGCGCGGCGCTCAAGGGGGCGTGACGCGGCGTATAGTGTCCGCGATCGTTTTCTCAATGCATGCCGGTGCCGACGCCGGCCGACGAACCCGAACCGATGACTTCAGAAACCGACGCATCCCCGCTCGATCCCGCACTCGTTGCCACGCTCGCGACGCTGCACGAAGCCGCGAGCGATCCGGCCGGCAAGACGTGGTCGCTGCCGAAGATCGCGAAGCGTACGCAACTGCCGATGAGCACGCTGCGCCGCGTGCTCACGCAGCTCGACGCCGCGGGCCTGAGCGCGACGACGCTGAACGAGGACGGTACCGGCAGCGCCGCACTGACCGACGAAGGGCGCGCGGTGTGCGCGCAGCTGTTCGGCGCGAACGACGCCGGATGAACGAAAAACGGGCCGCGGATGCGGCCCGTTCGTCACCGAACGACGGCGGGTCGGGGCGTTCGGCCCGCGCGGGTGGCGCACGGGCCGGCACGTCGACATCCGCGGGACGTCAGAACCATTGCTTGTAGCGGCGCACGTAGATCGTCTTGACGATCTGCGCGAGCACGATGTAGCCGACCATCGTCGCGCCGAGCCACAGCCAGTAGGTGCCCGGCAGGTGCATGAAGCCGAGCGCTTGCGCGAACGGCGAGAACGGCAGCCAGCAGCCGATCGCGATCGCGGTGAAGGTCGACAGCAGCATCGGCAGCGACGCCGTGCTCTGCAGGAACGGAATCTTCTGCGTGCGCAGCAGGTGCACGACGAGCGTCTGCGACACGAGGCTCTCGATGAACCAGCCCGAATTCATCACGATCTGACCGCTTGCGCCGCCGTTCAGGTGATACAGCGCGCCCGCACCGAACACGGTCCACATCAGGATGTATGTCGTGATGTCGAATACCGACGACGTAGGCCCGACCCACAGCATGAAGCGGCCGATGTTGCCGGCTTCCCACTTGCGCGGCTTCTTCAGGAACTCGGGGTCCATCTTGTCCCACGGCAGCAGCATTTGCGACGTGTCGTAGATCAGGTTCAGCACGAGCAACTGCGTCGCGAGCATCGGCTCCCACGGCAGAAACGCGCTGGCGACGAGCACCGAAAACACGTTGCCGAAGTTCGAGCTGGCGGTCATGTTCAGGTACTTCAGGATGTTGCCGAACGTCTCGCGGCCCTTGATCACGCCTTCCTCGAGCACCATCAGGCTCTTTTCGAGCAGGATGATGTCGGCGGTTTCCTTCGCGATGTCGGCGCCGCTGTCCACCGAGATGCCGACGTCGGCGTCGCGCAGCGCGGGCGCGTCGTTGATGCCGTCGCCGAGGAAGCCGACCGTGTGGCCGTTCGCCTGCAGCGCCTTGACGATGCGCGCCTTCTGCAGCGGCGTGAGCTTCGCGAACACGGTGGTGCGTTCGACGACCTGCGCGAGCGTGGCATCGTCGAGCGCTTCGATTTCCGTGCCGAGCATCGGCTTGCCGGGGTCGAGGCCGACCTGGCGGCACACCTTCATCGTGACGGTCGGGTTGTCGCCCGTCAGCACCTTCACCGCGACGCCGTTCTCGCGCAGCGCGGCGAGCGCCGGCGCGGCCGATTCCTTCGGCGGATCGAGGAAGGTCAGGAAGCCGCGCACGACGAGATCGCGTTCGTCGGCGGTGCGGTATTGCGCGCGTTCGTCGCCGCGCGGGATCGTGCGCGTGGCGAGCACGAGCACGCGGAAACCGTCCTCGTTGTACGCGGTGGCCTGTTCGAGCAGCCGCTTGCGGGCCACGAAGTCGAGCGGGCGCACGCCGTCTTCATCCTGCACGTGCGTGGAAACCGCCAGCATTTCCTCGACCGCGCCCTTGCAGATCAGCAGGTGCGCGCCGTGCGTGTCCTCGACGACGACCGACAGGCGGCGCCGCACGAAGTCGAACGGCAGTTCGTCGATCTTCTTGTAGCCCTGCGGCTTCACGCGTTCGCCGATTTCGTCGGCGCGCGCGACGACCGCGATGTCGATCAGATTTTTCTGGCCGCTCTGGTGGAAGCTGTTCAGCCAGCCGAGCCGCAGGATGTCCTCGTTCTTGTGGCCGGACAGATCGAGGTGATGTTCGAGGATGATCTTGTCCTGCGTGAGCGTGCCGGTCTTGTCGGTGCACAGCACGTCCATCGCGCCGAAGTTCTGCACCGAGTTCAGCCGCTTGACGACGACCTTGCGGCGCGCCATCGCGACCGCGCCGCGCGCGAGGTTCGCGCTGACGATCATCGGCAGCATCTCGGGCGTCAGGCCGACGGCCACCGCGAGGGCGAACGTGAGTGCGCTCAGCCAGTCGCCCTTGGTCAGGCCGTTGATCATGAAAACGATCGGCACCATCACGAACATGAACTTGATCAGCAGCCAGCTGACGCTCGCGACGCCGCGGTCGAAGCTCGTCTCGACGCGCTTGTGGCTCACGACGTTGCGCGCGAGCGAGCCGAAGTACGTGTCTTCGCCGGTCGCGACGACGACGGCCGTCGCCGTGCCGCTGACGACGTTGGTGCCCATGAAGCAGACGTTCTCGATGTCGAGCAGCGACGCCGGTGCGTCGTCGGCCGCGGCGGCCGCATGCGTGCTCGCGGATTTGCCGGCCACCGCGCCGAGCGTGTCGTACTTCTCGACGGGCAGCGCCTCGCCGGTCAGCACGGCCTGGCTGATGAACAGGTCGCGCGACGCGAGCAGGCGCACGTCGGCGGGGATCATGTCGCCGGCCGAAAGATGCACGATGTCGCCGACGACGACCTCGCGCATCGGCACCTCGCGGCGCGCCGGCTCCGACGTGTCGGTCACCGCGCGCTGCACGGTCGCCGTCGTGCGGACCATCGCCTTGAGCTTCTCGGCCGCGCGCAGCGAGCGGAACTCCTGCACGAAGCGCAGCAGCGCGCTGATCGTGACCATCGTCAGCAGGATCGTCATGCCGACGTAATCGCGATCGTCGGGTGCCGCGAAGTAGACGTCGGTGCAGAAGCTGATGGCGGCCAGCACCAGCAGCACGTAGACGAACGGGTTATGGAACGAAAGCAGCAACTGGCGGGTCCAGTGCGGCGGCTTGTCGTGCGCGATTTCGTTCGGGCCGTCATGCTGCAGGCGGTCGGCGGCCTGGTCGTAGGTGAGGCCGCGCGTGCTGGTGCGCAGCGACTTCAGCGTGGCTTCGAGCGGGCGGGCCGCTTCCTGCGCGGCGCGCATGATGCGCGGGTCGTGCTGCTGGCCGGCGCCGGCCTTGATGAAGCCGCGCTGTTTCTTGTGCGAGGTGTCGTATCGTGTCGTCATGAATCGCTCCTTGCGCACGAGGCGGCGGGCGGGGAGCGACCGTGACGTTATCGACGCACGAGCGCTCCCCGCCGCGTCGCGTCAGGCGCGATCGGCTGTGGATCGGTAAGATCGGTAAAAACGGGAACGCTCGCCGGCGCGCGTGATGCGGACGGCGTGTCGATGCGCAGCGTCGCACCGGCGAGCGATAATCGACTACTGTCGTCTGAGTTCATCTGCACTCCTGTCGGTTGCGGATAGTCGGCACGGGCGATCGGCAGCGGCGCGCGCAACGAGGCGCGCGGCCGGACGGCACGCGAACGGAGAGCGCACGCGGCCGGTGCCGCGCGCAACACGAACGCACGCGCGCGACGGCGCGTCGCGTGCATTCGACAACATCGAAAATTCGGCGGGGGATCTGGCCGGTAATCAGGCCGGAAGGGCGCCGCATCCTGCTTCCCGGGATGCGGCAGAAGACGAGGCTCTGCGCGTTTTCCTCAGGCAGCAGTCAAGTTGGTCGGACACCAACTACAACTCGCATCGGTGTTCACAGAACACTCCATGTAATTAGACGGGAGCGATGGTAATGGCTCGCTGTGCGAAGCGTCAACCCTTTTGTCGGCCTTTTGTCGGCCCTTTTTTCAGGCGTTTTTTCGGGATAATCGATCGTGCCGATGCACGTTCGCGGGCACATGCGACAGCCTGTCACGAAACAGCCGCGCGCGTGCCATGTCGGCATGCGCGCGGCTGCGTCGAACGGGGTGCGGGTTACCGGTTCGCGGCCGCGACCGCGGTCCCTGCATCGAGGATGCCGGAGCCTGCCGGCATTGCCGTGCACGACGTACCGGCCGCCAGCTTCGCCGCGCGCGTGCCGCCTTGCAGCTTCTGCAGGATCTGCGCGGGCGTGAGATTGCCGTTCACCGACAGCATCAGCGCGGCGACCCCCGTCACCTGCGGTGTCGCGAGGCTGGTGCCGTTCGCGAGGCCATAGGTGTCGGTGCCCGGCGTCGTCGTGCCGGTGTTCGACGTCGACAGGATGTTGACGCCCGGTGCGCTCAGCGCGACATCGGCGCCGAAGTTGCTGAACGATGCGCGGCGGCCCGTCGCGTCGGTCGCGCCGACGGTGATCACGCCGCGGCAGTTCGCGGGCTGATCGAGCCCGTTCGACAGGCCGTCGTTGCCGGCCGCGACGACCACGGTCACGCCCTTCGCGGTCACGTCGTCGATCGCCTGCTGGAACGTCGTGCTGCATGCGCCGACTCCGCCGAGGCTCAGGTTGATGATCTTCGCGGGATTCGGATTGTTCGGCACGCCGTTGACGGGAATGCCGGCTGCCCAGCGCATGCCGTCGGCGATGTCGCTCGTCACGCCGCCGCACTTGCCGAGCACGCGCACCGGCAGGATTCGGCTGAGCCACGATACGCCGGCGATACCGGTGCCGTTGTTGGCCGCCGCACCGATCACGCCCATCACGCGCGTGCCGTGCCAACTGCTGTTGCTCGGCTGGCTCGCGCAGTGATAGTAAGGGCCGTTGGCGTCGTCCAGTTCCTGCTGCGTGACCCAGTCGCCCGGATCGGTTGCGTCCGGGCCGCGCGTCAAGCCGTTGTTGCTGGTGTTGACGTTGCTGATGAAGCTGTAGCCTTGCTGTATCAGGTTGCCGACGAGGTCGCCGTGCGGCCGGTAGCCGGTGTCGAGCACGGCCGTGACGACGGTCGGCGAACCCTTGGTCACGTTCCATGCGGGCGGCAGGTCGACGCCGGCGGTCGGGTCGGACAGGTACCACTGCTGGTTGTAGAGCGGATCGCTCGGCGTGTCGCGGATCTGCATCGGGTGATCCGGTTCCGCGTAGTCGACATCGCTGTCGGCCGCGAACGCCTGTGCGAGCGCGGCGGCATCGGCGGCGGCCATGCGCTGGCCGAGCGACAGCACGGCCGCGCCGTTCGAGATCGTTCGCTCGACCTGCACGTTCACCGGCGTTTGCGGGACCGTGCTCGCGTACGCGCGTGCGCTGCCGGTCACCGGTGCCGTCCAGCGCGTCATCGCACGCTGGATCACCGCGTCGAGTCGCGAGCCGTTGTCGACGGCCGCCATCGCACGCGTGGCCGTCAGCGTTTTCAGCTTGACGATCAGGTGATCGACCGGCGGCTCGACCGGTGCGGCCTGTGCGGCCATCTGCACGGCGGCCTGCTGCGACGTGCACGCATTGCTGCCGGACGACGCGGGCGGGGTGGTCGGGGCGGGCGCGGGAGCGGGCGTCGGTGCGGGGGCCGGTGCGGGCGCCGCGTTGGACGAAGACGGATTGCTGCCGTCGCCGCCGCCACCGCCGCAGCCGGCGAGGGGCAGCAGGGCGGCGGCGGACAGCATGCCGGCGAGCATGCGCGCATGTGCGGGGCGCGCCAGCGCGAAATGGAAACGTTTGGCTCTCATGTTGAAACTCGATCCTCTTAGATAACCGTCGTGCCGGCGGTGGCGCCGGTCCGGGCGAGCCGGACCTTGTCGTTTTTGTCTGACGGCTGCAGCGGGTTGCTGCGACGCGCCATGCACTGGGTAACGGCGTGCGCGGCGGCTTCTTGAGTGCGTTTCGCGAGAAAAACGCCGGGTGCCGCAAACGATTACGTTGTTGCGTCGCAGCACGAACGCGCGTTTGGAACGGCCGGCACGGACGGTGCGGCCAAGCCCGCGCGCGGGTCGATCGGGCGAGATGAGCGGCGCGGGGCGGTTTGCGCGGCACGGAAAACATCGTTCAGGATCGGGCCGCGGCGGAAGGTTGTTTACGCTTCCCCTGATGTGACGCGAATATTGTCGGGCGTAGGATCGTGATTCGATCAACGTTTCGTCAGGAGACACGCATGGATCGCCGTTTCCGTTGGCTCGCCGTCGCGCTGGCCTGTGCGCTGGCCGGCACCGCGCACGCGCAGGCCCTTACCGGTACGCTGAAGAAAATCAAGGACACGGGTGTCGTGTCGCTGGGCATTCGCGAATCGTCGGTGCCGTTTTCGTATTCGGACAACCAGCAGAAGAACATCGGCTACTCGCGCGACATCGCGTCGCGCATCATCGATCAGTTGAAGACGGACCTGAACCTGCCGAACCTCGCGGTGAAGGAAATCCCGATCACGTCGCAAAACCGGATTCCGCTGCTGCAGAACGGGACGATCGACTTCGAATGCGGCTCGACGACGAACACGCTCGAACGCCAAAAGCAGGCCGCGTTCTCGAACAGCATCTTTTTGTACGGCATCCGTTTCAGCACGCGCAAGGATTCGGGCGTGAAGGATTTTGCGGACCTGGCCGGCAAGACGGTCGCGACGACGGCCGGCACGTCGGACGAGCGCCTGTTGCGCAAGCTCAACGAAGAGAAGGCGATGAACATGACGATCATCAGCGCGAAGGATCACGCCGAAGCGTTCATGAACGTCACGACCGGGCGCGCGGTCGCGTTCGTGATGGACGAGCCGCTGCTGTACGGCGAGATCGCGAAGGACCGCAACCCGGGTGCGTACACGGTCACCGGTACGCCGCTCGTTCACGAAAACTACGCGTGCATGATGCGCAGGGACGATCCGGCGTTCAAGCGCGTCGTCGACGGCGTGATCGCGAAGATGCAGACCTCGGGCGCGGCCGAGAAGCTGTACGACCAGTGGTTCATGCAACCGATTCCGCCGAAGGGCGTGAGCCTCAACTATCCGCTGTCGGCGGAGATGAAGCAGCTGTTCAGGAATCCGACGGACCAGGCGCAGTACTGATTCGGCCGGCGCAATGAAAAACCGCCGACGTATGCCGGCGGTTCGAGCGTGCCGCGCCGGGTGGCGCGAAGCGTGTCAGGCCTTGATTTCCGGGCCGCGTGCAGCGGGTGCGACAGGTGCGGCCGGCGTTGCCGGGGCCGCCGAACGCGCCGGCGGCTGTGCCGGCACGAGGACGACGACCGGTTCCGGCATCGCCCAGAGCGGCATCGCGAAGCCGACCGTTTGCGGCATCGGCATCGGCATCGCGAACGCGTTGGCGAGCGCGATGTGCTGGAGCGCCATCATCTGCTGCTGCATCGCGACCATCTGCGCCTGGGCCGCCTGCATCCGGTACTGCGCGGCCTGCATCTGCCGCAGCGTGGCTGCCGGCGGCATGCCGCCCGACGACGACGTCTGCATCTCGAAGCTCGCGCCGCCTTGCGGGCTGTGCCAGCTCCACGTGCTGACCTTCATCGGGCCGACGGCCGTCTGGACGACGCGCGTTTCGGCTTTCACGGGCACGGCCTGCCCGTCGACATTGACGAACATCGGTTGGGCGGCCGCCGCCGCGCCGGTCTGCCCGGCCAGCGCGAACACGGGCGCAAGCGCCAGCGCGCCCGCCGCCATATACGAACGGAATCGCATCTTCGTATCTCCATCAAACGAGACTGATCGAATCAACAATGACGTGCGGCTCACGGAGTGAGCCATCCGAGACAATGCGACAGGCGGCTTAAATCAACATTAAAATCGCGGCCGGCCGGGCCGATCGGCGCATTTCGGGACGTGCCGCGATCGGTATTCAACCGCGCCCGCGCCAGGGGCATCCTGTCGTGCGGTGCAACAACGGGCACAATACGGAATTCGCCGCGACCGCACGCATGTTCGCCAATCGAACATGGCGATGCGCTACGGCTGCCTGTCCTCCTTCCCAGTCGTCATGAACGCCACGCTCACTCCCGCGCGCGAGTCGAATTCGCCGCGCTTCCTGCTGTTCCTGATCTGCCTGTTCGCTTCCGCCGGCCAACTCGCGATCGACATCTACGTGCCCGCGCTGCCCGACATGGCCCGTTCGTTCGCGACCACGCCGCAGGCGATCCAGTCCAGCGTGTCCGGCTACATGGCGGCCTACGCGCTCGGGCAGCTGATCTTCGGGCCGATCGCCGACGCCTACGGCCGCAAGCGCGTGCTCGCGTTCGGGCTCGTGATCTACACGATCGGCTGCCTGCTGTCGCTCGGCGCGCCGAACCTCGAGACGTTCGTGCTGGCGCGCTGCCTGCAGGGCTTCGGGATCGCGACCACCAACCTGCTGGCGAAGGCGATCATCACCGATTCGTTCTCCGGCCAGGCGTTGATGCACGCGTTCACGTACATGTCGATCGCGTGGGGGCTCGCGCCGATCGTCGCGCCGGTGATCGGCGCGCACCTGCAGGAATGGTTCGGCTGGCGCGCGTGCCTCGTGTTTCTGCTGGTCTACTCGCTGGCGATGTGGGCGCTGCTGTGGCGTTACCGCGAAACCTTGCCGAAGCCGGTGCATCTCGAGCCGCGCACGTTGATGGCGAACACGGGCAAGGTGCTGGCGAGCCCGGTGTTCCAGAGCTGTTTCCTCGCACAGGGGCTGTGCTACAGCATCCTGCTGGTGTTCAACATCGTCGGGCCGTTCATGGTGCAGACCACGCTGCACAAGCCGCCGACCTTCTTCGGTTATCTCGCGCTCGGCATCGGCCTCATGTATTTCCTTGGCGGCTTGTCGAACCGGATTCACGGGCGCGGGCTGCCGAGCGCCGAGCAACGGCTGCGTATCGGTGCGCGCGTGATGGCGGGTGCGTCGGTCGTGATGCTCGTGCTGGCGCTGACCGTCGGCCTGCGCGTGTGGACGCTCGCGACGCCGGTGCTCGTGATGGGCTTCTGCGCGGGCGCGATGTATCCGACGCTGATGGCCAAGGGCAATTCGTTGTTCCCGCATATCGCCGGTCTGACGAGCGCGATTCTCGGCTGTGCGCTGCTGCTCGTGTCGTCCGCGATGATGGGCCTGGCCGGTTTCGTGTCGATTCACGTGCTGACGCCGCTGGCCGTGTTCTTCGTCGCGCTGTCGTTCGTCGTGGTGTGGATGGTGACGAAGCTGCTGCGGTATCTGTCGCAGCAGCAGGCGGCGCCGGTGGTGTGCGGGAGTGAGGAGGCGGCGTAAGCGCCGGCTGCTGATCGACTCATGAACCGGATCCTGCTGAATCGCGTCGCCCGATCCGACGCCGCCGATCTGATCGCCGCCAACCGCGCGAGCCGGAGTCATCATCTGCCGTGGGTCGATTCGTTCGTCGACCAGGCCGGGTTCGATCAATGGTTCGCCCGCTGCCTGACGGGGCCGAACGTCGGATTCGTCGCGCGCGAGCGGGCGTCAGGCGCGGTGGTCGGCGTGGTGTGCCTCAACGAGATCGTCGGCGGCGTGTTTCAGAGCGCTTATCTTGCGTACTACGGCATGGCGGAGGCCAGCCGCAAGGGGCTGATGACGGAAGCGTTGCGCGCGGCGATCGGCGTCGCGTTCGGCGAACTCGGGCTGCACCGTCTCGAAGCGAACATCCAGCCCGGCAACCATGCATCGATCGCGCTGGTTCGACGGCTCGGGTTCAGGCAAGAGGGGTTTTCGCCGCGCTATCTGCGCATCGGCGGCGAATGGCGCGACCACGAGCGCTGGGCGCTACTGGCGGACGACGCGCGCGAAGGCGGCGCCTGACGATCGATTTCCGTCCCGTCGCGCGTCGCTTACAGCGGATGCGCGGCCCCGGCCTGCTGCAACAGCGACACGGCCACCGGATCCGGCAGTCCGTTCGGATCGATTGCCCCAGCCTTGGCCAGCGCGACGAGATCGCTGTCGACGCCCGGTTGCCCGACCACGAACGAAGTGGTCAGGAACGCCGGCGCGGCGAGCGTAACCGCATAGCGCTGCTGCAGGTTCGTCACCACGGCCGATTGCGCGGCCTGCACGATGTCCGGGCTGTTCATCGCCCGCTGGTAGCGCAGGGTGCCCTGGAAATTGCCGATCAGCCCGGCCGTGTTCGTCCCGAGTTGCGCCGCGAGATAAACGAGCATCAGCTCGGTCTCGGGCGTCGTATTGAAGGTGCCGCCCGCGTAGGCGAGCGAATGCAGGCTCGCGCCGCCCGACGCTACGGCGATGACGCATGGCAGCGCCGCGTTGAGCGTCACACGGTAGTTGCCGCCGCCGTCCGTCAGCGTCGTGGCCGAGCCCGCCGCGCAATTGACCGTTACTTGCGCGCTCGCGAGCGGGTCGCCCGTAGCGGCCGTGCCCGACAACGAGACGGTTTGCGTGTTGTCGTCGAAGCACGCATCGACGCCGAAGCAGGCATCGCCGTTGCACGCCTGGAGCGCGGCGAGCGTTGCAACGCACAATGCGCCCAGCGCGGGGCGAGTGAAGCGCATAAGGCGAATGTTCATGGTCGCGGGCAATCCGAGAGAATGAGGCAACCGGTGCGCGTGGGGAATGCGGCGCTGTTGTCATTCTATGTCCTGAACCGGGGCGAAAGCGAACACGGCCGGCCGGTCACGCCGGCGCGCCGGCTCAGGGCTTGCGCGCGGCCGGCTTCGCGAACGCGCCGCGCACCTCGAAGCCGATCGCATCCGCGACGTTTCCGCGCGCGTCGACGAGTTCCAGCCGGTGCCGGCCCGGCCACGGTAGCCACGCGACGCGGTCGGCATGCCCGATCACCTTGTCGTCGAGCCGCCACGCGAATTTCGTCGCGCGCCCGGCCGAGCGTTCGAACCAGATCCGCTGGTTCTTCGGCGGAATGTCCGGGTCGATCGCGAAGATCGTGCCGTCGGTCGGCGCGCCGATCGTCAGCGGCGCACGCGCGCCGTCCTTGCCCGGCGCGACGGGCGCCGCGAGCCGGATCGTGTCGACCGCCGTGCCCGCGACGAACCACTCGTTGCGAGCCGGCTCGATGCCGCGCTCGAACGCGATGCGGCGCGTCTCGACACCGGCCGGCGCGCGCGGCGCACGGCTCGGCAGGTCGCGGTGCAGATAGCCGACCACGGCCGACCACACGGGCGCCGCGCCCGTGACGCCCGACACGTCCCACATCGGCGAGCCGTCCGCATTGCCGACCCACACGCCGACCGTATAGCGCGACGTGAAACCGACGGTCCAGTTGTCGCGCATGTCCTTGCTCGTGCCGGTCTTGACCGCCGAGAAGAAGCGCGTCGCGAGCGGGTTGTCGAAGCCGAAGGTGCGCACGCGCGCGTTGTTGTCGGACAGGATGTCGGTGACGACGAAGCTGGCGGCTTCGCTGAACACGCGCGTGCCGGCGTCCGTCCGCGCGGGCGCCGATGCACCGGAGGCCGACGTCGGCGCCGTGGCCGGCAGGTCGACGACCTTGCGCGCGACGCCGCCGTTCGCGAGCGCGCGGTAGGCATTGGTCAGCGACAGCAGCGTGACGTCCGCGCTGCCGAGCGCGAGGCTGAAGCCGTAGTAATCGCCTTCCTGCGCGAGCGGCAGGCCGAGCGCGGTCAGCGTGCGCGCAAAGCGATGCGGCGTGACGAGCACCAGCGTGCGCACGGCGGGTACGTTCAACGAGCCGCCGAGTGCGCTGCGCACGCTTACCCAGCCCTTGAAATCCTTGTCGTAGTTCTGCGGAATGTACAGGCCGCCGCCGGCGGCGAGGTTGATCGGCGCATCGTCGAGCAGCGACGCGGCTGTCAGCCGTTTTTCGTCGAGCGCCTGCGCATAGAGGAACGGCTTGAGCGTCGAGCCGGCCTGGCGCGGCGCGAGCACGGCGTCGACGTCGCGCGCGCTCGACAGCGCCCCCGACGAGCCGACCCACGCGCGGATCTCGCCGGTCGCGTTGTCGATCACGACCACCGCGCCGTCCTGCACGTTGCGCCGGTGCGCGGGCGCATTGAGTTCGGTCAGCGCGCGCATCAGCGTGTCGCGCGCGAAGCGCTGCAGCGGCGCGTCGAGCGTCGTGCGGACCTGGGCGCCGGCCGCCGGCTTGACTTCGGCGGCGATGCGCCGCGCGAAGTGCGGGGCGAGCGCGGTGCCGTCCGCCGCGATGTCGTTACGCACGGCGTTGGCCGGGCGCGCCGTGACGAGCTGCACGTAACCGTCGAGCGATGCGCACGCCTGCCCGGCATGCATGTCGCGCAGGATCCGGCACGCGCGCTCGGCGATCTTCGCGGGCGCCGCGTTGGGCGCACGCACGAGTGCGGCCGCGATCGCGGCCTCGCGCGCGTCGAGGCCCGATGGTGCCTTGCCGAACAGCACCTGCGACAGCGCGCCGAGCCCGATCGTCTCGCCGCGGAACGGCACGAGGTTCAGGTAGGCCTCGAGGATCTGGTCCTTGCGCCAGCTGCGTTCGAGCCACAGCGCGTTCACGGCCTGCGTGGCTTTCTGCGGCAGCGAGCGCTGGCCCGAGCGGCGCGGCGAATCGCCGAGCAAGCCCGCGAGCTGCATCGTGACGGTCGACGCGCCGCGCGTGCGCTCGTTCCACAGGTTGCCCCACGCGGCCCCGGCAATGCCGCGCCAGTCGACGCCGCTGTGTTCGTAGAAGCGCTTGTCCTCGGACACGACGATCGCCTCGCGGAACGCGGGCGACACGTCGGCGAGCGACACCCATTCGCCGCGCCGTTCGGCGAGGTCGACGCGCGTGCGCTGCAGCGGCGTGCCGTCGCGGGCGAGCAGCACCCAGTCGGAACTGCGCCAGTTGCGGCGCACGTCGTCGTAGCCGGGCAGCGCATGCGCGACGAGCGGCGCGGCCAGCACGACGGCGAAGAATACGCGGCCGGCGAAACGCGCCGGCCGCGGCAAAGCCGGATCCATCATCGCGGTCTCGTCACTTGCCCGCGTCGGCCGGCTTCACGGTCATCGGCGGGTTCGGCCACAGGCCGTACACGGACGGTGCATACAGTGCCTCGACGCGCGTCGGCGGCAGTCCGAACGTGCCGACGTTGTTCAGCCGCACCGTGTACTCGACCGAGAATTTGCCCTTCGGCAAATAGTCGTAGTACGCGCGGTAGCCGTCGAAGTCGCGCTCGACGAACGTCGGCCACGCGCCGTCCGGCGTTTTCTCGCCCTGCGTCGCGGCTTCGGAATCGCGACCGAGGCCCGACCCGAGGATCGTCGCACCGGCCGGGATCGGATCGTTGACGGCGACCCACGTCATGTCGCTCTGCGCATCGATGTCGAGATGCACGCGCACGACGTCGCCGCGCGTCAGCACGCCCTTGACGGCGGGCGACACGGGCGTGACGGTCTTGGTGATCCGGTAGCCGGCCGCGAACGGCGAGCGCAGCGGCACGGCCGCGAGACTTTCGACGGTCGCCCACGGCCGGCCGGTGCCGTCCTGCGTGACCGACAGCGTGGCGGGCCCCTGCGACGCACGCGGCCACGGCAGCAGCACGCTGCGCGCGGCGGCCGCGCGGGTCGCGGGTGTGGCCGATGCGGGCGTATCGGCGGGCGCGGCCGATGCCGCCTGCGACCACGAGATCGAGCGCGCGTCGCCGCCGAGCGCAACCTTCGTCGCGCCGGCGACCGGCGTGCTCTCGTAGGTTCGCGAGAAGCGCTCGACCGCGAGCAGGCCGAGCGCGTTGGACGTCGTCGTCTGCCATGCGCCCTGGCGTTGCAGCGCGAGCAGGCCGGCCGTCACGCGCGGCATTTCGTCCTTCCACGCCGGGTCGCCGGCGAATTCCAGCGCGAGACGCGCGGCGTTGGTCTCGTTGCTGGTCATCAGCCACCACAGGTCGTCGTCGCGCGCGGTCGAGAACACGAGCTGCGTGCCTTGATACGTGAGGCGCGCCCGCAGGATCTGCTCGACCTGCGCGCGTTTCTCGTCGCGTTGCGGGATGTCCTTCACGCGCGTCAGGATCGCGTGATAGTCGATCACGGCCGACGTTGGCCACTGGTTCGGCGCGATTTCGATCGAGCCGAGCATGCGGCCCTGCGCGGCGCCGTAGCGCGACAGCGCCTCGATCGCGGCGAGCTTGCGCAGGTCGCGATCCTGGCGCGGCGCCCACGCGTTGCGATCGAGGCGGCCGTCGACGAAGCGCGCGAGCCCGGCTTCGAGCTGCGTGCGCAGGTCTTCCGGCAGCGCGAAGCGCGGATCGAGACGGCTGGCTTCGTCGGACACCACGAGCAGGTACGACGACAGCGTCGGGCTGCCGTGATGCGAATCGTCCGACGACGGCGGGAAGTAGCTTGCCAGGCCGTCGCTGTCGAGGTAGACGGGCATGCGGGCGATCAGCGCCTGCCATTGCGCAGGGTCGCGCAGCCCGATCGCACGCGACGTCTGCTGTTCGAGGCAGCGGTACGGATAGCGTTCGAACCAGCGCCGCACGCCGGGCAGGCCATCGGCGAGCTTCGACTGCAGCGACACGGCGATGCCGCCGCGCGGTGCGCCCTGGGCGTTGCTCACCGCGCCGGCCGGAGCCGCCACGGGCACCGTCAGCGTGCCGTCGACCTGCGCGAGCGTCGCCTGCTGGACGGTTACCGGCAGCGCGGGCACGACCTTCTGCGCGACGGCCAGCGCGTCGGACGCGCGCTTGCCGCCTTGCTCGGCCGCCTCGATGCGCCAGTTCAGCGCACCGGCCGCATCGAGCGCCTGCTCGGGCACGGTGATCGTCCACGCGACTTCGGTCGCGGCATTCGCCGCCAGCGATACGGTTTGCGGGGCGACGTCGAGGCCCGTCACGCGCGGCGTCACGACGACCTGCATCGCGCGGTCGGTCGTGTTGCGCAGCGTGACCTGCGCGCGGAACGCGTCGCCTTCGCGCACGAGCGGCGGCAGGCCGGAGATCAATTGCAGATCCTGCGTGCTGCGGATCGACGTGCTGCCCGTGCCGAAACGGTCGGGGCCGACCGCCGCGATCGCGACGATCCGGAAGCGCGTGAGCGCATCGTTCAGCGGCACCTCGACGGTTGCGCTGCCGTTCGCGTCGAGCGTCACGCGCGGGTTCCACAGCAGCAGGGTATCGAACAGCTCGCGGGTCGGCGCGCTGCCGCCGCCGCCGCCGGCCGGCACGGCCTTGCGGCCGAAGTGGCGGCGGCCGACGATTTCCATCTGCGCGGTGGCCGTCTCGACGCCGTACGCACGCCGGCGCAGCATCGCGTCGAGCAGGTTCCAGCTGTCGTTCGGCATCAGTTCGAGCAGCGCTTCGTCGACAGCCGCGAGCGCAATCTGCGTGCCGGCCGGTGCCGGCTGGCCGTTCGGCAGCGTGACCTTCACGTGCACCTGCGCCTTGCTGCGGACCGTGTAGCGCGTCGCGTCGGTCGTCACGGTCACGCCGAGGCGGTGAACGCCCGTGCCGACCTTGATTTCGCCGAGGCCGTAGCGGAACGCGGGCTTCGACAGGTCGACGAACGCGGTCGGCGCCTCGTAGTGGCGGCCTTCGCGCCAGAACGCGCGCGCCCATTCGACCGGCGCCTTCCAGCCCCACGTGAAGAACGAGTACCACGGCACCTCGCGAATCCGGCCGCGCAGCGCGAGCACCGACACGTAGACGTTCGGCCCCCACGATTCGCCGACCTTCAGGTCGACGGTCGGGTTCTTGCCGTTCAGCTCGACGATGTGCGTTTCCATCACGCCGCCGCGCTCGACCGCGACGAGCGCGGTCGCGTAGCGGAACGGCATGC
Source organism: Burkholderia sp. MSMB1078WGS (assembly GCF_001528895.1). NCBI lineage: Bacteria > Pseudomonadati > Pseudomonadota > Betaproteobacteria > Burkholderiales > Burkholderiaceae > Burkholderia > Burkholderia sp. MSMB1078WGS. The sequence goes on along the minus strand of NZ_LPDI01000025.1, from coordinate 152,357 downwards.
GCACCTGGAAGCGGGCCGTTTCGCCCGGCTCGTACGAGGTTTTCTCGGGGATCACGTCGATCCGGTCGGTGTTGTCGCCGCCGAACCAGAGTTCGTCCTCGCGCGTGACCCATACCGACGTCGATGCATTCGACGTGCGGCCGTCGCCGTCCTTCGCGACCGCGATCAGCTGCACGTTGCCGGCCTGCTCGAGCGTCGCGTCGCAGGCCATGCGGCCCTTGTCGTCGGTCTTGCCCGAGCACAGCACGCCGAGGTCGCGCGTGTCGCTCTTGTTGTCGTATGCATAGAAGCCGCCGACCATCCGCTTGCGCGACGACGTCGTGATGCGCGCGACGCCCTTGATCTCGATCGGCACCGACGCGCGCGGCTTGCCCTGCAGGTCGACCGCCAGTGCCTGCACCGGCACGCGCTGGCCGACCGACACCCAGCGGCCTGCCTTGATGCCGGCCACCACCGCGGCCGGCCACAGGATCGTGTCGCCGCGGATCGTCTGCACTTCGCCGTTCGGATCCGCGAACGTCGCCTCCAGCGCGATGCGCTTCGGCGCGTCGACGTCGGGCAGGCCCTTGAGCGTGACCGAACCCGCGCCGTTGCGATCGAGCGTCAGCGGCAGCTTGTCGGCGATCAGCTTCGTCGCGTCGGGATCGTTGTTCGACGACGACGCGTTGTCGCCGTCCTGCGAATCGTCGTCGGCGTTGCCGTCGCTCGTGTCGGGACGATATGGCGTGAAGCTGAAATCCTCGAAACGATCCGCGAACGGCGGCGACGCCCATTTCATCAGCGCCGACACCTGCACGGGCAGGTTCGATGCGCCGCCGCCCGACACATAGTCGATCTGCACCGCGAGCGGCGCTTCCTTCACGGCGACGAGCGGGCTCTTCTGCGCGTCGCGCGCGCCGATCGAGCCTTTCAGCACCGGCAGGCGGAACGCCTCGACGCGGAAACTGCCGCTGTAATAGGTGGCGGTTGGCGCGTCTTCCGGGCCGTCTTCGAGTTCGACGCTGTACTCGCCGAGCTTCGCGGCGGCCGGCAGCGTGAACTGCGAGTCCGCGCTGTGGTCGGCCGCCCACGTGAGCGGCAGCTTGTACGTCTGGCCCGTGCCGAGATGGCGGATCGTCAGGCGCGTCGGGTATTGCGACGGGAACGCGAGGCTCTGCAGCGTCTCGGTGCGGATGAAATGCTTCATCGACACGGTTTCGCCGGCGCGCAGCAGCGTGCGGTCGAACACGGTATGCGCGCGCACGGTCGGTGCGCTGTCGGTATCGGTCGGCACGTTGAAGCGCCACGATTCGATCCCGCGGTTCCAGCCCGAGCTGACGAACGCCATGTCGGGGCCCGTCTTCGGATCGTCGACGCGCGCCGACACGAAGTAGTCGTCGTAGCGCTGTTCCGACGCGCCGCACGCGCGCTTCGGCTCGAACGGCCCGTCGATCTTCAGCAGGCCTTGCGCGTCGGTCTTGCCGGCCGCGATTTCGTCGCCGTTGCAGTCCGACACGCGGATCTGCGCGTTCGGCACCGGCTTGCCCTTGTCGAGTGTCGTGACCCATACGAGGTTGTTCTCGCGCCCCTGTTTCAGGTGCACGCCGAGGTTCGTGACGAGCACGGTGGTGCGCACGTACATGCTCGACGGCTTCGCGAGCAGCGAGCGGCCGAGCGCGGGCGACGCGAGTTCGAGCACATAGAAGCCGGGCTTGTCGATCGGCACGCCGACCACTTCGAACGGGCGCAGCGTCTTCGGGTCGGCCTTCGGCAGCGTCAGCACCTGCGCGCCGGGCTCGCCCGTCAGCAGCGACAGCGAGCGCACGTCGATGCGGCGGTTTTGCGGCGCGGGCTGCTTCTCTCCGGCCGCGAGCGGCACGTAGACGGGGTGTTGGCCCTTGCGTTCCAGCAGGCCGGGTATCTGGTCGTCGATCGAGCCGGCCGTCATCGACCAGTTGTCGAAGCGATCGACGGTGCGCATCCATTGGCGGATCGCGGTGTCGTTCTCGACCTTCAGGTTCGCGAATTGCGCGCCACCCGCATTGAGGCCGGCGATATGCAGGTCGGCCTCGACGTTGCGCAGCGTGACGGGCACCAGCGCGGGCGTACCGGGTTCGGCGAAGCGCTCGACGATCCCGAAGGTGCCCGACGAGAATTTCGCGAGCGGCGGCATCGGCGCGGTGCGCGTCGCGAGCGGGAACAGGTCGGCGTTGGACAGCGGCCGGTCGGTCACGTCGCGCAGGCCCGACGGCAGCTCGACGGTCAGGCCGGCCTGCGCCGGCAGCGGCGGGTTGAACGTGACGGTCGTCACTTCCTCGTTGTGGTCGTCGGCCGCGAAGGTCGGCGACAGCGAACCGTCGGGGCCGCGCAGCTTGATCGCGTCGGCCTGCTTGCGCGAGATCGGCGCGTTGAACGACAGCGTGAGCGGGCGCAGCGGCGTGCAGGGCGCCTTCGCGTTCTCGCGTTCGCACGAGAAGCTCGCGGCGAACGGTGCGCGCACGGTGAAATCGAAACGCCGTTCGGTTTCGTTCGCGATGCCGCTCGGGCTCGCGACGCCCTTGCCGTACACCAGCTGCACCTTCGCGCTCGCCGGCAGCGCTTGCGAGCACGACAGCGTCAGCACGCGCGCCGCCTCTTTCTTCAACCCGAAATGATCGAGCAGGGCGTTGCGCGTATCGTCGTCGGCCGCCGCGACGGGAATGCGGTTGCCGATGCCGGCCGCTTCGCACCAGATGTTCGCGAGCGCCGAGCGCGGCTCGGCCGGGCCGTTCAGCTTCATCACGAAGACCTGCCGCTCCTCGATCTCGCGCGAGCCGGGGCGCACCGACACCGGAAACGGGCCGCCCGTCTGGAACGTGAAGCGACGCGGGCCGCTGACCGCATTGCCCGCGACCGAACGCAGCGTGTCGTTGAGCGCGACCGAGCAGCGTACGCCGGGCGGCAGGTCGCTTTCGAAATCGTAAACCCAGGTCTTGTCGTCGAGCCAGTGGCCCTGGCCGCGTGCGGCCGCCGAATCGTTGCAGCTCACGCGCGCCGGATTCGGCGCGGAGGCCGAGCCGAAGGCGACCATCGGTTCGTCGAACTTGACGACGCTCTGCCGGACTTCGGTGACGGTGCCTTGCGGCGACACGCTCACCGTGCGCGCCGCGCCCGCATGCAGCGACAGGGCCGCGGCGCCGCCGAGCGCCGCCACGGCGCCGATGCGCCAGAGCAGCCGGATCGTGTGGTTGGTTCGATGAGTTTCTTTGTTGTGCTTGTCGCGCTGCTTCATCGCTCGATTGCCCTCGGAGGGAAGCTTTCTGTTTGATTGCACGGGATTCTAACCGACCGTCATGCGCGCGCAGCATGGCATGCAATGTGTCGCCGGCGCGCGACACGGCGGTGCGTGCCGCAGATTTGTCGCGTCGACGACACAAAAATGCAGCGAAATGTCGATTGTCACGGATTGCGGAACATTAAATGGACTATAAAAAGATTGTTTGATCCGGCGTGTGCGCGTACATTGCAGGTCCGCGCCAATGTTTGAGAAATATCAAGCGTGGTTTTCCCGAATCCGGTGTTCGAGAGAAGGAAACATGCACAACGACAACACCCCCCAATCGCGTCGTGACAACGACGCAGCCGCAACCGGCATCACGCGGCGTCAATGGCTGCAGGGCGCACTGGCGCTGACGGCGGCGGGCCTCACGGGCTCGCTGGCGTTGCGGGCCCTGGCCGACGATCCCGGCACCGCGCCGCTCGATACGTTCATGACGCTTTCCGAAGCATTGACCGGCAAGAAAGGGCTGAGCCGCGTCACCGGCCAGCGCTATCTGCAGGCCTTGCAGAAGGGCTCGTTCAAGACGGCCGACAGCCTGCCGCAGCTCGCCGGCGCGCTTGCATCCGGCTCGCTGAATCCCGACCAGGAATCGCTCGCACTGACGATTCTCGGCGCGTGGTATCTCGGCATCGTCGACAACGTCGTGATTACCTACGAAGAAGCATTAATGTTCAGCGTGGTGTCCGATACGCTCGTGATCCCTTCGTATTGCCCCAACAAACCCGGCTTCTGGGCCGAAAAACCGATCGAGAGGCAAGCCTGATGGCCGATACCGATACGCAAAAAGCCGACGTCGTCGTCGTCGGATCGGGTGTCGCCGGCGCGATCGTTGCACACCAGCTCGCGATGGCGGGCAAGTCCGTGATCCTGCTGGAAGCCGGCCCGCGCATGCCGCGCTGGGAAATCGTCGAGCGCTTTCGCAACCAGCCCGACAAGACCGACTTCATGGCGCCGTACCCGTCGAGCCCGTGGGCCCCGCATCCGGAATACGGCCCGCCGAACGACTACCTGATCCTGAAGGGCGAGCACAAGTTCAACTCGCAGTACATCCGCGCGGTGGGCGGCACGACGTGGCACTGGGCCGCGTCGGCGTGGCGCTTCATTCCGAACGACTTCAAGATGAAGACCGTGTACGGCGTCGGCCGCGACTGGCCGATCCAGTACGACGACCTCGAGCATTACTACCAGCGTGCCGAGGAAGAGCTCGGCGTGTGGGGCCCGGGCCCCGAGGAAGATCTGTACTCGCCGCGCAAGCAGGCGTATCCGATGCCGCCGCTGCCGCTGTCGTTCAACGAGCAGACCATCAAGAGCGCGCTCAACGGCCATGACCCGAAGTTCCACGTGGTGACCGAGCCCGTCGCGCGCAACAGCCGCCCGTACGACGGCCGGCCGACCTGTTGCGGAAACAACAATTGCATGCCGATCTGTCCGATCGGTGCGATGTACAACGGCATCGTCCACGTCGAGAAGGCCGAGCAGGCCGGCGCGAAGCTGATCGACAGCGCGGTCGTCTACAAGCTCGAGACGGGGCCGGACAAGCGCATCGTCGCCGCGATCTACAAGGACAAGACGGGCGCCGACCATCGCGTCGAGGGCAAGTACTTCGTGCTCGCCGCGAACGGCATCGAGACGCCGAAGATCCTGCTGATGTCCGCGAACCGCGATTTCCCGAACGGCGTCGCGAACAGCTCGGACATGGTCGGGCGCAACCTGATGGACCACCCGGGCACCGGCGTATCGTTCTACGCGAGCGAGAAGCTGTGGCCGGGCCGCGGCCCGCAGGAGATGACGTCGCTGATCGGTTTCCGCGATGGCCCGTTCCGCGCGACCGAAGCCGCGAAGAAGATCCACCTGTCGAACATGTCGCGCATCAACCAGGAGACGCAGAAGATCTTCAAGGCCGGCAAGCTGATGAAGCACGAGGAGCTCGACGCGCAGATCCGCGACCGTTCCGCACGCTACGTGCAGTTCGACTGCTTCCACGAAATCCTGCCGCAACCCGAGAACCGCATCGTGCCGAGCAAGACGGCCACCGACGCGATCGGCATCCCGCGCCCCGAGATCACGTATGCGATCGACGATTACGTGAAGCGCGGCGCCGTGCACACGCGCGAGGTTTACGCGACGGCCGCGAAGGTGCTCGGCGGCACCGACGTCGTGTTCAACGACGAGTTCGCGCCGAACAACCACATCACCGGCGCGACGATCATGGGCGCGGATGCACGCGACTCGGTCGTCGACAAGGACTGCCGCACGTTCGACCATCCGAACCTGTTCATCTCGAGCAGCTCGACGATGCCGACCGTCGGTACGGTGAACGTGACGCTGACGATCGCGGCGCTCGCGCTGCGGATGTCGGACACGCTGAAGAAGGAAGTCTGACCGTGCGGAAATCTACTCTCACCTTCCTCCTCGCCGGCTGCCTCGCACTGCCCGGCCTCGCACGCGCGGCCGACTCGGCCGATCCGGCGCAGGTCAAGCGCGGCGAATACCTCGCGGTCGCGGGCGACTGCATGGCCTGCCACACCGCGAAGGGCGGCAAGCCGTTCGCGGGCGGCCTCGGCATGCCGGTGCCGATGCTCGGCAAGATCTATACGAGCAACATCACGCCCGATCCCGATACGGGCATCGGCACCTGGACGTTCGACGACTTCGAGCGTGCGGTGCGTCATGGCGTGTCGAAGAACGGCGACAACCTGTACCCGGCGATGCCGTACGTGTCGTATGCGAAGATCAACGACGACGACGTGCAGGCGCTGTACGCGTACTTCATGCACGGCGTCGAACCGGTCAAGCAGGCGCCGCCGAAGAACGAGATCCCCGCGCTGCTGAGCATGCGCTGGCCGCTGAAGATCTGGAACTGGCTGTTCCTGAAGGACGGCGTCTACCAGCCGAAGCCGGCGCAGAGCGCCGAGTGGAACCGCGGCGCGTATCTCGTGCAGGGCCTTGCGCACTGCAGCACGTGCCATACGCCGCGCGGCATCGCGATGCAGGAGAAGTCGCTCGACGAAACGGGCGGCAGCTTCCTGTCGGGCTCGGTGCTCGCGGGTTGGGACGGCTACAACATCACGTCCGACCCGAACGCGGGGATCGGCGGCTGGACGCAGCAGCAGCTCGTCCAGTATCTGCGCACCGGCAGCGTGCCGGGCCTTGCGCAGGCGGCCGGCCCGATGGCCGAGGCGATCGAGCACAGCTTCTCGAAGATGACCGAAGCCGACATCGGCGCGATCTCGACGTACATCCGCACGGTGCCGGCCGTGGCCAGCGGCGACGCGAAGCAGTCGCGCTCGTCGTGGGGCAAGCCGGCCGAGGACGGCCTGAAGCTGCGCGGCGCGGCGCTCGCGTCGTCGGGCATCGATCCGGCCCGGCTGTATCTCGGCAACTGCGCGACCTGTCACCAGATGCAGGGGAAGGGCACGCCGGACGGTTACTACCCGCCGCTGTTCCATAACTCGACGGTCGGTGCGTCGAATCCGACCAACCTCGTGCAGGTGATCCTGAACGGCGTGCAGCGCAAGGCCGGTAGCGAGGACGTCGGGATGCCGGCGTTCCGCCACGAGTTGTCGGATGCGCAGATCGCCGCGCTGACGAACTACCTGACCGGGCAGTTCGGCAATCCGGCCGCGAAGGTGACCGAGCAGGACGTCGCGAAGCTGCGCTGACGCGACACGCGACGAAGCAGGGCGACAACGTAAAAGAGGAGGAGCACAGCACATCGGGCAGGCCCCGATGCCGGTTGTTGCAGAGCGGGGCGGCGGCGCGGATGGCCGTCCGCCCCGGTTCACAGGCAATCCGGTGCGTGCGATTGCGCGCATCGTTTTCGTTGATCACACCATGACACCGAATCAACCGTTTCTCGCGTCTCAGCGCGATGTGCTGCTGCTGCTTGCCCGAATCCTGATCGTGATCCTGTTCGTGATGTTCGGCTGGAAGAAGATTATCGACTTCTCCGGTACGATCGCGTTCATGGGTAGCGAGGGCGCGCCGGCGCCGATCATCTCGGCGGCGATCTCCGTCGTGATGGAGCTGTTCGTCGGGATTGCGATCCTGATCGGCTTCCAGACGCGGCCGCTCGCGCTGTTGCTTGCGCTGTATACGATCGGCACCGCCGTTATCGGTCACCATTACTGGACGATGACGGGCGGCGAGCAGATCAACAACATGATTCATTTCTACAAGAACATCGCGATCTCGGGCGGCTTGCTCGCGCTCTGCGCGGCCGGCCCCGGACGTTTTTCGCTCGATCGCGGATAAGCAGACCCGAGGCGCGTGCATGGGGCGCGCGTCGGACGGTCGAGACTTCGAGGGGGCATCATTTTGCGACTCAAATACTTCGCATGGCTGATTGCGGCCGCCACGCCAGCGGCTGCGTTTGCACAGACGAGCGTCACGCTGTATGGCCGGATCGACGGCGGCATCGAATACCTGAACCACATCGCGAAGCCGAACGGCGGCAGCGGGACGCGCTGGAGCGCGGAAAGCGGCGACTGGGGCACCAGCATGTTCGGGTTGAAGGGCGTCGAGGATCTCGGCGGCGGGCTGTCGACGGTGTTCAACCTGGAAACCGCGTTCCAGGTGATGAACGGCCAGACGGGGGGCGGACGCATGTGGTCGCGGCGCGCATACGTCGGGTTGAAGAGCAACACGTGGGGCCAGTTGCAGGCCGGCCGCAACCTGTTCATCGACAGCGACGGCGTGTGGGAATTCGATCCGTTCGTCCAGCAGGCATTTTCGTCGGCGTCGCTCGTGCGTGGCCGCAACTGGCAGCAGACCAGCAACAACATCGAATATCACAGCCCGGTGATCGGCGGCTTCGACGTGCAGGCGCAATACGCGTTCGGCAATCAGTCGCGCGGCTTCAACTACGGTGCGGCCGACGATTTCGGCCGCTCGGACGGGATCATGATCTCGTACCACTCGCCGGTGCTCGACGTGCGCGGTATCTACGACGAGCTGCGCGACAACAACGGCAAGTTCAGCAATATCTTCACCGCGTCGCGCGAGTACTTCGTCGGCGCGAACGTGAAGGTGTCGAAGTTCAAGATCCAGGGGGCGTATACGCACTACCAGGCGCCGGACAGCCCGGCCGGTGTTGCCGACCGTGCCGATCATTACTGGCTCGGCGCGACCTATTCGGCGACGCCGCAGTGGGCCGTGACGGGCGGCGGGTATTACGTGAAGGTGGGCGACGGCGGTGGCGATGCGTCGCATGACCCGTCAGGGCACGCGATGATGTACGTGCTCGGCACCACGTACAACCTGTCGAAACGCACGTTCCTGTACGGCACGGTTGCGTATGTGCGCAACGGCGGGAATTCGAATTTCTCGCTGCTCGCGACGCCGCGTGACGCGACGTCGGGGACGAGCCCGATGACGGGCGAGTCGCAGACGGGCGCGTATGTGGGGATGATGCATACGTTCTGAGCACGGGCGGTTTGGGTAGGTGAAGAAGGCACGGGCGGTGAAGGTCCGTGCCTTTTTGCGTTTACGCCGGCTGCCGTATCGTTGCTGTCCGGGACGTGACGCGATATGGTTTCGACAAGCACTCACCTGCTTCGAGGCCAGTCCTGTTCTCGAAAGTCGGTATGACGCGTCGAGCGATCGACATGGCGAGCTCGGTAAATTGACGGTTCATGCCGACGCGATTGCAATGCGCACGCTCGCGCATCGCCGTCCGATCGGCGCCGTACTTCAGAACACGCATGCGTCGGTCGTCGTCACCGTCGCAAACGGCCCGCCGAGTGTCGCATTATGGTGCGCGACGATCCGCTCGGCCGGCAGCGCTGGTGTATCCATACAGGTGTGCGCATCGGCAACGAGTACCGGGCGAAAGCCGAGATCGGCGGCCGCACGGCACGTTGTATCGACGCAGTACTGCGTTTTCATCCCCGCGATCACGATCTCGCCGATACCAGCCGCATGCAACCACTCGGCGAGCCGCGTGCCCGCGAAGCAGCTCGGCCGCGTCTTGTCGAACACGATGTCGCGTGCGGTATCGATCGCAAGCTCCGGCAGCAGTGCGGCCAGCGGCGCGTCGGATGCGATCGGCGAGCCGGCCGGGCCGACGTGACGCACGGCGAACACGGGGGCACCGCTGTCATGCGCACGGCAAATCAGCCGGTTGATATTGGCCAGCACGCGTTCGCCGTCATGCGGGCGATCGGGGCCATGAAACAACCCGACCTGCATATCGATCACGAGCAGCGCGCGTTTCGGGGAAGGGGCTTCGGACATCGCGTTTCTCCTGAGTGGCCGATGCAGACGGAGAAACGACGAGACCCCGTCCGGAACCGGCGGGGCCTGTGGGAATCGGTGACGCTACGATCTTGCGCGCACTCGCCGCACGGGCCCGCCAATGGCGGTCGTGCGCGTGGTCGTCGAAAGGGTGATCGGAGCGCGGTGCATGGCTCGATGATGCCCGATGCGCGCGCGTGACGTCAATCACGGTTCACGTGTCGCGCATCGTCCGCCGCTCAATCCAGCGCCTTCCCGGCCTTCTCGTCCATGAAACGAATCGCAAGCAACGTCATCGCGCCGCAGCCGATCGCATACCACGCCGGCGCATTCGGATCTCCGGTCGCCGCGATCAGCCACGTGACGAAGAACTGCGCGAAGCCGCCGAAGATCGCGACGCCGACGCTATACACCAGCGCACCGCCCGTCGCACGCACTGCCCGCGGAAACAACTCGCCGAGCATTGCCCCCGTCGCACCGATGTTGATCGCATGCACGATCGACAGCGCGGCGATGATCGACAGCAGCGAAACGGCGCCGGGCCAACGGTTCAGGGCAATGAACGCCGGGTAGATCGCGGCCATCAGCACGATGCGTGTCCACCAGACGATCCGGTTGCGCCCGTACACGTCCGACAGAAGGCCGCCGATCGGCGTCACGAGCATCAGGATCGCACCGGCGACGCAGCCGGCCGTCATCGACAGCCAGGTCGGCAAGTGCAGCACCTGCACGCCATAGATCGCCATGTAGAACACGATGATGTAGTGGACCGACGTGCCGCCGATCGTCACGCCGAGGCCCGCGAATACGGCCTTGGCGTGATGGCGCAGCACGTCGGCGAGCGGCAGCGATGCGACCGGCTCGTCGTGTGTGGCGGCCGGCGCGGCAGCAGGCACTTCCTCGACGGTGCGGCGCAACCAGTAGCCGAGCGGCACGAACAGCGTGCCGATGATGAACGGCACGCGCCAGCCCCAGCTTTCGAGTTGCGCGGCGCTCAGCGTCGACGTCAGCGCGACGCCGGTGAGTGCGCCCGCGAGCGCGGCGAGCCCCTGGCTCGAGAACTGGAACGACGCATAGAAACCGCGACGATGCTGCGGTGCCTGTTCGAGCAGCAGCGTCGTCGATGCGCCGACTTCGCCGCCCGACGCGAACCCTTGCAGCAGCCGTGCGAGCACGAGCAGCAGCGGCGCGGCGATGCCGATCTGCGCGAAGGTCGGCGCGACCGCGATCGTCGCGGTACCGAGCGCCATCAGCAGCAGCGTGAGGATCATCGCCTTCTTGCGGCCGGCGCGGTCCGCATACATGCCGATCACGAGGCCGCCGAGCGGACGCGTGACGAAGCCGACGCCGAAGCTCGCGACCGCGAGCATCAGTTGTCCGAACGACGAATGCACGGGAAAGAACAGCTTGCCGATCAGGATCGCGAAGAAGCTGTAGACCGTGAAGTCGTAGAACTCGAGCGCGTTGCCGACGGCGGCGGCCGCGATCAGACGGCGCTTCTTCGCGGCGGCGCGGGCATCGACCGGCGTGCCGGCGAATGAAATGGCGGACGTTTCCATGGGTTCCCTTGCTTTGAGCGCGGAACTGCGTGTTGAAAGGCTGTCAGGCCGCGAGCCAGGCTTCGGCGACGCGAACCCAGTAGCTCGCGCCGATCGCGAGGATGTCGTCGTTGAAGTCGTAGCCGGGGTTGTGCACCATGCAGCCGCCCTTGCTGCCGATTCCGTTGCCGATGAACGCGTAGCAGCCGGGGCGCGCTTCGAGCATGAACGCGAAATCCTCGCTGCCCATCAGCGGCGCGGTGTTGGTTTCGACGCGTTCCGCGCCGAGCATCTGGCATGCGATGTCGGCCGCGAACGCGGTTGGTTCCGCGTGATTGACGAGCACCGGGTAGCCATAGTCGTAGTCGACCTCCGCGGTGACGCCGAAGCTTTCCGCCTGGCCCTTCACGAGCGCCTCGATGCGGCGCGCGAGCAGGGCGCGCACGTCGGCGTTCAGCGCGCGCACCGACAATTTCATCACGACGGTTTCGGGAATGATGTTGAACGTTTCGCCGGCCTGCACGCTGCCGACGGTGATCACGGCCGCATGCTGCGCGTCGACCTCGCGTGCGACGATCGTTTGCAGCGCGACCATGATGCTGCCCGCGGCCGACATCGGATCGCGCGCGAAATGCGGCATCGCGCCGTGGCCGCCGACGCCGCGCAGCGTGATCGTCACGCGGTCGGCCGACGCCATCGCGGCGCCGGTGCGGAACGCCATGTTGCCGGCCGCGCGGCCCGGCATGTTGTGGATCGCGAAGATCGCGTCGCACGGGAAACGGTCGAACAGGCCGTCGTCCATCATCGCCTTCGCGCCGCCGAAGTTTTCCTCGGCGGGCTGGAAGATCAGGTTCAGCGTGCCGGAGAACCGGCGCGTCGCCGCGAGGTGGCGCGCCGCGCACAGCAGCATCGCGGTGTGACCGTCGTGGCCGCATGCATGCATCTTGTTCGCGTGACGGCTTGCGTAGGGCAGCCCCGTGGCTTCCGAGAGCGGCAGCGCGTCCATGTCGGCGCGCAGCCCGACCGTGCGTGTGCCTTGCCCTTCGCGTAGCACGCCGACCACGCCCGTCTTGCCGATACCGCGATGCACTTCGTAGCCCCAGCCGGTGAGCAGCTCGGCGACGAGGTCGCTCGTGAGCGTTTCTTCGAATGCGAGTTCGGGATGGGCGTGAATTCGGCGGCGCACTTCGACGAGCTCGGGGGCGATGGCGGCGATGGCCGGGATGACGGGGTTCGCGGCTTGCAGCATGGTGTCTCCTGTGGGGCCGGGGCGTTTGACGCGCATGTGACGACCAAGCATATAAATTTCTTTTGCGTACCAGAAGCTGCTAAATTGCTTTGGTGCACACCGCCGGTTGCCGCTCGGGAATACCCTGAGCCATTGCGCGACCGGCCGCACAGGGTTTCCACGGATCACGCATTGCCGCCATGAAATATCACCAGCTGAAAGCGTTCGTCACCGCCGCGGAAGAAGGGAGCATTCGCGCGGCCGCGCGGCGCCTGAACGTGTCGCCGGCTGCGCTCACGAAGGCGGTCAAGGAACTGGAGATCGCGCTCGGCGTATCGCTCGTCGTGCGCACCGCACGCGGCGTGCAGCTGACCGCGTTCGGCCAGCAACTGCAGGTGCGCGCGCGGCTGATCGTCGCCGAAATGCAGCGCGCCCGCGACGACATCGAGCAGGCACAGGGCGCGATGACGGGTTCCGTCGCGGCGGCGATCACGCCGGCGGCGGCGGTGACGATCCTGCCCGACGCGTTTCGTGCGTTCCGGCGCCGCTTTCCGGTGGCGCGCGTCAATCTGATCGAAGGATTTCCTGGCGTCGCGCTGCCGCGACTGCACGACGGTTCGCTCGATTTCGCGGTGGCCGTCGTCGTCCCCGAGTTGCTGGCGGCCGAGTTCGATCACGCGGAACTCTATGCGAGCCGTTCGCTGATCGTGGCGCGCAAAGGACATCCGCTCGCGTCGGCCACGTCGCTCGCCGATCTCGTCGAAGCCGACTGGCTGATGAATCCGTCGCCGGAAAGCTCGACACAGGTGCTGTTCAACTCGTTCGTCGCGTACGGGTTGCCGGTGCCGGCGCGCGTCGTCGAATGCCCGAGCTTCGGTCTCGCGCACAGCCTGATGACCGGTTGCGACCTGATCGCATCGATGCCCGAGCAATTGTTGCAAGGCGAATGGGCGCGCGATCAACTCGCGGTACTGCCGATCCGCGAGCGCTTGCCGGCCGTATCGGTGCAGGTCGTCACGCGCCGCGACAGCCCGCTGACGCCGGCCGCGGCGATGCTGCTCGATTGCCTGCGCGATTCCGCGCGGCGCAAGGGATTGCGGTGAGCCGTCACCCCGCGCAGATCACGTAGTGATCCTGACGATCGTGTGCCCGGCATGTGCGGGCCGCATGCGATTCCGACACACGTTGCGCGAGCCGGTATCATAGCGGCCGGCCCGCCGCTACGGCCGGCCTCCCACTCCATCGCCATCCGGCATCCAGCAATCAGAGGCATCACATGACCAGTGCAACCCAATTCGACAACGTATCGGTCGTCAAGCGCGCGAACGTCTATTTCGACGGCAAGTGCGTGTCGCATACCGTGCTCTTCCCGGACGGCACGCGCAAGACGCTCGGCGTGATCCTGCCGTGCGCGCTCAACTTCGGCACGGACGCGCCCGAATTGATGGAAGTGCAGGCCGGCAAGTGCCGCGTGAAGCTCGACGGCAGCAGCGAATGGCAGACCTACGGCGCCGGCGAATCGTTCTCCGTGCCGGGCAAGAGCCGCTTCGACATCGAAGTGCTCGAGACGCTCGATTACGTCTGCAGCTACCTGTAAGACGCTTTCCGCGCAGCAAAGAAAAAGCCCCGCCGAAGCGGGGCTCGTCGCAAACGGATGGCGCAAGGCCATCCGGAGCGCCTGTTCTCGTTACGTCGTCACAGGCAGGCGTTGATGTCGCCGGCGGATGCTGCGTCGCCGCGCACGCCGACCCACGTCTTCGCACCCGGCTTCCACGACGGACGAACCATCGCGGCGGCGCCGTTCGGCGGCTGCTGGCCCGGTGCGTACACGTCGGTCGCCAGGCCGTTGGCCAGCACGTTCTGCGAGATCACCTGTTGTTGCGACTTGTCGGCCCAGGTCTTGGCGATGCACGCCGAGACGTCGGGAGCCGCTTTCTGGCTTTGTCCCACGTTCTGCACGGCAGATTCGGCGGCATGAGCAGAAATTGCCACGGTCAATGCGATGAGCGGTAAGTATTTCACGTTCACGTTATCTCCCTCGAGTCGTGATTGATTGAGTGGGATGCGCAGCAGTGCTGCGTTCAAGTGAGATCGCATCTGGCAGGCTCGGTTCCGGTCATTCCGAAACAAGTTGTTAACGCGCTTGCCAAACGGCGGCTCGGATGCTGCGCATGTTGCTGCGGCGCCGCATGCGTCGCGTATGGCTCGACGTCATGCGTGGCGGTCGGTGCGCTGCCCGGTCGTGGTGTGGTGAGGTGACGGCCGCGGCGGGCGGCATGTGCTGCATGCCGCGCCGCGACTCTTTATCTGAATGACGAAGTGGAATGGCTGATGGATGGCCCCGTCGCATGAACACCATGATGACAAACTTTCGTCCGCCGAATTGTTAACCAACTTTAAACGGATAAGGTGGCCGCGATGCGACGCGGCGCGCGACGGGCGCGCGGCATCGTGCAGCGACGTGAGGCGGGGAAGCGGTGCGCGGCAGGGCGCCGCGCACGCGGGTTGTGTCAGCCGATCTTGCGCGAGCCGACCTCGCGCAGGTTGGCCGGGACGATCGGACGGAAGCGTTCGCGTTTGTGTTCGTCGTCGAAGTGCTGGAGTGCCGGCTTGATCAGGTCGCTGCGCGACACGATGCCCGTGATGCGCAGCGATTGCTCGTCGGCGACCACCGGCAGGCGCTCGAGGCCGAGCATCGCGAGACGCGAAGCGACGACGCGGCACGTTTCGTGAGCCAGCGCGACGGCCGGTGCGCGATCGGCGAATGCGGCCGAGATCGGCGTATCGGCGCTCGCCTGTGCACGCTGGGCGTCGAGCGTCGCGCGATCGACGAGGCCGAGCAGGCGGCCGTTCTGCACGACCGGATACGCGCGGTGCGCCTGCTTCGCGCCGAAGTATTGCGTCTCGACGGTATCGAGCGTCGCCGAACCGTCGATCGCGACGAGCCGATCGGCCGACGTCATCACTTCGCCGACATCGTGCCGCTCGAGCGGATCGACACCGTATTCGCGATAGATGTGGTAGCCGCGGCGTGCGATCTTTTCCGTCATGATCGAGCGCTTCATCACGATGGTCGCGAAGCCGTGCGCGACGAGCGTCGCGGCGAGCAGCGGCAGCAGCGCGTTGGCGTCGTGCGTGAGGCCGAAGGCGAACACGATCGCGGTGAGCGGGGCGCCGAGCGTCGCGCCGAGCGTCGCGGCCATGCACACGAGCGGCCACAGCACCGGATCGCCGCCCGGCAGCACCGGCGACAGCACGGTGCCGAGGCCGGCGCCGAGCATCAGCAGCGGGGCGAGCACACCGCCCGAGGTGCCCGAGCCGAGCGCGATCACCCACATCACGGCTTTCACGATCAGTAGCGCGAGCGCGACCTTCAGCGCGATGTGCTGGTGCAGCAGGTCGCCGATCACGTCGTAGCCGACGCCGAGCGCGCGCGGCTCGAGCCAGCCGCCGATGCCGATCACGATCGCGCCGAGCGCAGGCCACCACATCCAGTGCACGGGCAGCTTCGCGAAGGTGTCCTCGACGCGGTAGAGCGCCGCCGACAGGCCGCACGCGAGCATGCCCGACAGCAGGCCCGCGACGATGCACGACAGCAGCGCGACGGGCGTCGGCGCGGCGGTCGTCACCGGAAACAGCGGATCGACGCCGAAGAACACCGCGCGTGCGAAGCCTGCCACCGCGCACGCGAGTGCGACCGGCAGGAAACTGCGCGGACGCCATTCGAACAGCAGCAGTTCGACCGCGAGCAGCACGGCGGCCACCGGCGTGCCGAACACGGCCGTCATGCCGGCGGCCGCACCGGCGACGAGCAGCGTCTTGCGCTCGGCGGCGGTCACGTGCACGCATTGCGCGATCAGCGAGCCGAGCGCGCCGCCCGTCATGATGATCGGGCCTTCGGCGCCGAACGGGCCGCCGCTGCCGATCACGACGCCGGACGACAGCGGCTTGAGGATCGCGACCTTCGGCGACATGCGGCTCTTGCCGAACAGGATCGCCTCGATCGCTTCGGGAATGCCGTGGCCGCGGATCTTTTCCGAACCGAAACGCGCCATCAGGCCGACGATCAGCCCGCCGATCACCGGCACGGCGATCACCCATGCGCCGAGCGTGTTGTTCGCGGGCGAATGGTCGGCGAACGAGAACTGCTGGAAGAAGAACAGGTTCGTGAACAGGTGGATCAGGCTCAACAGCACGAACGCGGCAAGCGTGCTGAGCAGGCCGATCCCGGCGGCAAGCAACGCGATCCTGGGCAGGCGTTCGTTGATCGAGAAATCGCGTTTGTGTGGTGCGTTCATCGGCGTGGCGAGGGCAAGGGTCAGTAATCGATCTGGGGAACCTGGAACGCGCCCTTGAGCGACTTCAGCTCGGCGCGGTGCATGGCCGCGAGACGGGCGAGCAGCGTTTCGCCGGCCTGTTCGAGGTGGACTTCAACCTGGCGACGGTCGGCCTCGCTCGGCTTGCGCTTCACGAGCCCGAGCGCTTCGCAGCGCGTCACCAGCGCCACGACGCCGTGGTGCTGCGCCTGCAGGCGTTCCGCGAGCTCGCCGATGGTCGCCCATTCGCGATGCGGATAGCCCTTGATGTGCAGCAGCAGCAGGTATTGCAGCGGCGTCACGCCTTCGCTTTGCGCGGCGCGTTCGGAGAAGCGCTCGAAGCGGCGCATCTGATAGCGGAACTCGGACAGTTGCTGGAAATCGCTTTTCGCGAGCGCGCGTCGGGTATCGTTCATCGAGGTCGGTCGGGCAGTCGGTTACGGTTGCGGCAAATATATCACAACATGATGTAAATGGCCGAAATGCGGCGGAATGCTGCATTTCGCATTTCGCATTTCGCATTTCGCATTTCGCAGGCGGTGACGGCGCGGGATGCGCGCTACGCGGCCTCGAGCATTTGGGTCTGCCGATAAAGGCCCGTGACGAGATCGGTCTGCGTGATGATGCCGACGAGCCGGCGCGACGCATCGACGACCGGAATATGGTGGTGGCCCGAATGCGTGAACAGCGGCACGAGCGCCGTGATCGGCATCGTTTCCGGCACCGACGCGACGTCGCGCGTCATCACGGACGCGACGCTCGCGGGCCGGCCGCCGAACGATTGCGGCAGCCGTGCGGACAGGCGCTGCCACAGCGGGGTCGGACGGCGCAACTGGCGCGTGAGGTCGGCGCGCGTGACGATGCCGGTCAGCCGGCCTTCGCCGTCGACCACGGGCAGCGCCTTCACGCGGTGACGGTCGAGCAGCGTCAGTGCGGCCGCGATCGACGTCGACGGCGCGACCTCGATCGCATTCTTCGTCATCAGGTCCGCGCACTTCAACTGGCCGAACGTGCGCGTATAGGCCTGCATTTCGGTTTCGCGCAGCAGCGCTTCGAGATCGTCCGGATCGACGTCGAGCCATTCGCTGCGGCGCTTCAGCACCGCGTCGAGGTCGCCGCGCGTGAAGCCGCCGCGCGCCGGTGCGGCGCCGGCCTGCTGTTTCGCTTCGGGGCGCACGCCGCCGTGCGGATAGCGGTGCCCGGTCAGCGCGTGATAGACGAGCGCGGCCGAGAGCAGGATCGCCGATTGCAGCGCGATCGGCTGCAGGACGAAGCCGAAGCCGAGCGAATGGATCGCGGGGCCGCCGACCACGGCCGTGAGAGCGACGGCGCCCGACGGCGGATGCACGCAGCGCAGCGCGAACATGCCGCCGATCGCGCAAGCGATCGCGACCGCGGCGGCCGTGATCGGATCGGCGATCCATTGCGCGCACGCGACGCCGACCGTCGCCGCGACGAGATTGCCGCCGATGATCGACCACGGCTGCGCGAGCGGGCTCGCCGGCACCGCGAACAGCAGCACGGCCGATGCCCCCATCGGCGCGACGAGTAGCGGCACGAGGCCCGGCACGCCGGGCAGCAGCCGCATCGTGACGCCGACCGTCGCAATGCCCACGAGCGCGCCGGTGCACGAGCGCAGGCGCTCGCGCCAGCCGAGCGTCATCGGATGGGGAATGAAGCTGTGCAGCCATTGCCGCAACGTGCGGCGCGACGGGGAGGAACCTGACGACATGGATGGTAAGCGGTAGAAATGACGGCGCGGGGCGGGCGACAAGCGCGGAATTATATCGCGTTGTGATACATGTTGTCGCGCCGCATCAAGCCGGTGCACGCGCGCGACGCGCGAGTCTTGCAAAAACCTTTCGTCGGGTGAGAGCTTCTGCGCGCGTCATCGCGCAAATTTGTCTGCAGCGGCGTACAATTCGGCGCAGTCAATTCCCCCCGTCATGCCAGAACCCCGTCCGCGATGCCTGCTCTCCCGCCTTTTCCCCGGCACGGCGATCGATTCGGCGCGGTTCGCGGCCGCGTTCCGTTGCTCCTCTGACGCGAGCGCCGCCGACGCCTCCCCACTGACTTTCCCCAAGCCAATTCAATGGACATGCTCGAAAACATGCGCCTGTTCGTGCGCGTTGTCGAAGCCGGCAGCTTTACCGCGGTCGCGAAGGAAATCGACGCGACCACCGCACAGGTGTCGCGCGCCGTCTCGAACCTCGAAGCCCACGTACAGACGCGCCTGCTGCATCGCACGACCCGCCACCTCGGCCTGACCGAAAGCGGCGAGCGCTATTTCGAGCGCGCGAAATCGATCCTCGCGGAACTCGACTACGCGAACGCGGAGGCGCGCAACGCGCTGTTGCGGCCGAGTGGGAAGATGCGCATTCATGCGATGACGGGGCTCGGGCAGAGTCATGTCGTGTCGTCGATCGTGCGCTACCAGGCGGACAATCCCGACGTGTCGGTCGAGCTGACGCTGGCGCAGCGGATGCCGAATCTGGTCGAAGAGGGCTACGACGTGTCGATCGTGACGGCGTCGCAGTTGCCCGATTCGGGCTATGTCGCGCAGACCTGCGGCACGAGCTGCAGCGTGCTCGTCGCATCGCGCGAATATCTGGCGCGGCACGGCACGCCGCACACGCCCGACGATCTGCCGAACCACGTGTGCCTGCGTCTCGACACGCCCGCGTCGCCGGCCGGCGAATGGCGGCTCGAGCGCAGCGACGGCGAGGAAACCGTCTACGCGCTGCAGCCGGCGCCGTTCCAGGTCAACGTGCCGGACGCGCTGTGCGTCGCGGTGCGCGCCGGGCGCGGGATCGCGTGCGTGGCGCTGTATACGGTGCTCGACGATATCCGCGAAGGGCGCCTGATCCGCGTGCTGCCCGAGTACCGGCTGCAGACGGTCAGCGTCTATGCCGTCTACGCGACGCGCCGCTATCTCGATGCGAAGATCCGCACCTTCCTCGATCACTTGCGCACGACGCTCACGCCGGCGCTGGAGAACGATCTGCGCGAGCTCGACCGACTCACGACGGAGCACATGCCGGGCGGCCGCCAGTCCGCGTGACGGCGCCTGCGTGCCGCCGCGCCGCTCATGCGGCCGGCGCGATGCGGATCCGCTCGAAGCGGCCCGCGAGCCAGGCGTACGCCGCAATGCCGATCAGCCCGTGCGCGGCGACGAACCATAACGCGCCGGCGAACGAACCCGTGCTGGCGACGAAGTAGCCGATCGCAGCGGCGTGACGATCCCGGCGAAGTTACCGATCAGGTGGAACCGAGTATAGAAATCGCATCGATATCGGTCTAACATCGAAAGACTATCGATTGATTCAAGATTTGAATGATTGAGCTCCATCAGCTTCGCTGTTTCGTCGCGGTGGCCGAAGAGTTGCATTTCGGCCGTGCGGCCCGGCGGCTTTTCATGACCCAGCCGCCGCTCAGCCGGCAAATCCAGTTGCTCGAGCACGCGCTCGGCATCGCGCTGCTCGAGCGCAGCAGCCGGCAGGTCAGCCTGACCGCGGCCGGCGAACGCTTCCTGCGTGACGCGCGGCACATCCTCGAATTTTCCGCACGGGCCGAGCAGGCCGCGCAGCGCGTCGCGCATGGCGGGGCCGGGCGCATCACGCTCGGGTTCACGGCCGTCAGCGCGTACCGGATGATCCCGGTGCTGCTCGCGCACGCGGCGCATGCGTTGCCGGACGTCGACGTCGAACTGCGCGAGATGGTGTCGACCGTGCAGATCGACGCGCTCGCGTCGCGGATGCTCGACGCGGGCTTCGTGCGCCAGCGCGCCGCGCGCCAACCGCTCGAATACCGGCTCGTGCAGCGCGAACCGATGCTCGTCGCGGTCGCGGAAGGCGCGCCGCTCGCGGCCTACGAGCAGATCGGCCCCGACGAGCTCGACCGGCAGCCGTTCATCGCGTATTCGCCGAACGAGGGCAAGTATTTCCACGACATGATTTCGGGCATGTTCGCGGGTGCCGGGCGGCTGCCGAACTACCTGCATTACGTCGGTCAGACGCATACGATCCTCGGCCTCGTGCGCGCGGGGCTCGGCGCGGCGCTCGTGCCCGCGTCGGCACGCGAGCTTCATGTGGACGGCGTGGTGTTCCGGCCGCTGGCGGGCGTCAACGTGGCGGCCGAGTTGTATCTCGCATGGCGCGCGGACAACGACAATCCGGCGCTGCCGGTGTTCAACGCGATGGTCGAGCGGTTTCTGACCCAGAACACGGACGACACGGGCGTCTAGCCGCGCTTGCTCGCGCGAACGGGTGCCCGCCGCTAGTGCCGGGTAACGCGCCGTCGATCCGGAAGCATCGTGCGACTGCAGCCGGCAACGGCGGCGTGGAGCGGAGGAGGGGGAAAGGGACTGGAAGACGTGCGCGCGGCCGTGCGGCGAGAATCCGCCGGCCCGCGCGCATCGGGACGTCAGTGGGTGATCGACAGGAACAGATACGCGGCGAACAGCGCGACGTGCACGACGCCGTGCAGCACCGTCGTGCGCCCCTGGCTCAGCGTGAGCGTGCTGACCAGCAGCGTGAGCGCCAGCAGGACCGTTTCCATCGCGCCGATCCCGAGCGTGAGCGGCTGGCCGACCCAGATGAACACGGCCGCGACGGTCGGGATCGTGAGCCCGATGCTCGCGAGCGCCGAACCGAGCGCGAGGTTCATGCTGGTCTGCAGGCGGTTCGCCCGCGCGGCGGTGACGGCCGCGAGCCCTTCCGGCAGCAGCACGAGCGCGGCGATCACGATACCGACCGCGGCTTCGGGCGCACCGAGCTTCAGCACCGCATGCTCGACGGCCGGCGACAGCAGCTTCGCGAGCAGCACGACCGCGACGAGGCTCGCGAACAGCAGCACCATGCTGATGATCGCGGTGCGGTTGCTCGGCGCCGCCGCGTGTACCGCTTCGTCCGCGCTGTCGTGCGCGGCGAGGAAGTAGTCGCGGTGGCGCACGGTCTGCACGAACACGAATGCGCCATACAGTACCAGCGACGCGACGCCGGCGAACGCGAGCTGCGATTTCGAGAAGAACGGGCCGGGCGCGGCGTTCAGGTAGTTCGGCATCACGAGCGACAGCACCGACAGCGACGCGAGCACCGCCAGCGCCTTGCTCGCGCCGCGCCCCTGGAAGTCCTGTTCGCCGTGCTTCCATGCGCCGACCAGCAGGCAGATGCCGACGATGCCGTTACAGATGATCATCACGGCGGCGAACACGGTGTCGCGGGCGAGGCCCGATTTCTCGGGGCCCGCGCCGAGCATCACCGACACGATCAGCGCGACTTCGATGACGGTCACGGCGACCGCGAGCACGAGCGTGCCGAACGGTTCGCCGACGCGGTGCGCGACGACTTCCGCATGGTGGACGGCGGCGAACACGGCGCCGGCGAGCGCGGCGGCGAACACCGCGATGACGAGACCTTCGACCGGCACGACGCGCGACAGCGCGAGTACCAGCCAGGCGGCAAGCGGGGCCCAGAGGGTCCAGCGCGGGAGCTGGTTGGACGAGAGCGGCATGAGGGTTTCCTTATGCGAGTGGCGGCGCGCGACGCGCCGTCACGGGTTGACGAAGCCCGGCCGTACTATCCGCCGAACGAAGACGATGAAACCGAAGAGGGGCGGCACGCAACGGCGCTGCCCTGGGTTCGCTGCCGCGAGGCGGCGAGGGGCGCGGGTGGGCCAAAGCCCGTCGCGGGATGAAACGGTTCGAAGCGGTTGTCCGCGGACAGCGAGACGAGCACACGTGGGGGCGCGCGGTCCGGAAGCTCGATTCGACCCCGGAAAGGGGCGATGGACGGCGATGACGGCGCGACACGTATTCCCCCTGAAATCCGGCAATTTGTCGAATTTTATCAGGCGTTCGAGGGGTACTATCTCATATTCGATGCCTTACGTTGACCTTTCGGTTTACAAAAAGTTGCCCTGATCTTTCGATTTTTTGTCGTTGCAGGTTTCGTAACGGTCTTTTGCCCAACACATTCGGGCTCGCCCTGACATAAATCTACCGACCGGTCGGTTTATAATCGCTCGCACTTCCACTTCATGACGGATCGCAAGCGATGGCTGTTTCCTCTGCACATTCGGTGAACTCGGGCGCGCTCGCGCCGTCGGCCGTCGTCGGCGTGATTGGTGCCGGCGCGATGGGCGCGGGTATTGCGCAGGTCGCGGCGGCGGCCGGCCATGCGGTGCTGCTGTACGACCTGAGCGAGGCGGCCTGCGACAAGGCGTTGGCCGGCATCCGCGCACAGTTTGCGCGGTTGGCGGAGAAGGGCCGGCTCGAACCGGCGCGGGCCGAGGCGGCCGGCAACCGGATCCGCGCGGTGCGCGCGCTGGCCGATTTCGCGGGCGCCGCGCTGATCGTCGAGGCGGCGGCCGAACGGCTCGACGTGAAGCGCGAGATCTTCGCGACCCTCGAACGCCATGTCGACGACGCATGCGTGTTGGCGACCAACACGTCGTCGATCTCGATCACGTCGATCGCGGCCGGGCTGCGCGTGCCGCAGCGCATCGCCGGCCTGCATTTCTTCAACCCGGCGCCGCTGATGGCGCTCGTCGAGGTGGTCAGCGGGCTCGCGACCGCGCCCGAGATCGCCCGGATGCTTCATGCGACCGCCGCCGCGTGGGGCAAGCAACCGGTGATGGCGAAATCGACGCCGGGCTTCATCGTGAATCGCGTCGCCCGGCCGTATTACGCGGAGGCGCTGCGCGTGCTGAACGAGCAGGGCGGCGCGCCGGCTTCGATCGACGCGGTGATGCGCGAAGCCGGTGGCTTCCGGATGGGGCCGTTCGAGCTGATGGACCTGATCGGCCACGACGTGAATTTCGCGGTGACCGAGTCGGTGTTCCGCGCGTACTTCAACGACCCGCGCTACACGCCGTCGCTGATCCAGCAGGAACTCGTGAATGCGGGCTTCCTCGGGCGCAAGTCCGGGCGCGGGTTCTACTCGTATGCGGACGGCGCGACGCCGCCCGCTCCCGATCTCGAACCTTCGCGCACCGCGCCGGCCGAGGTCGCGCTGTTTGCACAGGATGGCCCGGCCGCCGCGCTGCATGCGCGCTTCGTCGACCGCATCGCGAACGCGCGGCGCAACGACGCGCATGCCGACGATCTGCTCGCCGTGGCCGGCCGCGCGTCGATCGCGCTGACCGACGGCCGGACGGCCACCGCGCGCGCCGCGCAAACGGGCGTGGCGGATCTCGTGCTGGTCGATCTCGCGCGCGATTACGCGCAGGCCGGCCTCGTCGCGCTGACGCGCGCGCTCCAGTGCAGCGACGCGGCGTATGCGGACGCGGTCGGCCTGTTCCAGCAGGCGGGTTTTCGCGTCGTCGGCGTCGCGGACGTGCCGGGGATGGTCGTGATGCGCACCGTCGCGATGCTCGCGAACGAAGCGACCGACACGGTCAACCAGGGCGTGTGCTCGCCGGCCGATCTCGATCTTGCGATGGAGAAGGGCGTGAACTACCCGTGCGGCCCGCTCGCGTGGGCCGATGCGATCGGCATCGGCCGCGTGCATCGCGTGCTGTCGAATCTGGCGGCGAGCTACGGCGAGGACCGCTATCGCGTGTCGCCGCGCCTCGCCGCGCTGCACGCGGCCGGCCGCACGTTTCGGTCGTGACCGGCCCCGTCACCTCGAACACGACAACGACATCACTCCATTGGAGGAGCACCCCGATGACTCACCCGACGCATCCCGCCGCCGCCCTCGATCCGATCGAGACCGCCAGCCGCGACGAACTGCAGGCGCTGCAGCTCGAACGCCTCAAATGGTCGCTGCGCCACGCGTACGACAACGTCCCCCACTATCGGCGCACGTTCGAGGCGGCAGGCGTGCATCCGGACGACCTGAAGTCGCTCGCCGATCTCGCGAAATTTCCGTTCTCGACCAAGAGCGACCTGCGCGACAACTATCCGTTCGGCCTCTTCGCGGTGCCGCGCGAGCAGGTCGTGCGCGTGCATGCGTCGAGCGGCACGACCGGCAAGCCGACGGTGGTCGGCTACACGGCGCGCGACATCGACACGTGGGCGAACGTGACCGCGCGCTCGATCCGCGCGGCCGGCGGCCGCCCGGGCGATACGCTGCACAACGCGTTCGGCTATGGCCTGTTCACGGGCGGTCTCGGGATTCACTACGGCGCGGAGCGGCTCGGCTGCATGGTCGTGCCGATGTCCGGCGGGCAGACCGAGAAGCAGGTGCAATTGATTCGCGATTTCGAGCCGAAGATCATCCTCGTCACGCCGTCGTACATGCTGAACCTGATCGACGAGATGGTGCGGCAGGGGATGGACCCGGCCGAATCGTCGCTGAAGATCGGCATCTTCGGCGCCGAGCCGTGGACGCAGGCGCTGCGCAATGAAGTGGAGACGCGCGCGGGTATCGACGCGCTCGACATCTACGGGCTGTCGGAAGTGATGGGGCCGGGTGTCGCGTGCGAATGCGTCGAGACGAAGGACGGCCCGGTGATCTGGGAAGATCATTTCTACCCGGAGATCATCGATCCCGTCACCGGCGAAGTGCTGCCCGACGGCAGCCAGGGCGAACTCGTGTTCACGTCGCTGACGAAGGAGGCGATGCCGGTGATCCGCTACCGCACGCGCGACCTCACCGCGCTGCTGCCGCCGACCGCGCGCGCGATGCGGCGCCTGGCGAAGATCACGGGCCGCTCCGACGACATGCTGATCGTGCGCGGCGTGAACGTGTTCCCGAGCCAGATCGAGGAAATCGTCGTCGCGCTGCCGCAGTTGTCGGGCCAGTTCCAGATCACGCTGTCGCGCGACGGTCACATGGACCGGCTCGACCTCGCGGTCGAGTTGCGCTCCGAAGCGGGGGCGTCCGTCACCGACGGCGAGCGCGCGGCGCTCGCGCGCGAACTGCAGCACCGGATCAAGACGATGGTCGGCGTGTCGGCCGGCGTGACGGTGCTGGCGGCCGGCGGCATCCCCGCGACCGCGACCGGCAAGGCGCGCCGCGTGATCGATCGCCGCCAGGCCGCCTGATTTCGATGTGTGCATCGTTCTACCCGAGGAAACCTGTTCGATGGATGAATTGAAGACCCTGGCCGTCGCGGTCGATGCGCGCGGCATCGCGACCGTTGCGCTGCGGCGCGGCGACGTGCTGAACGCGTTCGACGAGACGATGATCGCGGAGCTCACCGACGCGTTCACGACGCTCGGCCGGCGCGACGACGTGCGCGCGATCGTGCTGCGTTCGGACGGTCGCGCATTTTGCGCGGGCGCCGACCTGCAGTGGATGCAGCGCGCGAGCGCGAACGATGCGGCCGCGAACCTGCGCGACGCCGAGCGGTTCGCCGCGATGATGCACGCGATCCGGCAGTGCCCGAAACCGACGGTCGCCCGCGTGCAGGGGCACGCGTTCGGCGGCGGCGTGGGCCTGTGCGCCGCCTGCGACATCGTGATTGCGAGCGATCACGCGCGGTTCTCGGTCAGCGAGGCGCGCTTCGGGATCCTGCCGGCCGTGATCGGCCCGTATCTGGTCGAGGCGGTCGGCCAGCGCCAGGCGCGCCGTCTCGCGCTGACCGCGACGCAGCTCGCGGCTGCCGAAGCCGTCGCGATCGGCCTGATTCATCAGGCCGTGCCGCTCGATGCGCTCGACGACACGCTCGAGCGGACGCTCGCGGAGCTCGGCCGCAACGGCCCGCACGCGCTGACGGAGATCAAGCGCTTTTTCGATGCGATCGGCGAGTACCCGCCGTCGGACGAACGCGCGGCGTTCACCGCGCAGACGATCTCCCGCGTGCGCGCGACGCCGGAAGCGAAGGAAGGCTTCGCGGCCTTCTTCGCGAAGCGGCCGCCGGCCTGGGAGGCGGCCGCCGAATAAGGCTGCGCGCCGCACGTTCACGACGATCGACGGCGAAACCGGGCCGGCCGCATTTTGCGGCTCGGGCGCGGGCGCTTGCACTACAATGCGTGACCCCCGGCGCGCTGCCGGCCCCCGTCCCGACCGCTGCTTCGCACGATGATCGTCAATCGCCTCGTCTCCGAGATCCTGTTCGGCTTTACCGGCCTGATCGGCATCATCAATCCGATCGGTATCGCGTTCCTGTTTCTCGAACGGACCGAGGCGCTCACCGCGCACGAACGGGATCTGCTTGCGAGGAAGGTCGCGTTCAACGCATTCGTCGTGCTGATGGTCGCGTTCTTCGCCGGCACGCCGGTGCTGCATTTCTTCGGAATCTCGATGGAAGCGCTGCGGATCGGCGGCGGCTTCGCGGTTGCCGTCGCCGGCTGGCAGATGCTGAACGAACCGGACGGGCCGGGCGGCGGCGACACGCCGGTCAAGCCGATCGACGCGAACGCGATCATGACGCGCGCGTTCTTCCCGTTGACGGTGCCGCTGACGGTTGGCCCCGGCTCGATCGCGACCGCGATCGCGCTGAACGCGAACCGCACGCACAAGCTGTCGGAATTCATGTTGTCGAGCATCGTGTCGATCGCGGTGTCCGTGCTCGTCGCGCTCGTGATCTGGCAGGTCTACAGCCGCTCCGCGCTGCTCGCGCGCTACCTCGGCAGCGAAGGGACCAAGGTCGCGAAGCGCGTGTCGGCGTTCCTGCTGCTGTGTATCGGCGTGCAGATCATGCTGACCGGCTTCTCCGCGTTCCTGCAGCCGCTCGCCGACCAGGTCAAGTAGCAGGACTTTCCGGTTCGTCTTCCTTTCACGCAGCCTGCATGCGGCGCGCGGTCGTACGCGTTCGCGGCATGCGGGATACCATGCGACGTCTGGCGGATGCGCGGAGCGCATCCGGCCGCAAACCCGACTCGAATGGAGAGGCGTGCAATGGAATACGTGAAATTCGGATCGACCGGGCTGGACGTGTCGAAGCTGGTGCTGGGCTGCATGACGTTCGGCGAGCCGTCGCGCGGCACGCACCCGTGGACGCTGCCGGAAGCGGAAAGCCGCCCGATCATCCAGCGGGCGGTCGAGGCCGGCATCAACTTCTTCGACACCGCGAACATGTATTCGGACGGGACGTCCGAGGAGATCGTCGGCCGCGCGCTGCGCGATTTCACGAAGCGCGACGAGGTCGTGATCGCGACGAAGGTGTTCTACCGGATGCGGCCGGGGCCGAACGGCGCCGGCCTGTCGCGCAAGGCGATCATGACCGACATCGACCAGAGCCTGAAGCGGCTCGGCACCGACTACGTCGATCTCTACCAGATTCACCGCTGGGACTACGGCACGCCGATCGAGGAGACGCTCGAGGCGCTGCACGACGTCGTGAAGGCGGGCAAGGCGCGCTATATCGGCGCGTCGTCGATGTTCGCGTGGCAGTTCGCGAAGGCACTGCATACGTCGAAGCAGAATGGCTGGACCCGCTTCGTCAGCATGCAGAACCACCTGAACCTGCTGTATCGGGAAGAGGAGCGCGAAATGCTGCCGCTGTGCGAGGACGAAGGCATCGCGGTGATTCCGTGGAGCCCGCTCGCACGCGGGCGCCTGACGCGCAACTGGGACGAAACGTCGGAACGGCAGCAGAAGGACGATGTCGGCCAGCGGCTGTACGACGCGACGGTCGACGCCGATAAGGCGGTCGTCGAGGCCGTCGCCGCGATCGCCGCCGCGCGCAACGTGCCGCGGGCGCAGGTCGCGCTGGCGTGGGTGGCGCACAAGCGCGGCGTGACCGCGCCGATCGTCGGCATCTCGAAGCCGCAGCAACTGGACGATGCGCTCGGCGCGCTCGCGCTGAAGCTGACCGCAGACGAGATCGCTGCGCTCGAACGCCCGTACGTGCCGCACGCGGTGGCCGGGTTCAACTGAGCGGCCGCGCGGGCGCCGCGATCAGCGCGCGGCGGCGAGCATCGGGTAGGTGAACAGGCCGAAGTGGACGACGTTCAGCCCCGCATGCGCGAGCGCGGCGGCGAGCAGGCCGCCGCGCCGCCACGCGAGCCCGTAGCCGACGCCGGCCACCGTGCCGAGGACGATCCACTGCCAGCCGCCGGCCGCGTGCGCGGCGCCGAACAGCACCGCGCCGGCCGCGAGCGCGACCCACGGGCCCCACGAGCAGGCGCGGAACACGCGGGTCAGGCCGCCTTGCACGTAGCCGCGGAACAGCGCTTCCTCGGCGAGTGTCACCAGCAACAGGTTGTTCACGAGCCACAGCCAGCCGGACGGCGGCCACTTGGGCGCCCAGCCGACCATCCCGAACGCGAGCGCGCCGGCCAGGCACGCGGCGGCCGTGGCGACGGCCGCCACCGCACCGGTGCGCAGCGCGCGCAACGGCGCGACGTCGGGAGCCACCCACGGCAGCGCCCACACCAGCCACAAGCCGACGAGCGGCTTGTCGAAATTCAGGTACATCGTGAACGGCGCGGCGTCCGGCGTGAAGCGGGTCGGGCCGATCACGCGCGGATTGTGGAAGCCGGGAAGCAGGTGCAGGCTCAGCGCGATCGCGAGCGCGGCAAAGACGAGGTGCGCGGCGATGCGCACCGCGAGCGGGCGCTCGGGCAACACGCCCCAGCCGGCCGCGATCAGCAGCGCGAACGGCGCCAGCGTGATCGGCGCGAGTTGGCCGAACGCCAGGGCGCCCGCATAGCCCAGCACGGCGAGGCCGATGCTCAGGCCGTGCAGCGGGCGATGCCACGCGAATGCGGCGGCCGCGAACAGGGCGAGCCAGATCGTGGCACACGGAAGGAGCGAAAGGGACATGACGGGAAACGGATGGGCGGACGAGACGCCGCGCATCATACAGCAGGTGCGGTGACACGCCGCCGCACGGCCGGGCAGCCGTGTGTCAGCGGCCAGCGGTTTCGGTGACGCCGCCGGCGCCCGGGATGTCGACGCTGTTGCGCACGCGCATGCGCCGCCGGTACCAGAACGTCCACAGCAGCAGGCAGCCGAACACCGTGTAGCCCATGACCGGCGACACGACCAGCACGCGCTCGACCGGCCAGCTGACGACCATCCACCAGCGCAGCAGCATCTCGAGCGTCATGATGGCGCCCCACACGAACGTCATCAGCCGCAGCATCTGGCGCAGGCCCGGCTGCGCGTCCCAGACGGCTTCGAAGTGGGCGGCGCCGCCGTCCATCTCGCGGGCCACGGTCGCGCGGGCCAGATAGAAGATCAGCGGGCGTTCGCGGAACAGCGACAGCAGGAACACGACGCCGATCGTGCCCGAACCGATCGATTCGCGCATCAGCAGCGTGCGCGGACTGCCGCCGAACGCCATCCCGACGATCGACAGCGTGATGCCGAGCAGCACGATGGCCGCCACCGCGTCGACGCGGCGGGAGCGGATGAATTCGACGATCGACCAGACGATCGGCGGAACCGCCGATGCGTACAGCGCGCCGGTTTCGCCGAAATACGGATGCGCGACCCGGTAGGCCACCCAAGGCAGCACGAGGTTGACGAAGAGTTCGAGAATCAGGCCGGCTCGCGGTTTCACGGTGCGCCATTCCACGCAGGTCGGGGCGAACGCGCGAAACGCGTGGTTGCCCCCGGTTGCCCGAAAAGGGTTCGGTCCAGTATATCGAAGAATCGCGCCGAGTTAGCGATTGCGAATGTTGCTGCATGCCGCATCCGGATGGAGCTCGACATGGCGGCCGCTTCGGACGAGGCGATAGCGGGAAGGGCGGCGCCGCGCAGGCGCGCCGTTCCCGCACGTGCGACGCTCGGCGGCGGGGCGGGCAGGCAGCCTGCGCGGCCTCCATCGATGCCGCGGCCGCGCGTGCGGTCAGGAGACGGCCGGCCGGACGATGATCTTCACGTTGCGGTCCTTGTGGTTGACCAGTTCCTCGAAGCCGTGCGCGACGATGTCGCCGAGCGCGATGCGTCCGGTGATGAGCGGCTGCACGTCGATGCGGCCGTCCGCGATGAAGCGGATCACGTCCGCGAATTCGCCGTTGTACGCGAGCGAGCCGATCACTTCCTTCTCGGTCGACACGATGTCGAAGAAGTTGAACGGCGCCGGTTCCTCGAAGATGCCGACCATCACCGACTTGCCGGCCTTGCGGATCACGTCGATCGCGAGCTTCGCGGTGGCCGTGTGCCCGATGCATTCGAACGACACGTCGGCGCCGTAGCCGCCTGTCAGCGCCCTGACTTCGGCGATCGCATCGGACGTCTTCGGATCGACGACGACGCTCGCGCCGACCTCCAGCGCCTTCCGCTTGCGCGCGGCCGACATCTCCAGCGCGATCACGCGCCCGGCGCCCGCGGCCTTCGCACACATGATCGTGCACAGGCCGATCGTGCCCGCGCCGACCACGACGACGGTCTGTCCGACGATGTTGCCGGCCTTCTTCACCGCATGCAGCCCGACCGCGAGCGGTTCGATCAGCGCGCCGGCCTCGGTCGGGAAATCGTCGGGCAGCTTGTACAGCAGTTCGGCCGGCACGTTCACGTATTCGGCGAACGCGCCGTTGTTCATCAGCCCGGTGAACGCGAGGTTCTCGCAGATGTTGTACATCCCGTGCCGGCAATACCAGCAGGTGCCGCAATGCTGGCACGCGTCGGCCGTCACGCGGTCGCCGACCGCGAAGCCCGACACGCCCGCGCCGAGTTCGGCGATCTCGCCGCTGAACTCGTGACCGAGGATGCATTGGCCCTTCAGGCCGGTCAGCGGATGCGGTGCGTCGACCGGGATGAACACCGGCCCGGCGACGTATTCGTGCAGGTCGGAGCCGCAGATGCCGCACCAGTGCACGCGGATCGTGACCCAGCCCGCGGGCGGGCGCTCCGGAACGGGAACCGCTTCGACGCGGATGTCGTGGCGGCCATGCCAGACGGCGGCCTTCATGCTGGGGGGCGTGATCGGTGCGGGTGTACTCACGTTTGCTGTCTCCGTCGGGTTGTCGTCGGGCGCGCGGCAACGCTGCCGGTGTGCCCGTCGCGCGATTGCGCAATCGACCGGTATGCAGGAACGGGGCCAGCGTGAATCGGGGCGGTACGGGGCGATCGAAAGGCGGCGCTGGATGCGTTGCACCATGTCGCTCTATGCCGACCGGCCGGGATTCGGAAGGAATGGTGCGTCGGATTTGCTGCGATAGCGCAACATCGGATCCGCTGAGACGCCGGGACGTTCGTCTCAGCGCGATGAGACGAAGCGCGAGACGAACGGTGACGGACGGTGGCGAACGGTGACGGACGATGCGGTTCGATTCGCGGTCAGGCGACGACTTCGTCCACGGCGACGGTCGCGAGCGGCGTGAATCCGGCGGCGCGGTACAGCGGCTGGCCGGCTTCGGTCGATATGAGCCACACGCGGTGCGCGCCCCGGTGCCGTGCGTGGGCGACGATCGCGGCGAGCAGTTGCGTCGCGAGGCCGCGGCGGCGGTATGTGTCCGCCGTCGCGACGCGATCGACGACGATATCGTGCGGCGACGCGAAGCCGTAGCGCGCGGTGGCCGCGATCTGCCCGTCGAGCCGATGCGCGAACAGGAACGCGGCCGGATTCGGGTGGAACGGCGGGAAGGCGCCGCTGGCGTTGAACGCGTCGATCGCGTCCGGCGTGTCGCAGGCGAGCGCTTGCGCGAGCGCGTCGTCGCCCGGCAGACGGTCGATATCGGCGGCCATGAAGTGCTCGTCGGTCAGCCGGCGCGTCCTGCCGTGCAGCGCGGACGGCAGCGGCACTGCGCCATAGCGCGTGATCCACGCACCGACGACAAACGGGCCGGCGCCGGACTCGGGCGCCCCCTCGATCATGAAATGCTCGAAAGGCCGGCCCATCGCGTCGTCGAACTGCACGACATGGCCGTCCGGGCCGTCGTGCAGCGGCGCATCGCGCCGGTCGCGCGCAGCGCAGTAACCGGCGATGAACGTACGCACGGCGGCCTTGCGGCGGGGGAAGGCGGACCAGGCTTCGTCGAGCGGGAACAGCGTGGCCGGTGCAGGGGAGGCGGTCGGCATTCGGGCGGGCGTTGTCGGAGCGAAGCCGACAGCTTAGCCGAGGATGCCGTCGCTTGCCGTGCCAGCCATTGTCACGATCACCGAAACGAATCGTTGCACGCGTTACCCCTTTACTTGAAGTTAACTTCAATTTGTATCATGGGCGCCGGTCCGATTGCGGCCGCGCGAGACATCCCGTTGCACGCGGCCGCCTCAACGGAGGTGACGATGACCGAATCGCCTGTCGCGGCCGAGGCCGCCACGCTGCCGTCGCGCAGCTACCGGGCCGCCATCGCGAACGTCGTGCTGGCGAGCATCGTGTCGGCGCTGCACGTCGGCAAGGCGACGATCGCGTTGCCGTCGCTGCAGCACGAGTTCGGCGGCTCGCTCGCGTCGCTGAGCGGGATCATGTCGGTGTTTCCGTTCGTCGGCGTGTTCGGCGGGATCGCCGCCGGGCTGCTGGTGCGGCGCTGGGGCGACCGGCGACTGCTGGTGACGGGCCTCTTCATCCTCGGCCTGTCGAGCATCGTCGGCGCATGTGCGGGCAGCTTCGCGCTGCTGCTGGCCACGCGCTTCGCGGAAGGGCTCGGGTTCGTGATCGTGGTGGTTGCCGCGCCCGCCGTGCTGAACCGCGTGACGCCGCCCGAGCGGCGCAATCTCGCGTTCGGCCTGTGGAGCACCTTCATGCCGGCCGGCATGGCGCTGTCGATGCTGGTCGGGCCGCTGCTCGGCGGCTGGCGCAACGGCTGGCTCGCGGCCGCGGCGCTGACGCTCGTCGCCGCAGCCGCGGTGCCGGTCACGACGTCGGCCGACGCACCGTCGCGGCAGGCCGCGGCGGCACCCGTCGGGCCCGCGCTGCGCACCGTGCTCGCGGCGCGCTCGACCACGCTCCTCGCACTCGGTTTCGCGACCTACAACGTGCAGTTCTTCGCGGTGATGACGTTCCTGCCGGTGTTCCTGATGCAGCGTCTCGGCGTTGCCGTCGGCGCGGCCGGGCTGATCAGTGCGGCGATCGTCGCTGCATGCGTGATCGGCAACCTGACGGCCGGCTGGTTGCTGTCGCGCGGTGCGCGCCCGGGGCTCGTGATGGCCGCGACGTCGGTCGCGATCGGCGCGGCGGGGGCGGGCCTTTTCAGCGCGGCGACGCCCGCACCGCTCGCGGTCGCGCTCGGGTTCGCGTTCTCGGCCATGGCCGGGATGCTGCCCGCGACGATTCTCGCGTGCGCGCCGGGTTCCGCACCGTCGCCGTCGCTGGCGCCGCTCAGCATCGGCTGGGTCGTGCAGGGCAACTATCTCGGCCAGGTGATCGGGCCGCTGACGATCGGCGCGATCGTCGGGGCATTCGGCTGGTCGGGCGGTGTCGGGCTGATGCTCGCGGCCGCCGTCGCCGGCGCGGCGATCGGCCTGTGCCTGCTGCGCGAACCGATAGGCCGGCGCTGAGTGCGGCGCCGGCGTCTTTCAACCTGCACGGAAATCCGTCAAGCATGCTCAACATCATGGAAAGCCCGATCTGCGAGGAAGAC
The DNA here is from genome assembly GCF_001528895.1 of Burkholderia sp. MSMB1078WGS. Classification (NCBI taxonomy): domain Bacteria; kingdom Pseudomonadati; phylum Pseudomonadota; class Betaproteobacteria; order Burkholderiales; family Burkholderiaceae; genus Burkholderia; species Burkholderia sp. MSMB1078WGS. The sequence goes on along the minus strand of NZ_LPDI01000025.1, from coordinate 118,381 downwards.
CTGTCGTGCGACGTGCCCGCGTCGGCGCTCGGCGAAGACGATCCGATGCCGTCGCGCGGCGGCGTGGTCGCGCATTCGCTCGTGACGATCGGGCGCGCGCCGATTCCGGAGCACGCGACGGCCGCGGCGTCGCCGTTGCGCCCACAACTGTTCGTCACGGTGCTGGAGGCGGGGCACGACGGACTGCTGGTGCGATGGGTCGAGAGCGGCCGGTGTCATTACGGCGAACAACGCTGGCGCTTGCGCGTCGCGTTGCAGCCCGGTCGCTGCGCGCTCTCGGGGCAGCCGATCGAGCCCGGCGAACCGGTGTTCCGGCCGGTACGGCGGCCCGTGCCGGCCAATGGCGACGAGATGATCCGCCCGGCAGCGGTGCCCGGCATGGCCGATGCGACGCGCGACGACGTGCCGGAGGACGGCGGCGCCCGCCATCCGGCCGATGTTCATGGCTGAACGTCGGCCGGCCGCGGGCGACGTTACTTCTTCAGATCGTGCCGGTACTGGATGAAACCGGCGTTGTTCGCGAGCTTGTCGTACAGCGCGCGTGCGGTCGTGTTGGTCTCGTGCGTGAGCCAGTACACGCGGCTCGCGCCGGCTTCGCGGGCCCGTTCGTACACGGCCTCGATCAGTGCGCCGCCCGCGCCTTGCCCGCGCGCGTCGGGCGCCGTGTACAGATCCTGCAGGTAGCAGTACGGCCCTTCGGTTCAGCACGAGCGGTGGTAGATCGCGTGCACGATCCCGACCAGCGCACCCGACGCGTCGAACGCACCGAGCACGAACATCGGCTCGGCCGGATCCATCAGGCGCGCCCACGTCGTCGCGAACACGGCGTCGCTCAGCGCGGTGTCGTAGAACTTCTGGTAACCCTGCCACAGTGGACGCCACGCGGCTTCGTCGGCGGCGACGAGCGGGCGCACCGTGACGCGCGTGGCGTCGTTCGCGCGGCCGGCGGCGTCGCGCGCGCTGGCCTGCGCGTGGCGAATCGCGGCGAGCGACTGTCGCTGTTCGCCTTGCGCGTCGAAGTTCTCCGGTGCGAGCCATGCGTCGAATGCGGCGCGGACATCCGGCCATTCGCCGTCGATGATCGAGAACCACGCGGTGTCGCGATTGCGGCCGCGGTAGACGATCGCCTGCCGGAACGTGCCTTCGTAGCGGAACCCGAGCCGGGCGGCCGCCTTGCGCGACGGCGCGTTCAGGTCGTCGCACTTCCATTCGTAGCGACGGTAGCCGAGCGTGTCGAACGCATACTTCATCAGCAGGAACTGCGCTTCGGTCGACACCGGCGTGCGCTTGAGCAGCGGCGAGAACGTGACGGAACCGACCTCGATCACACCGTTGGCCGGATCGATGCGCATCAGCGCGAGCGTGCCGACCGCGCGGCCCGTGGCGCGGTCGATCACCGTGTAGTGCAGCGGATCGGTGCTCGCCTGCGCGCCGCGCGCGTAATCGCGGTAGCTGGACTCGTCGGCGTACGGGCCGTGCGCCAGATAGGTCCAGTCGCTGCCGTCGGGCGCCTGGGCGTAGGCGGCGTACAGGTCGGCCGCGTGGCGCTCGGCGTCGAGCGGTTCGAGCCGGCAGTAGCGGCCTTCGAGCGCGATGCGCTCGGGGCGCGGACGCGCGGACCAGTCGGGAACGGGGTGGCCGATGGGCTGCTGGAAAGCGTTGGTGAGCGTGGGCAAGGTCGATCTCGCTTCGGTTGGCGGCCGGCGACATGCCGGCGTGCAGACGATCGTAGTCCTGGCGAGGTACCATGAGAAGCGCCAGCGAACGGCAAATTTATGGTGCCACGATCGGTGGCATGTCAGCCGTGCGCCGCTCACCGTACGTTCGACCTTTTCACGTTGCGATGTCCCGATGACGACTGCCTTTCCTTCCGGTGGCGCGCCGTTGCTGCCGCTCGATGCGCCGCTGGCGCGCACGCCCGGCGCACCTTCGCTGCAGCGCCAGTTGCTGCGCCGCGTGCGTGACGCGATTCTCGGCGGCGCGATGCCGGCCGGCACGCGGCTGCCCGGCACGCGCGCGCTGGCCGAAACGCTCGGCGTGTCGCGCAATACGACGGCCGCCGTGTACGAGCAGCTCGTCGCCGAAGGCTTCCTGCAGTCGGACCGTCGCGGCACGCGGGTCGTCGGGCTGTCGCGGCCGGCGCCGCCGCGCCGGCGTGCCGCGCCGCCGACCGTCGCGCAGCGGCTCGGCCGGATTCGCGCGAGCCTCGTCGGCGCCGGCGAATCGGAGGGCTTCCGGCCGGGCGTGCCGGCGCTGTCGCATTTCCCGGTGGACGCGTGGCGGCACGCGATCGACCGCGCGTTGCGCCGCGCCGGCCGCGACCTGCTGGCGTACGGCGATCCGCTCGGCGAGCCCGCGTTGCGCGAATCGATCGCGCGCCACCTGGCCGTCACGCGCGGCGTACGCTGCGATCCCGAGCAGATCGTGATCACGGAGGGCGCGCAGGGGGCGATCGCGCTGTGCGCGCAGTTGCTGACGAATCCGGGCGATACGGTGTGGGTCGAGGAGCCCGGCTATCGTGGCGCGCGCACCGCGATGCAGGCGGCCGACCTCGACGTCGTGCCGATGCCGGTCGACGCGGAAGGGCTGCGCGCGGAACCGGACGACTGGCGCGAGCGACCGCCGCGCCTCGTCTACACGACGCCGTCGAACCAGTTCCCGACCGGCGCCGTGCTGTCGATCTCGCGCCGGCTCGCGCTGATCGATGCGGCGCGCCGCCATCGCGCGTGGATCATCGAGGACGACTACGACAGCGAATTCCGTCACACCGGCGAGCCGATCGGCGCGATGCATGGGCTCGCGCCCGATTCGCCGGTCGTCTATCTCGGCTCGTTCAGCAAGACGATGTTTCCGGCGCTGCGGATCGGCTTTCTCGTGCTGCCCGACGCGTTGCTGGCCGCCGTGCGGCCGGCGTTGCCGGAGATGCTGCGCGGCGGGACGCGCCATGTGCAGCTTGCGCTGGCCGATTTCATCGAGACGGGCGAGTACGGCCGGCATCTCGGGCGGATGCGCAGGTTGTATCGCGACCGGCGGCGTTTGCTGCTCGCCGCGCTCGACAGCAGCCTGAGCGTGCCGCACCAGGTCGAGGGCGGCCCGTGCGGGCTGCATCTCGCGCTGCGGCTGCCGGCGCGTTATCGCGATCGCGCGATCGTCGAAGCGGCGCGCGCGCATGGCATCGGCCCGTTTCCGCTGTCGGGTTTCGCGATCGATGCGGAGCGGGCCCGCAACGGGCTCGTGCTCGGTTTCGGCAATACGCCGGCCGATGCGTTCGAGCCGATGTTACGGATGGTGTCGACGATCGCGGAGCAGGTGGCCGCGGGTGGCGCGTGACGGTATGGTTGCGCGATTCCGACTTTCCGCCACTCGATCGTGATTACCGCCGCGCGGCGCTTACGGGATGGTCTCCGTGACAATCGACAAGGAATTCGCCGCGCGTTACCGGTGCGTCAGGTAATCGGTGCTTTAAAAATATTGAAACGCCGGGCAGGCCGAAAATCGCTAAATATTTTAAAAGATCGGCCGATATCTCGATATTAACGACGGCTGATTGCGCAGTCCGATTCGCGCGTTTTGTCTTTTCGATCGTAAAGAATGGTCAATGGCGCTTGCCACGATTCGTGCCATGAGCGACGATCCCCCTCCGTAACAAACGGTTACTTTCCCGCGATGGCTGGATGGGGGAGGGCAAAGGCCGGGCAGGCCGCAATGAGTCACGTTCGTCGTGTGCTCCGATAAATAACAATGCCGATCGGACGAGATCGGCTGCAGGCATCCGGGCGCGATTACCGCGTATGCCGCCTGCTAAATCGTATAAATCCAGATGAAATCCGATTCAAGCTCTTATTGCTTCCCGAATCTGCTCGAAGCGTTTTTTATCGTCGTCGTGCTGAACATGGTCGAGTATTTGATGAACTCGATCATCTGGTCGGCCGGCCGCAGCGCCGGGCTGCAGACGATGGCAATCGCCAGCATCGGGCGGGTGCTCGCGAATGGTCTCGTATTTACGGTGCTGCTCCATCACGGCAAATTGACCTACCGCAGCTTGCTGCACGACAGCGTCGATTCCTGGCGAACGACGATCGGGCGATTTTTCGCGCCCATCGTGCTGATTACACCGGCATTGCTCGTGGCGATGAGCGTGCTCGAAGTCGGCGTCGGGCAATTTTTCCCGTGGACCGGAACCCGGGACGAAGCCCGCGAGGTTTATGTGAATGGCGGGCTCGGCCTGATCGTATTGACCTGCGCGATTGCGCCGCTACTCGAGGAGATGCTGTTTCGCGGCGTGATGCTGCGCAGCTTCTTGCGACAGTATCCGGAGGGAACGGCCATCGCCCATTCGGCAGCGGTATTCGGTCTTGCGCATTTGAACGTGTATCAGTTCGCGCTCGCATTCGGACTCGGTTTGCTGATCGGAAAGCTGTATGCGGTCACCCGATCGCTGTTGCCGGGGATGTTGATTCATGCCTGCTACAACACGGCCGTGGTGCTCGTCGCGCTGAAATCGCCGTTCGTCCTCACCCGCGAGAGCCTGCTCGAGATCTGGCCGACTTCCTGGTGGTTCGGCGCGCTCGTGGCGGGTGGCGTCGGCGCATGGTGGCTGGTCAAGGCGGTGGATGCGCAGCGAATGGTGCCGGCGCGTCCGGCAAACGACAACGTGTGAAACGAGCGCACACGGTGATGGGTTTCTACAACGAGAAAACGAGGTGAAGCATGCGGGGCAAGCAAATCTGTCTGGTGGGTCTGGCGAGTACGGTACTGATGTTGACGGCATGTGGCGGCGGCGATGACGGCGGCGCCGCCAATACCGGAAGCAGCGCGTCGAACAACGATACAACGGGAACGCCGACGGTCACGTCGCCCACCGCGCCGGCGCCGGGCGCGTCGCCCCAGCCTGCCGTCCAGACGGCTTGCCGACCGAACGGCAACTTCAGCTATTCGGGTGCTGCGTCGCCGGTCGCGACGAGCAACGGCCAACTGGCGGTGCTCGTGGTGCCGAATTTGCCGAGCGATTACGCGAAGAACCGCAACATGACGGCGGCCAATGTACCGGCGACGAGCCTGGTTCAGCAGGGAAGCGGTGCGTTTACGACGCTTGCGTCGTCGGCGGCGGCAACCGACTGCCTCGGGCTCGACCATGGGGCCGTGACCGACATCCAGGGCGTCGGCACCGATGTGGCGATCGGCCGGTGGAATCGCGCGATGGACACCGACGGCAATACGTATACCGATACGCAGGGCGTGCACTACGCGGTCGGCACGCCGCTGTCGTTGCCCGCCACGGGCGGCCCGCTTTCGTGTACCCAGGTGATGGCCGATACGGTGGCGAGCAACAACGGCAACACGAGCGGTGCGCTCGTGTCGAGTTCGGCCACGCTGGATCCGGTCACGCGCATGCTCACCACGCTGAACCTGTCGATCGAGCTGGACAGCGCGCAATACGGGCTGACGTACACGCAGGTGCCGTTGAACGGCGTGCTGAAGACCACCGGGCCTGCGACGATTCAGTCGATCGTCGTCGGACATGACGCGGCTCAGCCGCTGGTGGCCGTCGGTTACACGGCGGCGTTGCCGAACACGCAAGGCGTCGGCGGGGTGGCGGTGTTGTCGTGCCACTGACCGGAGCCGGTGCCGGCTCGTCGATGGACGGGGGCCGATGACGGACCGTTTGCGGTGTGCGGGTCACCTGTCTGCGATGCGCGACAGGTGGCATGTCCGGCCGCAGACTGCGACGATGGCACTGGCACTGACGTCCGCACCGATGCGTGGTGGATGTTCGGATTGACGAACCGCGCGCTTTGTTCGAAACGAACGCCGTCGCGGTTCCGCCGCCACGGCACCTCCCGGCATACGGGTTTCGATTCGTATGTTCCCCCCGGCGCGTAGGCTATAAATGGTTGGGTGTACCGGTGCTTGTCGGGCGCCTGCGCGTCTCGCGCACGGTGGCGTCGCGACTGCCCGGGGGAGGTGCACCGTGGTTTGCCAGACGCTTGCTCGCGCCGTGCTTCGCACCGCGTTGATCGGGGGCGTGTTTGCCGGATGTTTGCCGCCGCCCGCCGCCGTTGCCGGCACCCTCGCACCGCACGCCGCACCGCCGGCGACGAAGGCGCGGCCACCCGCCGCGCCTTACGCGATGCCGGTCGATTTCCCGGCGATCGTCGAGCGCTACGGCCCAGCGGTCGTGACCATCCTGGCCGCCACACCCGATCCGCAAACCGGCGGGCCGGCCTTTGCCATCCTCGATCCCGACGATCCGCTCGCCGCGTTCTTCCGCCATGGCGCACCGCCGCCCGCACAGGGGCCGCAGGCGCCGGCACCCGATATCGCGCCGCGCGCGGTGTCCGGCAGCGGCTCGGGCTTCATCGTGAGCGCCGATGGACTGATCCTCACGTCCGCCCATGTGGTCGACGAGGCGACCGACGTGACGGTGCGGCTCGTCGACCGCCGCGAATTCAAGGCGACGGTGCTCGCCGTCGATCCGCAAAGCGATGTGGCCGTGCTGCGCGTCGACGCGACGAAGCTGCCGTTCGTGCACATCGGCGATTCGTCGAAAGTTCGCGCGGGCGAACCGGTGATGACGATCGGCGCGCTGGACGGGTCGGGCAACACGGTCACGGCCGGCATCGTCAGCGCGACGTCGCGCCGGCTGCCGGACGGCAGCGCATTCCCGTTCTTCGAGACCGACATCGCACCGAACCCGGACAACTCGGGCGGCCCCGTGTTCAATCGCGCGGGCGACGTGATCGGCATCGCGGTGCAGGTCTATACCGGCGCCGACCGCTACGCGAGCACGACCTTCGCCATCCCGATCGCTTTCGCGGCAAAGGCGCGTGCCCAGTTGCGCGCGCAACAACAGGCGCAGATGCAGGCGCAGCAGCCTCAGGCGCCCGCGCCGGGCGCGCCGTCCGCCAATGCGTTCGGCGTCGACGTGCAGGACGTCGGCGTCGGTCTGGCCGCGGCGTTCGGGCTGCCGCGCCCGGCCGGCGCGCTCGTCAACGGCGTCGAGCCCGGCTCGCCGGGCGCCGCGGCCGGCCTGAAGCCCGGCGACGTGATCGTGAAGATGGGCGACACGGCCATCGGTCGCTCGGCCGAACTGAACGACCTGGCCGCCGCGCTGCCGCCCGGCGGGAAGGCGCCGCTGCGCGTGATTCGCAACCGTGCGCCGATGACGCTGACGATCACAGGCGCCGACGAGGCGGGCGGGACCGCGGCGGCGACGATCGGCATGGTCGCACCGAAGGCCGCCGCGCGGCCGCGGCCGGGTACCGGCGGCGCAGGCGACAGCGGCGACCACGGCGACCGTCTCGGACTGACGATGCACGCGTTGAGCGACGACGAGCGCCGTTCGACGGGGCTCGCGGTCGGGATGATGGTGGACGCGGCGCACGGCCCGGCCGCGCGCGCAGGCATCCAGCCGGGCGACGTCGTGCTCGAGCTCAACGACACGCTGATCGAGACGCCGGACGACGTGCAGACGCTCGAAGCGACCGGCGGCAGCGTGATCGCCGTGCTGATCCAGCGCAACAACGCGCGGAAGTTCGTCTCGGTGCGCACGCGTTAGGACGTTGACGCGGGGGCGCTCATCCACCTAACATCGTCCGGTATCGCTGGCGGTCCGCCACGCATTCAGGAGCCATTCGGCATGAAAACGGCTTGCTTCATCGTAGTAGTCCACAGGCGCAAGGTCCGGTAGCGGCACCGCGCCGGCACCCATGCGCCCCCGACTCGTTCGGGGGCTTTTTTTTGTGTTGCGCGCGGCCATGTGGCCGGTGCGCGGGAGGGCATCCGCTTGGCATCGAACCTGTCGACCGCTTCCGACCCGGCGTCGCCGCGACATGCGACGTTGATCCTGCTGTGCGCGTTGTCAGTGCTGCCGCTGAGCCTGTTCCTGCCGTCGCTGCCGGCGATCGTGCGCGACCTGCACACCGACTATGCGCTCGTCGCGCTGTCGCTCGGCGGGTATGCGGCGGTGGCCGCGTCGCTCGAATGCGTGACGGGGCCGCTGTCCGACCGGTTCGGGCGGCGCCCGGTCGTGCTGACGAGCGTCGCGATATTCGCGCTCGGTTCGCTCGGTTGCGCGATGGCGACCGATATCCGCGTGTTTCTCGGTTGCCGGCTGATGCAGGCGGCGATCACGTCGGTTTATCCGGTGTCGATGGCGGCGATCCGCGACGCCGGCGGCGGCGCGCGCGCGGCGAGCCGGATCGGCTATGCGGCGATGGCCGCCGCGTTCGCGCCGATGCTCGGCCCGACGCTCGGCGGCGCGCTCGACCAGACGGCCGGCTGGCGCGCGAGCTTCTGGCTGCTGGCCGCAGTCGGCATCGCGCTGTTCGCCTGGTGTGCGCTCGATCTCGTCGAAACCCATACGCGCCGGCCGTCGAGCTTCGGGCAGCAGTTTCGCGCGTATCCGGCGCTGCTGCGTGCGCGCCGTTTCTGGGCCTATGCGCTGTGCATGGCGTTTTCGACGGGTGCGTTCCATGCGTTTCTGGCCGGTGCGCCGCTCGCCGCGAAAACGCTGTTCGGCATCGCGCCGGCGGAGATCGGCTTCTACATGGGGACGATCACGGCCGGGTTCGTGTGCGGAAGCTTCGTGGCCGCGCGGGTCGCGCACCGCCTTGCGCCGGCCACGACGATCCTGTGCGGGCGGGTCGTGGCGTGTGCGGGCCCGCTGATCGGCCTCGTGCTCGTGTTCGGCGGCGCGACGCACGCGCTCGCGTGGTTCGGGCCGTGCGTGCTGGTCGGCATCGGCAATGGACTGAGCAATCCCGGCGCCCATGCGGGCGCGGTGTCGGTGCGGCCGGAGCTGGCGGGCAGCGCGTCGGGGCTCGCCGGCGCGATGACGATCGGCGGCGGCGCCGCGCTGTCGTCGCTGACGGGCGCGCTGCTGACCTCCGCCAACGCGGGCTACCTGCCGCTCGCGACGATGCTGCTGTCGGCGGCGGTCGCGCTGGCGGCCGCCGTGTGCGTGCGGGCGTTCGACGCGCAGGACGCCGGGCGGTGAGCGCGGGTGCGCCCCGGTACCGGCGGGCGGCCGAATGACGGACAATCCGCCGTATGCCGGGAGACGATGCACGATCCGCGCGCCGCGTGTCCCGACGAGCACGAAGGGCGACTGGACGAGGATGCGATGAGCGACTTTTCTGATTTCCAGCGGGACATTGCCGATGCCGCGAGGGCGACCTTCAGGGCGCTGCGGGCGTTGCACCCGGACGAGCATTTCTACGCGTTTGCGTTGTACACCGACAACGGCGCGATGACGGTGGCGCCGGCAGCCAATTCGGTCGAAGGGCTGCGCCGGATCTGCGCGCAGCAGGCGGTGGCGGACGACGATCCGCGGTTCGTGTGGGGTGTTTCCGAATGGGCGTACGCGGCGGCCGAGGCGTCGCCGTTCAACGCGATCTGCGGCAGGCTGGCCGACGAAGTGCTGAGCCCGCAGTTCGTCCGGTCGCGATTCACCGAATTTTCGCGGCAACTGCACGCCGACATGATCGAGGCATTGCGCCTGCTCGATCGCGACGGCGTATTCGGCACGGGCGACGACCGGGCGGCCATCACGCTGTTCGTGTCGATCGGCGACGACGACGCAGCCGAGGCGCTGGAAAACGCATCGGCGAAAGCGCTGAATCCGCCGGCCGTCGCCGACGCCTTCCTGCGCCGGTACGCTTGACCGGCATCGGGGTATCGTGGGCGGCCCGGGCAGGCGGCCGCCCCGCAAGCGCCGTTACGGCTTCGCGCCGACCACGAATTCGAACGTCGCGATGCCGTCGACGCCGCCCGTCACGCGGTCGCCCGGCTGCAGCGCGCCCACGCCTGCCGGCGTGCCGGTGAAGATCAGGTCGCCGGCCTTCAGTTCGACCGAGCGCGACACGTACGCGATGACGTCGGGCACGGCCCAGATCATGTCGGCGAGGTCGCCTTGTTGGCGCGTGTCGCCGTTGACCGCGAGCCAGATGCGGCCGGCGGCCGGATGGCCGGTGGCCGTCGCCGCGCGCAGCGCGGTCACGGGGCCCGATGCGTCGAAACCCTTCGCCCAGTCCCACGGGCGGCTCAGTTTCTTCGCTTCGGCCTGCAGGTCGCGGCGCGTGAGATCGACGCCGACGCCGTAGCCCCACACGTGCGACAGCGCGTCGGCCGGATCGATCGAGCGGCCGTCCTTGCCGATCGCGACGACCAGTTCGATTTCGTGATGGAGATCGTTCGTCAGCGGCGGATAGGCGACCGTGCCGCTGGCCGGGACGATCGCGTCGGCCGGTTTCGTGAAGAAGAACGGCGGCTCGCGGTCGGGGTCGGCGCCCATTTCGCGGGCGTGATCGGCGTAGTTGCGGCCGACGCAGAATACGCGGCGCACCGGAAAGCGCGCGGACGACTGGTCGACTTCGACGGAAGGACGCTCGGCGGCGTCGATGACATAGGCGGACATCGGATGGCCCTCGTTCGGCAGGAAGACGGATGGCCGGCGCACCGCGCCGGCATGCGTGCAACGATACCCGACGCGCGTGCGCCCGGATGCGACGCAACTACGTTTTACCGGGACAAAACTACGCGTCGGCGGCGCCCGGCGCATCGTCGCCGTCGGGCAACGCGGCGTTCGCGTCGCGATAGGCCTTCGGCGATACGCCGACCCGCGCGCGGAAGCGCCGCGCGAAATACCCTTCGTCGCGGAATCCGACCGAGCGTGCGATGTCCGCGATGCGCCGGCTGGTATGGGCCAGCAGCGACTGCGCCAGCGCGATCCGGCGCTCGGTCACGAGATCGGTGAAGGTGCTGCCGGTTTCCTTGCGGACCAGGTGCGCGAGGTAGTTCGGGGAGAGGAACGCGGCTTCGGCGGTCGCGGCGAGCGTCAGGTCCTCGCGGGTCAGGTTTGCACGCACGTGGCGCAGCACGCGGGCCAGCGCGTCGCGCCGGCCGGCGCGCTGGGCGCCGCGCTGCGCGAGCTTGTCGAGCGCGCCCGCGTACTGCGTGCAGACGAGCCCGATCAGTTGCAGCAGGTAGCCGCGCAGCAACGTGGTCGAGCCGAAGGTGCGCACGCGGTCGGCGTCGAGCATGCACAGCGCGAGGCGGCGCGCTTCGTCGTACGTGTCGCCGGTCAGGATGAAATCGAGGTGCTCCTGGAAGCGGAACGGCGTCAGTTCGGGGAAGCGGTGCGCAGGCACGTCCTCGAGATCGAGCGGATCGACGTCGAGATCGGCGCGCAGGAACGCCTGGCTGAAGTTGATCACGATGAAGTGCGCGCCTTCCGGATGCGGTATCAGGTGCTCGCGGTGCGGCAGCACGAACGCGAGCGCGCCGCGCGGAAACGGCCGCGTGACGCCGCCGATGCGCTGCTCGGTGTCGCCGCCGAGGTTGAACTGGATCTGGAAATACGCGTGCCGGTGCGGCTCGGTGATCGCCTGGCGCGACGCCTGGTCGCGGATGTAGAAATCGAGCCGGTCGCTGCGTTCGGGCATCCCGTACAGGCGCGGCGGGGCGGTGGAGGGCATGAAGGATTCTGCTGTTCGTGACGCGGTTGAGCCGCGATGGTACAGCGAACCGGGCGCGACGGGGACGGGCGCTTGCGCGGTCAGCCCGCCACGAGCGGCGCGACCCGGCGCCGCAGCTCGGGCACGACCTCGGCGTCGAACCACGGATGGTGCTTGAACCATGCCTGGTTGCGCGGCGACGGATGCGGCAGCGGCAGGATCGCGGGCCCGTAGTCGCGCCACGCGTGGACGGTGTCGGTCAGCGTCGCCTTGCGCGTGCCGTGCAGGAAATGCCGCTGCGCGTACTGGCCGATCAGCAGCGTGAGCCGGATCGACGGCAGTTCGGCCACCAGCCGGTCGATCCACAGTTGCGCGCATTCGGGGCGCGGCGGGTTGTCGCCGCTCGCGCCGCGGCCCGGGTAGCAGAAGCCCATCGGCACGATCGCGAAGCGCGTCTCGTCGTAGAACGTGTCGGGCTCGACGCCGAGCCAGTCGCGCAGCCGCTTGCCGCTCGCGTCGTCCCACGGGATGCCGCTCGCATGGACGCGTGCGCCCGGCGCCTGGCCGACGATCAGGATGCGCGCGTCGCGATGCGCGCGCACGACCGGGCGCGGGCCGAGCGGCAGGTCGTTTTCGCACGCACGGCACGCGCGGATTTCGGTGAGCAGCACGTCGAGCGGCGCGCGCGTTCGTTTCGGCATCGATTCGGAGTGGGGACGGAGTGGCGAGGCGGTGTCGCGCGACCGACACGAGCGGCACGAGCGGGCACCCCGGCCCGGCAGCACACCTCGGCTGCACACGTCGGCTGCACCGCGCGGCGCGCGTCACGCCCGCGACGGGCCCGCTGCGCCGCCTTCGGCGACCGCAGCATCATACAACGCGGTCTGCGCGATCGCCGCGGCGATGCCTGCGTCGTCGTGCGCGCCGTCGAGCATGCCCCAGCGCCGGTATTGCGACAGGAACCACAGGCCCTCGCGCGGATCGGGCCGGTTCACCGCGCCGCCGTCGTGGAAGCGGATCGGCAGCGGCGGCGTGGCGAACGGCCCCGCGCCGTAGTCGCCGAGCAGGCGCGGCGCGATCAGCCGGGCCGGCACGCCGAGCGCGTCGGGCGACGCAAGCCAGTCGGCCGCCTCGCGGCGGTGCGCGGCGCTGTCGAGCCACGCGCATGCATCGACGAGCGTGCGGATCAGCGCGCGGGCGGTGGCCGGATACAGCGCGACGAAGTCGCGCCGGGTCGCCAGCACCTTCTCCGGATGATCGGGCCAGATCTCGCTCGTGACGGCAACGGTCCGGCCCGCGCCGCATGCTTCGGCGACCGCATGCCACGGTTCGCCCGCGCAGAAGCCGTCGAGCTCGCCGCCCGCGAGCGCGGCGACCATCTCGGGCGGCGGAATCACGACGCTGCGCACGTCGCGCAGCGGATCGACGTCGTGCGACGCGAGCCACGCGTTCAGCCACATCGCGTGCGTGCCGGTCGGGAAGGTCTGCGCGAGCAGCGGCTTGCGGCCGAGCGTCGCGAAGGCGGTGCGCACGCTCGCGGTTTGGCGGTACGCGTCGGCGAGGCCGCGCGACAACGTGATCGCCTGGCCGTTGCGGTTCAGCACCATCAGCGCGGCCATGTCGGCCTGCGGGCCGCCGATGCCGAGCTGCAGCCCGCAGACGAGCCCGTACAGCGCATGCGCGGCGTCGAGCTCGCCGCTGAGCAGCTTGTCGCGCACGGCCGCCCACGACGGCTGGCGGCTCGGTTCGAGCGTGAGGCCGTGGCGCGCGCCGAGGTTCAGGCGCTGCGCGACGATCAGCGGGGCCGCATCGCTGAGCGCGACGAACCCGAGGCGAAGATGTGCGCGTTCCGGCGCGGCGGGAGGAGATGTATTCATTGCACTCATGACTGGGGTGACGCGTCGAGCAGTTGTCGCGCGACGTCGACGATGCGCAGGCCCTGATCCATCGCGCGCTTGCGCAGCGCCGCATACGCGTCGTGTTCGGACAGCTTGCGCTGGTCCATCAGCACGCGTTTCGCGCGATCGATCAGCTTGCGCTCCGCGAGTTCGCGCTCGACGTCGGCCAGCCGGCGGCGCAGCGCGTCGTCGTGCGAGAAGCGCGCGAGCGCGACTTCGAGAATCGGCGCGAGGCGCTCGGCCGACAACCCTTCGACGAGATACGCACTGACGCCCGCGCCGACCGCCGCGCGGATCAGTTCCTGGTCGGCGTCGTGACTGAACATCAGCACGGGGCGCGGCGCGGTCGCATGCATGACCGCGAGTTGCTCGAGCGTGTCGCGCGACGGCGAATCGGTATCGATGATCACGACGTCGGGGCGTTGCTCCTCGACGGCCACCGGCAGGCGCGCGGGCGTCGCGACGTCGTTCAGCATCTCGTAGCCGAGGCGCGAAAGCGCGTCGCCGAGTTCGCCGATCGGCTTGTCGGTATCGGTGACGAGCAGCACGCGCAGGCGGGCGGGCAGGGCAGGCGAACTCATGTGGCGGGCAACAGGGGCAGTGACGCGTCGGTGCAAGGGGCGAACGATGTAGTCGGGCCGCACGCGCGGCCGGCGGCGAAGGAAACGGGGAGCGGCCGAAGCCGCGCGATGCCGCGCACGTCAGGCGGCCCGCGCAAGCGCCGCGCCGGTTGCCGCGTCCGCGTCCCGTGCGGCCGCTGCGCCGATCGCGCCGCCGACGAGGATCACGGCCGGGCTGCCGAGCCGCGCGGCTTCGATGCCGCCCGCGAGCGTGCCGAGCGTGCCGGTCCAGCGGCGCTCGTCGGGCGTGCCGGCCCATTGCACCGCCGCCGCCGGCGTCGACGCCGGCAGCACGGCGAGCAGGCCCGCCGCGATGCGGTCGACGCGGCTCATCCCCATGTAGATCGCGAGCGTGGTGCCGGTCGCCGCGAGCCGTGCCCAGTCGGGTTCGCCGTGGTCCTGGCGGTGCGCGGTGACGAACGTGACGCCCTGGCAGTGCTCGCGGTGCGTGAGCGAGATGCCGAGGCTCGCGGCGGCGGCGAATCCCGACGAGATGCCGTTGACGATTTCCACGGGAATCGCGGCCGCACGCAGCGTCGCGAGTTCTTCGCCGGCGCGCCCGAACAGTAGCGCGTCGCCGCCTTTCACGCGCACCACGTGCGCGCCGCGCAACGCGTGGCGGCGCATCAGCTTCTCGATGAACGCCTGCGGCGTGGAGCGGCAGCCGCCGCGCTTGCCGACGCGGATCACGCGCGCCTGCGGCGCGAGTTCGACGATGCCGGGCGCGACGAGATCGTCGAGCAGCAGCACGTCGGCGGCGGCCAGCGCCTTCACCGCCTTCAGCGTGAGGAGATCGGGATCGCCGGGGCCGGCGCCCAGCAGCGTGACTTTGCCTGTTGTCATGTCGTGTTCCTGTGCCGCATCGCATCCCTGCGGCGGTCTGATAACGCGTTGTTGCGCGGCGGCGGCGGGCGGTCGAAACGCACCGGCATCCGGCCGTGGCCGAGCGCGGAGGGACGCCGTTGTCCTGGAGGCTCGCGTGAAGCGCGAGCAGGGTTTTGCGGGGACTGCCCACCGGCGCCGTTGCCGGTGTGATGCACGGGGTTCAGCAATATCCGGGCCAACCGGCCCCATGCGTGGGCATCGCGTGCCGCGACGCACCGCGCGATGGCCGCGCGCATGCATGCCCTTGCCGCGCGCCGGCCGTCGCGATGCCGCATCGGCGTGCATCGCGCCCCGTCGGCGCGCACCGCAATGTCGCACGGTGACAGTGCTGCAGCGCACCACATCTGTGCCTCGCTGCATCGCGACGCATCGCGCGCCGCGTGCCGGAGCGCGGCGCATGTTGGCCGGCGAGCCTTGCGCGGCGGGGCTGCCGGCGCGATTCGGGCCGATATGGCATGGCGTTTGCATAAGCTGGTGCGAGCGGATCAACGGCGATTCGCCTGCAGTACCGATCAACAGAAGCGCCCGGCAACGGGCTTCATGGGCAACGGCGTCCTACGCATCGGGTCTCTCGACGAGACCGGGTGCGCAGGACGCCGTTTTTCGTTTGGCGGATGACATGACCGACAAAGCTACCCGTATCGATCTCTTCAGCCTCCGCACCGCGCCGATGCGCGCGTTCCATCTGACGTGGATGGCGTTCTTCGTATGCTTCTTCGCATGGTTCGCGTGCGCGCCGCTGATGCCGCTGATCGCGCGCGAATTCCATCTCACGGCGGCGCAAGTCGCGAACATCAACATCGCCGCGGTGGCCGCGACGATCGCGGTGCGGCTGCTGGTCGGCCCGATGTGCGACCGCTTCGGCCCGCGCCGCGTGTATGCCGGGCTGCTGCTGCTCGGCGCGGTCCCCGTGTTCGCCGTGTCGTTCACGCACGATTACCTGTGGTTCCTGATCTGCCGGCTCGGCATCGGCGCGATCGGCGCGGGCTTCGTGATCACGCAGTACCACACGTCGGTGATGTTCGCGCCGAACGTGGTCGGCACCGCGAACGCGACGACGGCCGGCTGGGGCAATGCCGGCGCGGGCGCGACGCAGGCGCTGATGCCGCTGCTCGTCGCCGCCGGCCTGATGCTCGGCTTCGGCGAGGGTTCGTCGTGGCGCATCGCGCTGATCGTGCCGGGCGTGGCGATGCTCGCGATGGCGTGGGCGTACTGGCGCTTCACGCAGGACTGCCCGCAAGGCGATTTCGTCGCGCTGCGCAAGCAGGGCGTGACGGTCGACAGCGGCAAGAAGGGCGGCTGGGCGAGCTTCTTCGCCGCTTGCGGCAACTACCGCGTGTGGATGCTGTTCGTCACGTACGGCGCCTGCTTCGGCGTCGAGGTGTTCATCCACAACATCGCCGCGCTGTACTACGTCGATCACTTCAAGCTGTCGCTGAAGGACGCCGGCTTCGCGGTCGGCCTGTTCGGTCTGCTCGCACTGTTTGCCCGCGCGCTCGGCGGCTGGCTGTCCGACAAGATCGCCGCCCGCCGCAGCCTCGACGTGCGCGCGATGCTGCTGTGCGCGTTGATCGTCGGCGAAGGGCTCGGGCTGATCTGGTTCTCGCATGCGCAAGGCATCGGCATCGCCCTCGTCGCGATGCTGACCTTCGGCCTCTTCACGCACATGGCGTGCGGTGCGACCTACGCGCTCGTGCCGTTCATCGACCGCAAGGCGCTCGGCGGCGTCGCGGGGATCGTCGGCGCGGGCGGCAACGTCGGCGCGGTCGCCGCGGCCTTCCTGCTGAAGGGCGTCGGCGACGTGCAGCACACGCTGAGCCTGCTCGGCCTCGCGGTCACCGCGACCGCATTGTGCGCGATGGCCGTGCGCTTCAGCGAAGAACACAAGGCGCGCGAAGCCGAGCTGCGCGATCGCGCGCTGGCCGCCGCGAGCGCCGCGAACTGATCGACCGAAGGAACCGTCATCATGAAACTCATCGTCATCGGCCACGGCATGGTCGGCCACAAGCTCCTCGAATGCATCGCGGCGGAAGCCGGCACGGCCGGCGCGCTGCAGGTCACCGTGCTCGGCGAGGAACCGCGCCCGGCCTACGATCGCGTGCACCTGTCGGAATTCTTCGCGGGCAAGTCGGCGGACGACCTGTCGCTCGTCGAGCCCGGCTTCTTCGAGCGCCATCCGCAGTTCGACCTGCGCGTGAACGCGCAAGTCGCGTCGATCGACCGCGCCGCGCATACGGTCACGCTCGTGTCGGGCGAAACGCTCGCGTACGACAAGCTGGTGCTCGCCACGGGCTCGCGTCCGTTCGTGCCGCCGGTGCCGGGCCGCGATCGCGCGGGCTGCTTCGTGTACCGGACGATCGAGGATCTCGAAGCGATGCAGGCGTGCGGCGCGCACGCGAAGCGCGGCGTCGTGATCGGCGGCGGGCTGCTCGGCCTCGAATGCGCGAAGGCGCTGCGCGACATGGGGCTCGACACACACGTGGTCGAATTCGCGCCGCGCCTGATGGCCGTGCAGGTCGACGACGGCGGCGGCCGGATGCTGCGTGCGAAGATCGAGGCGCTCGGCGTGACCGTGCATACCGGCAAGAACACGCTCGAAATCGTCGACGGGGACGAAGGCGCGCACCGGATGGCGTTCGCCGACGGCACGCATCTCGACACCGACATGATCGTGTTCTCGGCCGGCATCCGCGCGCGCGACGAACTGGCCCGCGCGTGCGGGCTCGACATCGGCCCGCGCGGCGGCGTCGCGATCGACGACGCATGCCGCACGAGCGATGCCGATATCTACGCGATCGGCGAATGCGCGGCCTGGAACGGGGCGGTGTACGGCCTCGTCGCGCCCGGCTACGACATGGCGCGCGTGGTGGCGAAACAGCTCGGCGGCGCGGCCGACGCCGCCGCCGCTGCGTTCGCAGGCGCCGACATGAGCACGAAGCTGAAACTGATGGGCGTCGACGTCGCGAGCATCGGCGATGCGCACGGCACGACGGCCGGCAGCCGCACCTACCAGTATGCGGACGAGCGCCGACAGGTCTACAAGAAGCTCGTGGTGTCCGACTGCGGCAAGTTCCTGCACGGCGCGGTGATGGTTGGCGATGCAGCCGAGTACGGCACGCTGCTGCAGATGATGCTGAACCGCATCGAGCTGCCCGAGTCGCCGGAATTCCTGATCCTGCCGTCGTCGGACGGCGCGGCGAAGCCGGCGATCGGCGTCGACGCGCTGCCCGCGGCCGCGCAGATCTGCTCGTGCAACAACGTGTCGAAGTCGCAGATCTGCGCGGCCGTGGCCGACGGCGCGACGAGCCTCGGCGCGCTGAAGACGTGCACCGGCGCCGGCACGTCGTGCGGCGGCTGCGTGCCGCTCGTCACGCAGATCATGAAGGCCGAGATGAAGAAGCAGGGCCTCGCGGTCAACAACCATCTGTGCGAGCACTTCGCGCATTCGCGCCAGGAGCTGTTCCACCTGATCCGCGTCGAGCGCATCACGACGTTCGACGAACTGCTGCGCAAGCACGGCCGCGGGCTCGGCTGCGACGTCTGCAAGCCGGCCGTCGCGGGCATCCTCGCGTCGTGTTTCAACGAGTTCGTGCTGAAGAAGGAGCACGCGGGGCTGCAGGATTCGAACGACTACTACCTCGCGAACATCCAGCGCGACGGCACGTATTCGGTGGTGCCGCGCATGCCGGGCGGCGAAGTCACGCCGGAAGGGCTGATCGCGGTCGGCCAGGTCGCGAAAAAATACGGCCTGTACACGAAGATCACGGGCGGCCAGCGCGTCGACCTGTTCGGCGCGCGCGTCGAGCAGTTGCCGTCGATCTGGGAGGAACTGATCGCGGCCGGCTTCGAGTCGGGGCACGCGTACGGCAAGGCGCTGCGCACCGTGAAATCGTGCGTCGGGTCGACGTGGTGCCGCTACGGCGTCGACGATTCGGTCGGCCTCGCGATCGATCTGGAGAATCGCTACAAGGGGCTGCGCGCGCCGCACAAGATCAAGTTCGGCGTGTCCGGCTGCACGCGCGAGTGCGCGGAAGCGCAGGGCAAGGACGTCGGCGTCATCGCGACCGAGAAGGGCTGGAACCTGTACGTGTGCGGCAACGGCGGGATGAAGCCGCGCCACGCGGAACTGCTCGCGTCCGATCTCGATCGCGCGACGCTGATCCGCTACATCGACCGCTTCCTGATGTTCTACGTGCGCACGGCCGACCGCCTGCAACGCACCAGCGTGTGGCGCGACAACCTCGAAGGCGGCCTCGACTACCTGATCGACGTCGTCGTGCACGACACGCTCGCGATCGCGGCCGAACTCGAAGCCGACATGCAGCACGTGATCGACACCTACGAGTGCGAGTGGAAGAGAGCCGTCACCGATCCGGAAACGCGCAAGCGCTTCCGCCACTTCGTGAACAGCGACGCGCCGGACACGACCATCGAATTCGTCGAGACGCGCGGCCAGATCCGGCCCGCGACGCCCGGCGAACGCGCGGGCGGCAAGCCCGTGTCGATTCCCGTCGTCGCCGAACCCGCAACCGTTTGACCCTCGCCGACACCAGCGTCTTTTTCAAGGAGCCCATCATGAACGATCGTCTTCCGCTGTCCTGGACCCGCGTGTGCCCGCTCGACGACATCGTGCCGAACACCGGCGTGTGCGCGCTCGTCAACGGCGAGCAGGTCGCGGTGTTTCACGTCGCCCATCCCGACGGCGGCGTGTTCGCGATCGACAACGTCGACCCGGTGTCGCAGGCCGCCGTGATGTCGCGCGGGCTGATCGGCAGCCTCGGCGAGCGCATCGTGGTCGCATCGCCGCTGTACAAGCAGCACTTCGACCTGCGTACCGGCGAATGCCTGGAAGCGCCCGAGCAGTCGGTGAACGCGTATCCGTCGCGAGTCGAGGACGGCTTCGTGTGGATCGCGGCCTGAGCGCCCGGGAGCACGCATGACCGCCACCCCCGTCAAGAGCGTGTGCCCGTACTGCGGCGTCGGCTGCGGGATGGTGCTGCACGTCGAGGAGGGCGAAGTCGTCAAGGTGTCCGGCGACGCCGACCATCCCACCAACTTCGGGCGGCTGTGCACGAAGGGTTCGTCGGCGCACGTCGCGCTGCGTCGCTCGGGGCGGCTCGACCGCGCGTTCGTGCGGCGCGCGCGCGAGGACGACCTCGTGCCGCTGCCGGTGCGCGACGCGATCGCCGAGACTGCACGGCGGCTGCGCGCGGTGCTCGACACGCACGGGCCCGACGCGCTGTCGTTCTACGTGTCGGGGCAGATGTCGATCGAGGCGCAATACCTCGTGAACAAGCTCGCGAAGGGCTTCGTCGGCACCAACAACATCGAGTCGAACTCGCGCCTGTGCATGGCGAGCGCGAGCACCGGCTACAAGCAGTCGCTCGGCGCGGACGGCCCGCCCGGGTCGTACCAGGATTTCGACCGCGCGAACCTGTTCTTCGTGATCGGCGCGAACATGGCCGACTGTCACCCGATCCTGTTCCTGCGGATGATGGATCGCGTGAAGGCCGGCGCGAAGCTGATCGTGGTCGACCCGCGCCGCACCGCGACCGCCGACAAGGCCGACCTGTTCCTGCAGATCCGGCCGGGCACCGATCTCGCGCTGACCAACGGGCTCCTGCATCTGCTGCATGCGAACGGCCGCACCGACGCCGCGTTCATCGCTGCATACACCGAGGGCTGGGACGCGATGCCCGCGTTCCTCGCCGACTACACGCCCGAGCGCGTTGCCGAGATCACGGGGCTGGCCGAAGCCGACATTCGCACGGCCGCGCAATGGATCGGCGACGCGCAGGAATGGACGAGCTGCTGGACGATGGGGCTCAACCAGAGCACGCACGGCGTATGGAACACCAACGCGATCTGCAACCTGCATCTCGCGACCGGCAAGATCTGCCGCCCGGGCAGCGGGCCGTTCTCGCTGACCGGCCAGCCGAACGCGATGGGCGGGCGCGAGATGGGCTACATGGGGCCGGGATTGCCCGGCCAGCGCTCGGTGGCATCCGACGACGATCGCCGCTTCGTCGAGAATCTGTGGCGCGTGCCGGCCGGCACGCTGCGCAAGGACACGGGCAAGGGCACGGTCGACCTGTTCGCGCGCATGGCGGCCGGCGACATCAAGGCATGCTGGATCGTCTGCACGAACCCGGTCGCGACCGTGCCGAACCGGCGCAACGTGATCGCCGGGCTGCAGGCGGCGGAGCTCGTGATCGCGCAGGACGCGTTCCTCGACACCGAGACCAACCGCTACGCGGACATCCTGCTGCCCGGCGCGCTGTGGGCCGAAGGCGATGGCGTGATGATCAACTCCGAGCGCAACATGACGCTGATGCGCGCGGCGGTCGCGCCGCCCGGCGACGCGCTGCCCGACTGGCGCATCGTCGCGGAAGTCGCACGCGCGATGGGCTTCGGCGACGCGTTCGACTATGCGTCGGCGGCCGACGTGTTCGACGAGATCGTCCGTTTCTCGAATCCGGCGACCGGCTACGACCTGCGCGGCGCGAGCCATGCGGCGCTGCGCGACGGGCCCGTGCAGTGGCCCGTCGCACCGGGCGCCGCGCGCGAGCGGCATCCGATCCGCTACCTGAACGACGGCGTGAGCCAGCCGCTGCGCACGGCGGCCGACGGCAGCGACGCCCCGCGCATCGCGTTCCCGACGCCGTCGGGCAGGGCGCGCTTTTTCGCTCGGCCGCACGTCGATCCGGCCGAGCTGCCCGACGACACGTTCCCGATCGTGCTGAACACCGGGCGGCTGCAGCATCAGTGGCACACGATGACGAAGACGGGCAAGGTCGCGATGCTGAACAAGCTCAACCCGCGCCCGTTCGTCGAACTGCACCCGGACGATGCCGGCGCGCTCGGCATCGCCGCGAAGGACAGCGTCGAGATCCGTTCGGCGCGCGGCCGCGCGGTGCTGCCGGCCGTCGTGACCGAGCGCGTGCGGCGCGGCAACTGCTTCGCGCCGATGCACTGGAACGACGTATACGGCGACGACCTGTGCATCAACGCGGTGACGAACGACGCGATCGACCCGGAATCGCAGCAACCCGAACTGAAATACTGCGCGGTCGCGCTGCGGCGCGTCGAGGTCGATGCGTTCGCGTCCGCCGCCGACGACACCGCGCAACCCGATACATGCGCCGACGACGCGCGGCCCGCACCGGCGATGGCGCAGGCCGCGGCTTCACAGGAATCCGACATGGCAGACATCGACACTTTCGCGGCCGCGCTCGGCGTCGCCGATCTCGCGCCGCCGCCGCTGACCGATACGGAGCGCCTGTACGTGGCCGGCCTCGTCAGCGGGCTGAAGGCGAGCGCCGGCCGGCGCGAAGGCGGCGTGCCGGTGCTGCCGGCCGGCGCGCCGTTGACGCCGCCCGTGCGGTTCTGGCTCGACGGCATGCTCGCGGGCCTGTTCAGCCGCTCGCTGCCTGCCGGTGCGCAGAGCGCCGCGGCGCCCGCGCTGCCGCCCGACGCCGCCGCGTCCGGCGGCGTGCGCATCGTGCGCCCGCGCCCGAAGGTCGTGCTGCTGTGGGCATCGCAGACGGGCAACATCGAATCGTTGACCGAGGATTACGCGACGAAGCTGATGAACGCGGGCTTCGAGATCCGCACCGCGTGCATGTCCGATTACCCGGTCACGTCGCTGGCCGGTGCGCAATACGTGCTGCTGATGACCAGTACGTTCGGCGACGGCGATGCGCCCGACAACGGCAGCGAGTTCTGGGACGCGCTGCAGGCCGGCAGCGCCGCGCGCCTCGACGGCGTGCATTTCGCGGTGCTCGCATTCGGCGACCGCAACTACGATCAGTTCTGCGGCCATGGCCGCCGGCTCGACGCGCGGCTCGCGGAACTCGGCGCGGTGCGCCTCTGCGCGCGCGTCGATTGCGACGTCGAATTCCAGCACGACGCCGACCGGTGGCTCGAGCGCGTCGTCGCGCGGATCAAGGAGGCCGATGCCGCGTTGCACGCGGTGCCGTCCGGCGCGATGAGCCCGTCGGGGTTGCTGCCGACGAAGGCGCATCCGGCGCCGTCGAAGCTCGTCGCGAACCTGCGGCTGAACCGGCCGGGCGCCGCGAAAGACACGCGCTACGTGTCGCTGTCGACCCAGGGCGCGAACCTCGAATACGAAACCGGCGACGCGCTGGGCGTATGGCCCACCAACTGTCCGGAACTGGTCGACGAATTGCTGTCCGTCACCGCGCTGAAGGCCGATGCGCCCGTGTCGGTGGCGGGCATCGGCGATATCCGGCTCGGCGATGCGCTCGCGCGCCACTTCGACATCACGCGCCCGCATCCGGACACGCTGGCCTTCATCGCGTCGCGCAGCGCGAACGGCGCGCTGAAGTCGCTGCTCGGCGACGATCGCAAGGCCGACCTCAAGCAGTGGTTGTGGGGGCAACAGCTTGCGGACGTACTGCACGAGTTTCCGGTCGAGCTGTCGGCTGCGGAGCTGGTCGGCATGCTCAAGCGCATGCAGCCGCGCCTCTATTCGATCGCGTCGAGCCCGAGCGCGCACGAAGGCGAGATTCACCTGACCGTGTCGGCCGTGCGCTATCACAACGGCCGGCGCGCGCGCAAAGGCGTCGCGTCGACGTTCCTTGCCGATCGCGCGGACGACGGCCGCGTGCCCGTGTTCGTGCAGAAGTCCGCGCATTTCCGGCCGCCGGTGAACGGCGACGTGCCGATCGTGATGGTCGGCCCGGGCACCGGCGTCGCGCCGTTCCGCGGCTTCCTGCACGAGCGGCGGGCGCGCGGCGCGCGCGGGCGCAATTGGCTGTTCTTCGGCGAGCAGCACGCGCAGACCGACTTCTACTACGGCGACGAGCTGGGCGCGATGCACGACAGCGGATTCCTCACGCGGCTCGATCTCGCGTTCTCGCGCGACCAGGCCGACAAGATCTACGTGCAGGACCGGATGCGCGAGCACGGCGCCGAGCTGTTCGCCTGGCTGGAGGAAGGCGCGCACTTCTACGTGTGCGGCGACGCCGCGCGGATGGCCAAGGACGTCGATACGGCGCTCAAGGCGGTCGTCGCCGAGCACGGCGGCATGTCCGACGAAGCCGCGAACGACTACGTCGCGCGGCTTTCGAAGGCGCGGCGCTATATGCGGGACGTGTATTGAACGCAGGCGCGGCGGCTTGATGCCGCCGCGCCTGCACGCGGGCTCCGCGCGGCGACTGGCCGGTCGCCGGCGTCCGGACCGTCGAGACGGCCGTCGATGGCGAACGCTGCGCGTGGCGTGGCGTGGCGTGGCGTGGCTGGCGTGGCGCCTCTGCGTGAACCGCCTGCCGCCGCCGGTTTGCATTACTGCTGGCGATTCCACGCATGCGCTTGCTCGGCGCGGACGAATTCCTCCGCCGACCGCGGCAGCAGGTTGCGGAACGCGCCGCCGTCGCTGTCGATCACGTCGACCATCTTCGCGATCATTTCCTCCGGGTCGTGCTGTTCGAGCGGGAAGGTCAGCTTTTCCGGCGTCACGGTATGCACGGCCGGATCGTGCCAGCGCCGTGTCGTTTCCATCATCCGGTCGTTGAAACCCGTGCGGTACGGGCCCGGGTTCACGACCGCGACGCGGATGCCGTGCGGCGCCAGTTCGGCATGCATCGCCTCGGCGATCGATTCGACCGCATGTTTCGACGCACAGTACGCACCCGTGAACGGCCCGGTGATCAACCCGGCAATCGACGACACGAACACGATCTTGCCGTGCCGGCGCGCGAGCATCCCGCGCGCGATCTGTTGCGTGAGCTCGAGCGGTCCGAACACGTTTACGTCGAACAGTTCGCGCACGATCTCGATCGGCAGATCGACGAGCGCGCCGGCTTCGCCGACGCCCGCGTTGTTGACGAGCACGTCGACGTCGAGATCGGCCGCGCGGGCGCGGTCGTATGCGGACGTGACGTCGAGCTTGACGACACGCAGCGTGGCGCCGCGTTGCGCTGCGGCGCTCGTCACGACGTCGATCTCGGCGGCGGCGCGGACGCCGGCCGTCACGTCGTGGCCGCGCTCGGCGAGCCGTAGCGCGACTTCGAGGCCGAAGCCCGACCCCGCGCCGGTGATGAGGATGTGTTTCCGTGCCATGTGCTTACTCCTTGCGGTTGAGTGTTGCCAGGAAATGATCGCTGCAGGCTCGCGCGATCGCTTCGTCTTGTTCGACGCTGCCGCCCGACACGCCGACTGCGCCGACGCAGCGCCAGTCGCCGTCGATGAGCGGCTCGCCGCCGCCGAACGTGACGAGCCCGCCGTGACTGTGCTCGATGCCGCGCAACGGCCCGTCCGCGCCGGACAGCGCGCCGAGCGACGCGGTCGACGCGCGAAAACGGATCGCCGTGAGCGCCTTGCGCTGCGCGAGGTCGATCGCGCCGAGAAAGCAGTCGTCGGTGCGCGCGAATGCGAGCAGGTTGGCGCCGGCGTCGACGACGGCGATCGCGACGCCGGCCACCTGCAGCGACGCGGCATGGGCGAGCGCCGCGTCGATCGTGCGGCGGGCGGCGGCGAGGGGCAGTGCGGCGGTGAGCGGGTTCATGCGCGGCTCCGATGGGGACGACAGCGCCAGTGTAGGCAGCGACGGTATATGGGAGAATTCGTATTCCGCTCGAAGTAGTTTCAAGTTTTTCTAATGATGGACAGACGATGAGCCGACGCGATCCAATGGCCGGGCTGCACGTGTTCATGACCGTCGCGACGGCCGGCAACTTCACGCGCGCCGCCGCCGCGCTTGGCCTGACGCCGGCTGCCGTCAGCCTCGCGATCGGGCAGCTCGAGGGCGAGCTGAACGTGAAGCTGTTCAACCGCAGCACGCGCGGCGTCAGCCTCACCGAAGCCGGCCAGCGCTACCTGCGGCAGACCGAGCCTGCGTACCGTCAGGTCGTGCAGGCACGCGACGAACTGAAGGATGCGCGCAGCGAGCCGAACGGGCTGTTGCGCGTGACCGCGCTGCCGCTCGCGCGCTTGCTCGTGATCGCGCCCGTGCTCGCCACGTTCCGCGAGCGCTACCCGAAAGTCCGGCTCGAAATTCGCTACGAGAACGAACTCGTCGACATCGCAAAGGACGGCTTCGATGCGGGGATTCGCCTCGCCGACCGGCTGCAGCCGGGCATGATCGGCGTGCGGATTGCGCCTGCGTTGACGTGTGCGCTGGTCGCGTCGCCCGCTTATCTGGCGCGGTACGGTGCGCCTGCATCGATTGCGCAGCTCGAACGTCATGCGTGCGTTCGTTTCCGTTTCTCGGAAAGCGGCCGTTTGCATAAATGGCTGCTGCGCGACGGGCAACGCGACGTCGATCTCGATCCGGACGGCGTGTTCGTGACGAACGACGACGATGCGGTGATCGACGCGGCGCGCGCCGGTGTCGGCATTGCGTTCGCGTTCGTGCGCGAGCGGATCGAACAGGACCTGCGCGACGGGTCGCTCGTCGAGGTGCTGCCGGGCGCGTGCCGCACGCTGCCGCCGATGTGGCTGTATTACGTGAATCGCAAGCACGTGCCGGCCAAGCTGCGCGCGTTCATCGACGTGCTCCGCGAGCGCGAAGGGGCGGGCGCGGCGTAATCGCCTCGGCCGCTCGCTGCAGCAATGGATCCGGCGGCGCATGATGGCGGCTCCTCCCACGAAGCCATGGAGTCGCGTGATGACCGTCTTTCCGCATTTTCCGATTCGAACGTTCGTGATTGCCGCCGCGCTGGCGGCCGCCGCGGTTTCCAGCGCACCGGCCATCGGCCAGACGTCGACGGTGCCGGCAGGTTCGGCCGCCGCGACGCCCGACAACGCGGTGCTGCTGACCGTGTTCCTGAAGCACGACCAGTCGCGCCCGCTCGCCGAACTGAATGCGCAACTCGCGAAGCAGGGGTTCTACAAGGCGTTTCCGCCGCCGGGCGTCGAGGTGGTGAGCTGGACGGTGACGATGGGGATCGGGCAGATCGTCGTGCTGCGGCTGCCGGCGTCGCGGCTGCGCGAGGTCAATCGTGTACTCGAGGATACGGCCTGGGGCGCGTACCGCACGGAGTTCTACCCGACATACGACTACAAGGCGATCGGGCTCGGGGAGCATGAGCGGGCGAAATGACGCGCGGCGGCATGTTTCCGCGCCGGGGGTGCGCCGGACGGGCGCACCGAATCCACCCGTTCCCATCCCGAAACGCGCCGTGCCGTCGCGTTTTCATCCTCATCCGCCGGGCTCGGCGCGGCAGATTCCTCCCAAATGCATCGCAAGTCATTCATCCGATGAAAAAATCGCCCCGGTTCCCGGTATGATGCGCACCTTGCGTTCGCAGGACGCCCTGTTTCCCGGTGCGTCTCGATGTGCGAGAAACGATGTGCGAGAAACCACAAATCCGCACAAAGTCGACGTGAAAGATTCTGTAATATTAATTCCGTATACTCGTAAGTTCTGATCCAGGCGCCACGAGGCCGTATTCGGCCGGCCGCCCACGCAGAACAACAGATACGTCGCCGCCCGGCCAACCCGCGCCGCGACACGCTATGCACCACCACTGAACACGTTATGTCTTCCCGCCACTCTGGTTCGCCCGGTCGCGCCGCGGCGGTGATCGCCCGTGCCCGGGCGCTGATCCGCAACGAGCGCGTGCTGTCGCCGCTGCTCGCGCTCGGCATCGGCCTGCTGCTGATCGTGGTTTTCCAGCATCTGTCGGAATCCGTCGACTACCGGTCGGTGATCCGCCAGTTGCGTCACATGTCCGTCCGCGAGTGGGGCGCGTCGCTGGCCGCGACGGCCCTCAGCTATCTCGCGCTCGTCGCCCGCGATGCGGTCGGCTTGCGGTATGTCGCGGCCAGGGTGCCGCGCGTCGCGCTGTGGATCGGCGCGATTGCCGGTTCCGCGCTCGGCAACGCGACCGGCTTCGGTGCGCTGACGGGCGGCGCGGTGCGCGCGCGCGTGTACGGCGTGTCGGGCGTCACGCCTGCCCAGATCGGCCGGATGACGGTATTCACGAGCGGCACGCTGGCGCTCGCGATGGTGCTGATGACGGCGGTCGGCATGGTCTGCGTGCCGGAGGCGCTCGCCGCGATGCTGCACGTCGCGCCCGGCGTGCTCACGTGGACGGGTGTTGCACTGCTCGTCGTGCTCGCCGCGCTGGTCGTGCTGTGCGGCAACACCGCGCGCCCGGTCGTCACGCGCTTCAAATGGCTGTCGTTCGACGTGCCGGCGCGACGCGATCTCGTCGCGCAGGTCGTCTATGCGGTGCTCGACGTCGTTGCCGCGGGCCTGACGCTGTGGGTGTTGCTGCCGGCTGCACCAGTCGGCTTCCCGACCTTCATCACCGTTTACGCGGCCGCGTTGCTGCTCGGGATGATCGGCCATACGCCGGGCGGGATCGGCGTGTTCGAAGCGGCGATGGTCTTCACGCTCGGTCGCGAAGTGCCCGCGCACGCGATGGTCGCCGCGCTGATCGCGTATCGCGCGGTCTATTTCGGCGTGCCGCTCGTGCTATCGGCCGGCCTGCTCGCCGGTTTCGAGGGCCGCGCGCTGCGGCGCCGGCTCGTGACGCGGCAGGCCGTGCGCGTGTCGCAACTGGCGCCGGTGTTCCTGAGCCTCGTGACGTTCGCGGTCGGCGGAATGCTGGTGATCTCGAGCGCGACGCCCGCGTTCTGGCATCGGATCGCGATCCTGCGCCACATCGTGCCGCTGTGGGTGCTCGAAGGCTCGCAGGTAATCTGCAGCGTGCTCGGCGTCGCGCTGCTGTTCGTCGCGCGCGGGCTGCTGCGCCGGCTCGACGGCGCCTGGTGGATGACCTTCGCGTTGACGCTCGCGAGCCTCGCGCTGTCGCTGGCCAAGGGCCTCGCGTTCGTCGAGGCCGGCGTGCTCGGCACGCTGCTCGTGCTGCTGCTCGTCAGCCGTCGCCGGTTCAACCGTCATTCTTCGCTGCTCGCCGAGCGCTTCACCGTCAGCTGGTTCGTGTCGGTGGCGATGGTGCTGATGCTGGCCGTGTGGGTGCTGTTCTTCGCGTTCCGCGACGTGCCTTACACGCGCGAGTTGTGGTCGCATTTCTCGTTCGATGCGCGCGCGCCGCGGGCGCTGCGCGCGACGCTCGCATCCGGCGTGTTCGTCGCGCTGTTCGCGCTGTGGCAATTGCTGCGCCCGGCGCCCGGACGTTTCGTGAAGCCCGCGGAGCAGGACCTGGTCGACGCGGAGCAGATCATCCGCGCGCAGGAGTGCAGCGATGCGGGCCTCGCGCTGATGGGCGACAAGTCGTTCCTGTTCTCCGAGTCGCGCCGCGCGTTCCTGATGTACGCGAAGAACGGCCGCACGTGGGCCGCGCTGCACGACCCGGTCGGGCCGCGTGAAGAATGGCCGGCGCTGATCAGCAAGTTCATCGCGCTCGCGCACGCGCACAGCGGCCGCGCGGCGTTCTACCAGGTGCGCGCCAACGCGTTGCCGCTGTATCTCGACGCGGGGCTCACGCTGATGAAGCTGGGCGAGGAAGCGCACATCGCGCTCGATCGGTTCGATCTGAAAGGATCGAACCGATCGCACCTGCGCTACGCGCTGCGCCGTGGCGACAAGGATGCGCTGACGGTCGAGGTGATCGCGCCGGGCGACGTGCCGGCCGCGCTGCCGGCGCTGCGCGACATCTCCGACGGCTGGCTCGACAGTCGCGATGCGCGCGAGAAGAGTTTCTCGGTGGCGGCGTTCCACGACGGCTATCTCGCGACTCAGTCGGTGATGCTGGTGCGGCAGGCCGACAAGCCGATCGCGTTCGTCACGTTCATGACGACCGATCTCCACACCGAGGCGACGGTCGGCGTGATGCGCCATCTGCCGGACGCGTCGCCGTACGCGATGGAGTATCTGTTTACGCAGCTCGCGCTGCATCTGAAGGAAGCGGGGTTCCGCAAGCTGAGCCTGGGCATCGCGCCGTTCTCGGGGATGGGGGCGGCGAAGATGCCGTCGCCGTTCCACCGGCTCGGCCTGATGGTCTGGCGCTTCGGCGGCCGCTTCTACAACTTCCGCGGCTTGCGCGCTTTCAAGAGCAAGTTCGAACCGCACTGGGAGCCGCGTTATCTCGCGGCCTCGGGCTCGGTCGGCGTGTTCGTCACGCTTGCGGATCTGTCATTGCTGGCTGGAGGTCGGCGTTCATGATGTTGAAGAAGGTAATCGCGCGGGCGGCAGCCGCCTGCGCGGGAATGATGCTGGCCGGCGCCGCGTGCGCCGCGCAGCCGGCCGCCGCGAAAGCCGAGACCGTGTCCGGCGGCCGCTACGGGCCCGTGACCGTGACCAGGCCGAGCGGGCCGCTGCGCGGGTTCGTCGTGCTGTTCTCGCGTGGGGCAGGCTGGCAGGCCGCCGATCAGCAGGCGGCCGACGCGCTCGCGAAAGCCGGTGCGATGACGGTCGGCGTCGATTCGGGGCGCTACGCGGCGAATCTCGCCGCGAAGCAGGAAGCCTGCCATCACCTCGACGGCGACGCCGAGGCGGTCAGCCATCAGCTCGAACGTCTCGCGCAATCGTCGCGCTATTTCACGCCGATCGTCGCGGGCGTGGGCCAGGGCGGCGCGATCGCCAAGCAGATTCTGTCGATGGCGCCGGAGAATACGATCGCCGGCGTCGTCGCGGTCGGGCCGGCCGCGAAGCTCGATCCGCGCTTCAAGCCGTGTCCGCCCGATCCGACGATCGTGCGCCGCGCGATGCCGGGCTTCGTCGAAACGGCTGCCGCGGGGGACTCGGCCAAGCTCGTGTCGCTCGTCACGTCGCACTTGCGCGACACCAGCAGCAGCGACGAGCTCGACGTGTCGGATCTGCCGCTCGTCGAACTGCCGGCCAAGGGCGGCAGCGACCGGCTCGCGATCGTGATCTCGGGCGACGGCGGCTGGCGCGATCTCGACAAGACGATCGCCGAGGCGCTGCAGCGCGACGGCGTGTCGGTGGTCGGCATCGACAGCCTGCGTTATTTCTGGAGCGAGAAGCCGCCCGCACAGGTGAGTCGCGATCTTGCCCGCGTGATGCGCACCTACATGGCGCGCTGGCATGCGAGCCGCGTGGCGCTGGTCGGCTACTCGTTCGGCGCCGACGTGATGCCGTTCGCGTACAACCGGCTGCCGGCGGACCTGCGCGACAAGGTCGCGGTGATGTCGCTGCTCGGCTTCGCGCCGTCGGCCGATTTCCAGATCCGCGTGACGGGCTGGCTCGGCATGCCCGCGAGCGACAAGGCGCTGAAGGTCGCGCCGGAAATCGCGAAGGTGCCGCCGCAACTCGTGCAGTGCTTCTATGGCGCGGAAGAGACGGATACGATGTGTCCGGCGCTCGCGAACACGGGCGCCGACGTGATCAAGACGCAGGGCGATCACCACTTCGGCCGCGATTACATCGCGCTCGAGAAGAAGATCCTCGGCGCGTTCGGCAAGCCGGCAGCGGCGCACTGAACGCCGGCGGCGCTAGCGTGACGGCGGGCGTCGGCCGGTTTGCTTCCGGTTCATCGTACGGGCGGCCAGCGAGCCGCCCGTTTCATTTTCCGGCCTGCGCTGTCGCGTCCTGCGGCGGCATGAGCGTTCTCGCATCGTGCTGCAGGAAGCCCGGAAAGCGGTCGAGCAGCCGCCGTGCGGCCGCGAGGTCGGTGTCGTCGCCGAGCATGGGCACCGAGCCCGAAAACCCCGTACGTTACGCGGTCATGCGTCGACGACGAGCGCCGGATCGAGCGCGCGGATGCGCTGGTCGACGAAGTAGCCGCCGCCTTCCTGGTAGCGCAGGAACAGGCGGCCGCACGCGCGGCAGCGGCTGACGGTGCAGCGGTTGTACGGGAAATGGCGCGGCGCGATCGGCGCGTCGTCCGACGCATAGCGCGTGCCGGCCGGATGATGTTCCGCGTAGGTCGGCTCCGCGTCGTCCGGCGGCGCGAGCGTGGCCACTTCGATCAATTGCGTGTCCGGCAGCGACAGCGGCAGGGTCGTCCAGCCGGCGAGCGAGGTTTTCGTGCACGTGCACGGCTGCGTGACGTGCGCGGCTTCGGCCGCCAGTGTCAGCAGCGCGTCGTGATCGAGGTAAGGCAGCGGGCTCATGGGCAATCGGGAAAAGGGCGGCGGGAGTTGCAATGTAACCCGCGCGCCGATCGGCTGCATGGCCGTGATGCAGCCAGCGCAGCATACTCGTCGCGCGATTCGGCTGGCCTTGCGGACCGACGGCTGCACGACCGGTTCGTCGAGCACGCGGATCGCACGTTCGATGTCGCGGCTCCACGGATGGCCGAGGTTCACGCGCACGCAGCGTTCGAGGCCGAGCGCGCCCGAAACGGCGGGCGCGGCCCATGGTCCGATGCGCGGCCCGAAAGGGAAAGCGCGGGTGTGTCGGCCGCGCCGTCCCGCTGGGTCAGGCCGCGTTCGGCTCCACATTCCTCTCGCTGCCGCCGCGTCGCAGCGGCGGCAACGGCTCGACCTTGCCGACGACGAACAGGTACGACAGTGCGCCGACCACGCACAGCGCACCGGCCACTGCGAGCGGCACGACGAACGAGCCTTTCGTGATCGACAGCATCACGCCGGTGAAGGTCGTGATGAAGATCCCCGCGAGATTGCCCGCGAAGTTCTGGATGCCGCCTAGCGATGCGACGTGCGCCGGCGTCGGCGCGACTTCGCCGACGAGCGTCCACACGTTGGCGCCGGCGAACGACAGGCTGGCATACGCGAGCGCGAACAGGCCGAGGCAGGCCCAGACGTTTTCGACGAACGCGGACAGCGCGATCGACGACGACAGCAGCATGCCGACCACGAGGCAGGTCTTGCGCGCGGCGGTGGCGCTCCAGCCGCGGCGGAACAGGCTGTCCGACACGTAGCCGCCGAGCCAGCCGCCGGGAATCGCGAGCAGCGCGGGCAGCATGCCCCACGTGCCGAGCGATGCGAGCGAGAAGCCGCGCGACTGCAACAGGTAGCTCGGGAACCACGTGATGAAGAAGTAGATCGCGAAGTTCAGGCAGAACAGGCCGATCATCATGCCCCACACGGTGCGGTAGCGGAACAGGTCGAGCCACGACACCTTCGGGCCGTCGGTTGCGGCCGCAACCGACGGTGCGCCGCGTTGCGCGAGCAGCGCATCGACGGCGTCCGGCGCGATCGCGCGATAGCGTTCCGGGTCGCGATAGACGAACCACCATGCCAGCGCCCACACGATGCCGATGCCGCCCGTGATCACGAACGACCCGCGCCAGCCGACGATCGAGATCAGCCACGCGACGAGCGGCAGCGACAGCGCGGAGCCGACGCGCGAGCCGCTGTCGAAGATGCTGCTGGCCAGGCCGCGCTCGCTGCGCGGAAACCAGTTGAACGCGACCTTCGCGAACGAAGGGATCGCGGCCGCCTCGCCGACGCCGAGCATCAACCGCACGCCGACGAGTTGCGCGAGGCCGCGCGCGGCGCCCGTCGCGACGGTGAACGCCGACCACCAGCCGACGGCCAGCGCGAGGCTCACGCGCACGCCGACCTTGTCGATGAACCAGCCGGCCGGCAATTGCAGGAACGCATAGGTCCAGAAGAACGCGCTCAGCACGAGCCCCATGCCGACCGCGTCGAGGCCGAGGTCGGCACGGATGCTGGGCGCCGCGATCGCGAGGTTCGCGCGGTCGATGAAGTTGATGACGTTGGCCAGGAAGCACATCAGGATCATGGCCCATCGGATGCGTGGCATGCAGGTGTCTCCGCGCGGAATATCGTGGCGGGCGACCGGCGATCCGCGGCGCCGGCCGCCTCGAAGGGCGAATTACCGCGACGCTTGCGGCGCGCGGTCGAACTTCGTCAGCGCTTCCCACAGGCCGTTCAGGTAGACCGCGCCGAGCGCGCGGTCGTAGAGGCCATAGCCGGGCTTGCCGGTCTCGCCCCAGATCATGCGGCCGTGGTCGGGGCGCACGTAGCCGGTGAAGCCGGTGTCGTGATACGCCTTCACGATCGCGGCGATGTCGAGCGAGCCGCAGCTCGACAGGTGCGCGGTTTCCTCGAAATCGCCGTTCGCGTCGACCTTCACGTTGCGGATGTGCGCGAAATGAATCCGGCCCATCGCGCCGAATTCGCGCACGAGCGCTTCGACATCGTTCTCGGGGCCTGCGCCGAGCGAGCCCGAGCACAGCGTCAGCCCGTTCGCGGGCGAGTCGACGATGCGCACGATCCGCGCGAGATCGTCGCGGTTCTTCACGATGCGCGGCAGCCCGAAGATCGGGCGCGGCGGATCGTCGGGATGGATCGCCATCTTCACGCCGGCTTCCTCGGCCACCGGGATGATTGCCTTCAGGAAGTATTCGAGGTTGGCCCACAGCGCGTTCTCGTCGACGTCGCGGTAGTCGGCGAGCAGCGCCTGCAACTGTTCGGGCCGGTAGCTCGAATCCCAGCCGGGCAGCGCGATGCCGTCGTTCGGATCGATCCGGTCGACCGCGTCGGTGCTGAACGCTAGGCAGGTCGATCCGTCGTCGAGCGTCTTCGACAGCTCGGTGCGCGTCCAGTCGAACACGGGCATGAAGTTGTAGCAGACGACGCGGATGCCGGCCGCGCCGAGATGGCGAATGGTCTGCCGGTAGTGGTCGATCAGGCGGTCGCGGGTCGGCTTGCCGAGCTTGATGTCCTCGTGCACGGGCACCGATTCGACGACGTCGAACAGCAGGCCCGCGCGTTCGATCGTCGCCTTCAGCGCGTCGATCTTGTGCACGGGCCAGACCTCGCCCACCGGTTCGTCATAGATCGCGGACACGATATGCGTGACGCCGGGGATCTGGCGGATGTATTGCAGCGAGACCGGATCGGACTCGCCGTACCAACGGAAAGACATCTTCACTGGAGCGGCTCCTGGCTGGCGGTTCATGCGGCGGACGACCGGGCGGCGGTGTGCCGGCCCGGCGTCGGTGTGCGAATTATGATTGGTATACCAGTTGTGCGGGATAGTGGTTTACCAGTTGTCCGCGTGGGCGACGGTCGGCGTGACAGTCCAGGAAACGGCTGGCAGGGCCGGCCGGCAGGGCGAACCGGCTTCGAACCAAATTGGTGTACCATTTTGGCGATCCGGTGCCGCAGCGGTGCCGGCCAGCCCGTTGCGAGCCTTTCGATGACCGATCTTTCCACCCTGTCCGCCAGCCGCGACACCGATGCCGCGGACCGCTCCTATATCGGCCTTGCGCGACAGATTCACGCGATGGTGGCCGCCGGCGCGTTCGAGGCCGGCGCACGGCTGCCGTCGGAGCGCAGCCTGGCCGACCAGTTCGGCGTGAGCCGCACGCAGGTGCGCGAGGCGATCATCGCGCTCGAGGTGCAGGGGATCGTCGAGGTGCGGATCGGCTCGGGCATCTACGTGTCGGCGGCCGATGCCGCGCGGCCGGTGACGTTCGACGTGCCGCGCGGGCCGGGGCCGATCGAGACGCTGCGCGCGCGCGGGCTGATCGAGGCGGAAGTCGCGGCGCTCGCGGCGACCGAACGCAAGGATGCCGATCTCGATCGCCTGTTTTTCTCGCTGACGACGATGCGCGAGCAGATGAACGACAAGGCCGCCTACGACGCGGCCGATCGCCAGTTTCACCTGCGAATCGCGGAATCCACCGGCAATACGGTGCTGCTGCACATGGTCACGGCGATGTGGGACTGCGCGCGCAGCGATCCGCTGTGGGACAAGATCGAGGAGCACTTTCACTCGACCGCATTGCGCGAGGCGTCGCAGGAGGATCACCAGCGAATCTTCGCGGCGATCATGGCGCGCAATGCGGACGGAGCGCGCGACGCGATGCGCGCCCACCTGTCGCGCGTGATCGCCGAATTCACGCAGGCCTGGCGCTGACGGTCGTATTCGCGTATTCGTGTAATCGCGGCCCGACGCGGGCCGAGGTAATTGGGTCGCATTCCACCGTGAGGCCCGATGAAAATGCGCGATGTGCGGCTTGTTCCGATTGCGTGACCCTGCGTTTTATGGTCTCGTTGCGGGATATCGCATCGACTCGAAAAAGGACAGTCGAATGCAGCCGGGCGATTCACGCGGGGTGCGATTGATCAGGGGAATCGGCGTACGCACACGCGCCCGCGGCGCCGTGCGCACGCTGCGCATCGTATCGACGCTGGGCTTACTTGCGCTCGCTCTGCCAGCCTTCGCCGTCTCTCCCGAAACCGTCAACGACAACGTGCTGCGCGTGCTGGCTTGGCCCGGTTACGCGGACAGCGATATCGTCAGCGCATTCGAGGCGCAGTTTCACGTGCGCGTCGAGGTGACGCTGGTCGATTCCGACGAAGCGCTGTGGACGCGGATGCACGGCGCTTCGCCGCCGCCGTACGACGTGCTCGCCGCGAACACGGCCGAGATCCAGCGCTATGCGCGCGAACACCTGCTCGCGCCGATCGACCTGTCGCGCATCCCGAACCGGCGGCGGCAATTACCGAATTTCCAGCAGCTCGCGACGATTGGCGGGCTCGTGCAGGACGGCGCATCGTACGCGATCCCGTTCACGTATTCGTCGATGGGGCTGATCTACGACCGCAAGCAGGTGCCGGCCGCGCCGCACTCGATGCGCGAGCTGTGGAATCCGCGCTATCGCGGCAAGGTGCTCGACTTCAACAGTGCGCAGCACAATTTTTCGTTCACGGCGCTGGCGCTCGGCTATCCCGATCCGTTCCGCCTGTCGCCCGCCCAGACGCTCGTCGTGGCCCGCAAGCTGATCGACCTGCGCCGCAACCTGCTGACGTATTACACGCTTCCTGAAGAAGCGACCGCGCTGTTCGTCCAGCATCGCGCGGCGCTGATGTTCGGCAACTACGGCACGCAGCAGGTCGAGCAGTTGCGTCGCGCCGGCGCGGACGTCGGCTACGTGATCCCGGACGAAGGCGCGCTCGCGTGGCTCGATTGCTGGGCCGTCACGCGCGGCGCGCTTCGTCCCGAGCTTGCATTCGCATGGATCAACTACATGCTCGAACCGGCGATCGGCGCGCTGCTGACCGAGCGTCAGGGGCTCGCAAACACGCTCGAGCCGCCGCGCGGCCTGGATACCGGGCATCAGCATCTCGTGTGGCTTCAGCCCGTGGAGGACATCGCGCGCCGCGAGTCGCTGTGGAGCCGCATCGTGTCGGGCGATCGGCCGGAGCGGTTCGGAAAATGATTCGGCTCGGGCTCACGTCGAAGCTGTCGGTGCTGTTCGCGTGCATCGGCGTGATCGCGTCCGGCACGACCGGCTACTACGCGTATCGCGCCAACCGCGCGATGCTCGTGCAGGAGGCGCAGCACAGTCTGCTGATGTCGACGCAACTGCTCGGGCAGCGCTTCACGACCGCGCTCGCCGACGTTGCCGACGATGCGCTCGTGCTCGCGCAGTTGCCGTCTTCCGCGTTCGTCGCGGGCGGCGACCATCCGGACGCCGCGCGACGCATGCGGCTCGAGCAGGTGTATTACAGCTTCATGAGCAATCACGCGGAATACCTGCAGATCCGCCTGATCGCGAGCGGGCATTTCGGGATCGAACGCATTCGGCTCGATCGCGATGCGCACGGCATCGTCGTGCTGCCAGAAAGCGTGTTTCAGGAGAAAGGGCAGTTCTCCTACGTATTCGATACGCTCGCGACGGCGCCCGGCCATATCTACCTGTCGCCGATCGCGATCAATCACGAGACGGGATCGCATGCGGCCGAAGGCCTGCCGATCCTGCGCGTGGGGACGCCGGTGACCGACGCATCGGGCCGGACGGTCGGGGCACTCGTCGTCGATGTTGAACTCTCTCGGGTGTTCGCCCGGCTCGAACGCGATCTGCCGGACGACTATGGGATCTATCTCGCGAACGAGTGGGGCGATTTTCTCGTGCATCCCGATCCGCAGCAGACGTTCGGCTTCGATCGCGGCCGGCGCGTGCTGATGCAGGACCGCTTCGCCGGTACGCGCGCACTGTTCGACGGCGAGCGCACGAACGTGACGCTCAATGGGCTTACCCAGCCCGACGAGGCGCCGGGACAGATGTTCGCGTTCGTGCGCACGCCGTTCGGGCACGACGAGCGCAACCGCTTCGTCGTGCTCGGGATGGCCCGCCCGCTCGCGGACGTGCTCGCGCCGGCCGGCATGCTGGGCGAACGGATCGTCAGGATGGTGCTCGTATCGAGCGTGCTGGCGGTGATTCTCGCGATCCTGTTCGCGCGGGCGATCACGCGGCCGCTGCAGACGCTCGCGCGTGCCGCGACGCACGTGTTCGACGATCCGGCAGCCGAACGGCTGCCCGTTGCGCGGGCCGACGAGATCGGCGTGCTCGCGCGCTGTTTCGACAGCATGCGCGTCGAGATTCGCACGCAGATGGCGATGTTGCGCGCAAAGCAACTGGAACTGACGCACCTCGCCGGTCACGACCCGCTGACCGGCCTGCCGAATCGCCTGCTGTTCATGGAGCATCTCGATGCCGCGATCCGGCATGCGGCCGCGGTGGGCGAGGGGCTGGCGGTGATGTTCGTCGATCTCGACCGCTTCAAGCAGATCAACGACCAGCACGGGCACTCGGCCGGCGACCGCACGCTCGTCACCGTCGCCAAGCGGTTGAGCCAGGTGCTGCGCAGCGGCGACATGGTGGCGCGGCTCGGTGGCGACGAATTCATCGTGCTGATTTCGGACGTGCGTTCGCCGGCGGTGATCGGCGATGTCGCGACGCGCATCCAGATCGTGATGGCCGAGGAACTGGAGTTCGACGAAGGACGCATGGCCGTCGGCGCGAGCATCGGCGTCAGCGAGTTTCCGGCGGATGGCGCGTCGGCCGAGGAGTTGCTCGTCAAGGCCGACGCGGCGATGTACGCGGCGAAGGCGTCCGCGCAGTGCGTGTGCGTGCGCTATCAGGATCTGGTGCGCGGCGGCGTGCCTGACGAGACTGGCCGTGTTGCGTCGGGCGGCAACCGCTGACGGCGCGCCGGAACGCAACGAGCCCGTCGCTGGACGGGCTCGTCTCCGGTGCGGGCCGCACGCGCGTGGCGCGCAGCGGCACGCTTAGTGGCCGAAGTAGACCGAGTCGCGCGGGTTCCGTGCGCGGCCGGCCGGTGCGCCACTCTCGACGGCTGCGGCCGGTTGCGAACCGAAGCCGCTGTTGTCGATGCCATGCACGCGGGCTTGCGCGGCCTGGATGTCGGCCGGGTAGTACGGGCTCGACTGGCTGGGCTTGTAGCCGGCGTTCTCGAGCTGGACCAGTTCGTTGCGCACCTGGGCGCGGGTCACGGTGCTTTGTGCGAATGCGCCGAACGAGGCGGACAGCGCGACGGCGGCGGCGACTGCGGAAACGAGCGATTTCATGATGACCTCCGATGTTTATTGGCTTTCCGCGTTCGACACCATGTCGTCAGCGGTTGATTACATCGTAGGCGCCGGCTTACCTAGGGTAAACGTGAGTTTGAGTGAAAGATCGTTGCGCTCGGAGTAATAATTTCGAGGCAGACATGTACTGTCCCCATGCTGTATTGCGGGGATTGCAGACAATACTGGGAAAGTGAAGGGCGGGATGTCGTGCACGGGCGCACAGGCGCGCACCCGGCTGCGCAGGACCGGCGAATGTCTCGCGGCGGGATCGCGTCAGGGCTGCTCAGACCCCGTCGTCGTCGATTTCCTTGCGCTCGCGGCGTTCCTCGTTGCCGCGGCGCGCGCGCAGGCGCTGGCGCGACAGGACTGCGATCACCTGCTGGGTCGGCGCGCCGGAGGGCAGCTCGTTGCGGATGCGATCGGGGACCATCGGCAGGCCCGCGCGCTGCCGGCGCAGCGCCTTGGCGATCGCGCGGCGGCATTCGTCGCCATGGCAATCCCATTCATCGCGGATTCTCTGACAATAACGGCATTGTTCCATTCATCTAGTCTAACGCGTCTTCGGAATTGAAGCAGGGCTTGGCGCCGGACGTACCATGCGTCAGGCGGCAGAGGCGCCGGCGGCTCCGAATGCAGGTGCTGGGCAGACTGAACCGGACTACGAATCAAGTGAGCCGGAACGGTTCGCCTACAACTTCGTTTTTCCATCCTTCTCCATACGGAATCCTTGCGCGTGGACGGGGCCGGCGCGCGTCATCGGAGCGACCAGATACCCCAGATTGCGATCAGCAGGCCAAGGCCCAGTCCGCAGCCCAGCAACACATAGGTTTCCATTTCGTGCCTTTGAAAACATGGCAACGCCGACATCGGCATACGTGCAGCAAAACCGGTCCCGTATCGGGCCGTCCGTGGCGGCGATACGCCCGGTCTGCGAATACTGCGCGTTGCAGCTTTCAGAACGCATGTGCGATCGGTTGCATGCAGCGTGCCGGCGGTTCGATCGTGCGTCGTACCCGAGCGTCGCGCGAGGCATTCGGCGCGCGCGTGGCGAGGTGCGCCTGTCGGCTGCGTGACCGTCGCATCGGTTCAATATAATTCAAGTCGATCAGTCGCTTCATGTACGACATACAACCCCCGAACAAGGAAACCCGATGACGCTCGCCCAGTTGCAGGCACTGGCCGCCGTGGTCGAACTCGGCTCGCTGACGGCCGCGGCGGACCGGCTCAGCCGCAGTCAATCCGCGATCAGCCACGCGCTGACGGAGCTGGAGGACATCACGCAGGTCAAGCTGCTCTGGCGCGACCGGCAACCGGTCGTCCTGACGGCGGCCGGCGAACGCCTGTGGCCGTATGTCCAGAGCGTGGTGCGGGAAGCACAGATGCTGCGCCAGCAGTTCAGCCTGTCGCGCGGCAAACTCGAAGGGAAGCTGGTGGTCGCGTCGCTGCCGAGCGTGTCGCTGGCGTTCGTCGTTCCCGCGCTCGAGGCGTTGAAGGAGATGCACCCCGGCGTATCGGCGGTGCTGCTCGAAGGGACGGACAGCGAAGTCGAAGGGTGGATCGACGACGGGACGGCCGACGTCGGCGTGGTCGCCGGCGCGAAGACGTTCGCGCACAACCTGCCGTTGCTCGACGAGGATTTCGTCGCGGTGGCGGCCGACGACAGGTTCGTTGGCCGCAAGAGCGTGTCGGCCAGACAGTTGGCCGGGGCGCCGTTCATTTTCTCGAAGGCGGGATGCGGGCCGGTGATCGCGGATTACTTCGCGCGCGGCGGCGTACCGCTTCGGGCCGCGTTCAACGTGGTCGAGATGCGCACGATCCTGTCGATGGCGGAGGCCGGCATGGGCGTATCGATCGTGCCGCGCATCACGCTCACGTACACGCCGTTCGGCGGCCGCGTGCTGGCACTGTCTCCGCGGCTGCATCGCTCCGTGCGATTGGCGTGGAATACCGCCGGCAACGCAGTTACCGACGCGTTCGTGCGGCTCGTCGACGCGCAACGTGCGAAGGCGGAAAAGGCGATTCGGACGCGCGCGAAAAAGGGCCGATAGCGACTGGCGCGCACGATGAACGGCGCTCATGAGGGGCTTGCAGTTTATTCATGCCACCGATGGCCGAGATGCAATACATTGTTCGAACCTCGTTGTCGTTGCCATGAAGGAGCGTGCCGTGCCGGCCTTGCCCACCCTCGTTGCGTTCGGACTCGTGTCGCTCGGTATGGTGCTGACGCCGGGACCGAACATGATCTATCTGGTGTCGCGCTCGATCTGCCAGGGCCGCCGCGCCGGGCTGGTGTCGCTCGGCGGCGTCGCGCTGGGATTCGTGTTCTACATGGTGTGCGCGGCAGTGGGCATCACCGCGCTGGTGATGACCGTGCCGTATGCGTACGATGCGCTGCGCGTGGCCGGCGCGCTGTATCTGGCGTACCTGGCGTGGCAGGCGCTGAAACCGGGTGGGCGCTCCGCATTCCAGGTCCGGCAGTTGCCGCACGACAGCCGCGTCAGGCTGTTCGCGATGGGCCTCGTCACGAATCTCGCGAACCCGAAGATTGCGGTGATGTATCTGTCTTTGCTGCCGCAATTCGTCGTGCCGGGGCACGGCAGCGTGCTCGCGCAATCGCTGGCGCTCGGCTGCGTGCAGATCGCGGTGAGCGTCAGCGTCAATGCGCTGATTGCCTGCGCGGCCGGGTCGATCGCGGGTTTTCTTGCAGGGCGGCCGCTCTGGGCCGCGGTTCAGCGCTGGTTGATGGGGACGGTGCTGGCGGGGCTGGCTGTGCGGATTGCGCTGGAATCGCAGCGTTAGGGCGCGGCGGTCGACGCGTCGGCGCATGGCCGGCCGCGATCCGGCCTTCAGTCGACGGCACCCGCCATCGTCACCCGTGGCAATTGCCTTCGGCCTCCTTGGCGATCCGCGCGGGCTCGGCCTCGTCGCGCCGCCTGCGCGTCGCGAGCCAGCACAGGATCGAGCCGCCGCACACCATCGCCGCGCCTTGC
Source organism: Burkholderia sp. MSMB1078WGS (assembly GCF_001528895.1). NCBI lineage: Bacteria > Pseudomonadati > Pseudomonadota > Betaproteobacteria > Burkholderiales > Burkholderiaceae > Burkholderia > Burkholderia sp. MSMB1078WGS. The sequence continues at coordinate 76,321 of NZ_LPDI01000025.1, read as the reverse complement.
CAGAATTCGGCCGACAGCGGCGCATCCAGCAGCGCGGCGGCGAAGGCGGCGGCGAGCACCGGCGTGAAGTACGATGCGCCGACGATGATCGTCACGTTGCCGTGCATGATGCCGGTGTTCCAGGCCGCATAGCCGAACCCGAGCGCCGACGCCGCGAGCACGAGGTACACGATCGCATGAAAACTGAACGTCATGCCGCCGCCGCCTTCGATCGCGAACTTGATCCAGAGCACCGTGGCGACCAGCATGAAGAACGGCGTGACGCCGTTCTTGCCGTCGGCGATGCGCGCGGTCACCGTGCAATAGCCGGCCCAGATCAGCGCGCCGAAGAACGCCAGGCCGTAGCTGAGCGGATTGTCCGCGACGTTGCGCAGCATGCCGGCCGGATCGAGCCCCTGGTCGCCGCCGAGCACCCGGCAGATGCCGAGCATCGACAGCAGGACGCCGGGCACGACCAGCAGGTTCGCGCGCTGCTTGTTGAACACGATGGCGGCGACGAGCGTGAGGCTCGGCCACAGATAGTTGACCATCGCGACCTCGATCGCTTGCCGACCGTTGCTCGCGTAGCCGATCGACAACGCCAGGCACAGCTCGTACGACACGAACAGCAGCCCGCCCCACAGCAGATAGTTTTTCGGAAATCGGCTCAGGTCGGGGAAGCCGATCGAGAACACCAGAAGCACGGATGCCACCGTGTAGATCATCGCCGCGCCGCCGGTTGCGCCGAGGCTTTCGCTGACCCCGCGAACGAGCGCGACCACCGAGGCCCATAACAGCACCGCGCCGAGCCCGATGAGCGTTGCCTTGTTCTTGCGTTTCATGCGTGCTGCCTGTTTCAACATGCCCATTCGATTTCGGCTGATGTGAGTCCGCCTGCGCGTGCCGCCATCACGAACGGCGAGACAACGGGAAGATTTCGCGGGAAACGCGCATTTTACGGTGGGGCGGCGGTTGCAGCGACGCAGGTGGATCGGCGCGTACGATCGATTGGGTCGCGCGAGCCGATCGCACGTAGTCGATACGCCACGCGGCGCCGATTCCCGATCGCGCGGGTCCGATCGCGTCGAGCATCGCATTCCCGTCGGACCGAGCGTGGTGACAAGGAGGAAGCCGGGTTCCTCGGTCGACAGTTCGATCGGCGGTCGGCCGCCGGTCGCATCGCGAATTTCGAGCCGTCGTTCGTATGGACCGACGCCGATGTCGCGATGTGCTTGCCGCAGCATCGTTGCGATGGCATGGAATACGCCGGCCGAAGGAGGAGGTGGACGCGTGCGAATGCGGTATTCGAAACGCATCCGCATGGACCGGTGTGCGCGGCGGCAGTGCAACTTGCGCCGCACCTGCCGTCCGCCGACGGTAACGCATCGGGCGCCCGCCGCGGCGAGCACCCGATGCGTCGATCACCGCTCGCGCCGCTTCTTGCTCAGCTCGATCGTCTCGAACAGTTCGTACTGCGCGGTCGGGTGCTGATCGGCGCCCGGCGCATGGTAGTAGCGCATCGTGATCGTCGTGTGGCCGCCCGGTTTGCCCGGATCGTGGTCGAACACCGCGATTCCGTAGCCGGTGCCCGTATCGCGGCGCGCGGACCAGATCGCGTCCTCGAGCGCATCGGCCGGCTGGCGCACGAACGTGTTCGGCGCGGTGCCCGGCACCGGCCGGTTCGGCTTCGTGAACACCTTCGCCTGCGCGAAGCCGGTCGACGGGTTTTCGCCGTACACGTCGAGCGGCGCGCTGGTGCCGCCGCCGCCGAGGATCAGGTGGATCGTGCCGTGGCTCGTGTCGAACGTCGTACGGTTCGGATCGTTCGAGCCGACCGGCCGCGGCTGCAGCGTCTCGACCACTTCGCCGGTTTTCGCATCGACGCCCGCGCGGTGATTGCAGCCGCGCACCGGGTAGCTGCGCTCGTAGTCGTGATCGTGGCCGCACAGCACGAGATCGACGCCGTAACGGTCGAACAGCGGCAACCATGCTTCGCGAATGCCCTTGTCGGACCCGTTGCCCGTCTTCGACGAACTGAGCGCGTCCTGATGCATCTGCACGACGATCCAGTCGATGTCGTCGTCATGCGCGGCATGACGCAGCGTGCGCTCGAGCCAGCGCGTCTGCTCGCCGTTGCTGTAGCCGCGCACGTAGAACGACGTGCCGGGCTCGATCGGCGGGCGGCCGGTGCTCGCGGCCGGCACGAGCGGCGCAGGGCCGCCGACGAACGCGGCGGCATCCTGGTACACGACGTCGTCGGCGTCGAGCGACACGAACAGCACGGAGCTCACGCGGAAGCTGTACCAGCGGCCCGGAAAATGCGTGCCGTTCTCCGGCAGCGTATAGCGTGCAAGGTACGAGTCGAGCCCCTGCGGACCGTTGTTGAATTCGATCTCGTGATTGCCGGGGCATGGCATCCACGGACGATTCGCGGCCGACGTCTGGTTGTTGTTGCCGAAATCGCGCCACACGTCCGGCTGGTGCGCGGGGTTCAGGTTCGCGTAGCAGAGGTCGCCGTTCAGCAGGTGGAACAGCGGCTGGAACTGCTCGACGGCCTGCACCGCGAAGCGGCTCTGCGGCGACGACAGCACCCACGTGCCGTTCGGCGTCGCGAGATCGCCGTAGCTCGTGAAACGAAACGGCGCCCGGCCGCGCGGCGCGGTCGAGAAATTCGCGGAAAACGGCTGCGCGGCATTGCTGTCGTTGTCGGCGGTGATCTCGTAGCGGTAGCGCGTATCCGGCTTCAGCCCGTGCACGCGCGCATGGTACGCGAACACGGTCTCGCCGTTCAGGCCGTCGGTGTACAGGCGCTGGACGCCGTGCACGGTGCGCGCCGGCTCGCCGTCGGCGACGATGCGCGCGCGCGGATTGACGGCCGCGGCGAGCGACGCCCACGAGATCACGACTTCGGACGTCGGGTCGTTGCCCCACGTCAGGTGAACCTGCTCGGGCGTACCGTCCGGATTCGACGCGGCGGCACGGGCTGCCGCGAGCCCGCCGGCGGCGGTGGCGAGGCCGGAGACGCCGGCAAGTTTCAGGAAGCCGCGACGCGACACGGAGGCGGCCGGCTCGTTCGGCTGGTCAGGGAGAGTGTCCTGGTTCGACATGGTCGGTGTTTTCGTTGAAGGGACGCGAGACGTGGAACCGCGCGGCCATGCGCGAACACGGCCGGGGCGTGGGCCGGAAACGAGCGGGATCCCGGTCGCATGCATTGTCGAAGGGCAGTTTTGCCGCGTTGTGACAGTGCCGCAACCCTGCGCCTGCGGCGGCCGATGTGCAGGGGCGCGCGTCGCGGCCTGCGATCCGCTTCCGCGCACGTTCGATTCCCCGAAATTAATTTGCCGATACCGCGACGGATTTCTCCCGCTTGCTCCGTTTAACGCATGAACGACCGCTTCCGGTCGATGCCCGTTATTTCGGAGTCTTTCATGAAACTTTCTGTTCCATTGCGATTGGCCGCCGGTTGCCTGGCTGCGCTCGCGACGTCGGCCGCATTCGCGCAGGCCGTCATCGTCGCGCCTTACGCGCCGCCGCCGCCGCGCGTCGAAGTGATGCCGGCCCCCCGTGCGGGTTACGTCTGGGATCAGGGGCACTGGCATTGGCGGCAGGGCCGCTACGTATGGATTCCGGGCCACTGGCAGGTCGTGCGCGTCGGTTACCGCTGGGTGCCCGGACACTGGGCCGCGCGCGGCCCGGCCTGGCGCTGGGTGCCGGGCCACTGGGCCTGACGTGCACGCCGGCGCGCGGCACGCGGTGCCGGCGCAGCGGATTTTTCACGCAACATCATGAGTCGTGGCGATGCCTTTTCGAACCATCGTGATACTGGCGGTCGCAGCCATCGTGCTGGCCGGCTGCGTCGTGGTGCCGGCCCGTCCGGTGTATTACCGGCCCGCGCCGGTCGTCGTATATTGAGCGCGCCGGCCGACGGTCGCGCGGCCGGCCGACAGGATCGACATGCGGCGCGAACCGGATGTCGATGAAACCGGCACGGCCGACGCCGTGTGCGATGCCGGGCGCGACGCGCGCGGCGTCGACGAAGGGGCGGCATGGCGCCGTCCAGCGATGGCCCGACGCATGCAAGGAGAGCACGACGATGAGCTTCAGCCGGGCGGCGGGGATCCCTGCCGTGACAGTGCGGTGCCCGCGCGCCGCGCGACGGAGCAGGCGACGTTGAACGATCGCGGCGACCGCGATCCGGACGCGGAACTCGTCGCGCGCGTCGGTGCGCGCGATGCGTCGGCGGTACGCGTGCTCGTCGCGCGCAAGCTGCCGCGGCTGCTCGCCCTGGCGACGCGCATGCTTGGCGACCGGAACGAAGCCGAGGATGTCGCGCAGGAGACGTTCCTGCGAATCTGGAAGCAGGCGCCGCGCTGGCGGGAAGGCGAAGCCCGCTTCGACACGTGGCTGCATCGCGTCGTGCTGAACCTGTGCTACGACCGGTTGCGAGGCCGCCGCGAGGAGCCCGTCGACACGCTGCCCGACGTGCCCGACACGCAACCGGAGCCGGCCGCGCATGCGGAGCTGCGTTCGCGCGACGCGCGCGTGCGGCGGGCGCTGGCCGCGTTGCCGCCGAGGCAGCGGGAAGCGCTGGTGCTCCAGTACTATCAGGAAATGTCGAATGTGGAAGCGGCCAACCTGATGGGCATCACCGTCGATGCGCTGGAAAGCCTGCTTGCCCGTGCGCGGCGCAACCTGCGCGCGCAACTGGCCGGCGACCCACCTAGCGAGGACAAGCGATGACACCCGAACGATTTCGTACCATCGTCGCCGCGTACGGCTCGGACGCGCGGCGCTGGCCGGCCGGCGAGCGCGCTGCCGCCGAGGCATGGGCGCATGCGAACCCGCGCGAAGCGCTGCTGGCGCTCGACGAGGCGGCCGACCTCGACGCATGGCTCGCATGCGACACGGTCGCGCCGCCCGCGCCGGCGCTCGTCGAGCGCATCGTCGCAACGGCGCCCGCGCCGCAGCGCGCACGCCGGCGCGGCGCCGTATGGTGGTCGGGCGCGGCGTTCGCCGGCGTCGGCCTGGCCGGCGCGCTCGCGGGGGCGGTGGCCGTGTCGATGCTGATGCTCGGCAGCGCGCCGTCGGTACAGCACGAGCCGGGCTATCTGACGACGACGTTCGGCGGTCCGAGCGTGGACGGGGGCGACGAATGACCGAGCGCGGCTGGAAATTCACCCTCGTCGGCTCGGTCGTGCTGAACGTGTTCATGCTCGGCGCGATCGGCGGCGGCGCATATCAATGGTTCTCGACCTACCGCGACCAGCATGTGCCCGGCACGCCCGCATCGCGTACCGCGTTGCGTTTCGCGGCGGATGAATTGCCCGATGCGCGCCAGCGCGAGTTCGCCGCCGTGCTGAAGGCGGCGCGCAAGAGCGGCCGCGATTTCGCGCGGGAAGGGCGCGACGGCCGGATCACCGTGCTGGACCTGCTTGCCGCGCCGCAACTCGATCGCGCGGCGATCGACGCCGCGCTCGACCGTACGCGCGCGGCCGACACCGCGCTGCGGGCGCAGGTCGAGCGCAGCGTCGTCGATTTCGCGGCGACGCTGACGCCCGACGAGCGCGCGAAGTTCGTCGACGGGTTGCAGCGTAGCGGCAACTGGCGTTTGCCGCCGAAGCTGCAGAAGAAGCCCGACGCATCGGCGAGCGAGTAAAAGGAAACCGTGCGCGGGCGGCCCGCGATTCGATCTGCGTGTTGCTCGCGCGTCATGCGTATGCCGGTTCCGGCGAGTCGCGCGGTCGTCGTCCGTTGACGATGCATGCCGCCGTGCTGCGAAACTTCCGCCTGCCGTTTCCCCGATCGCAAAAAATATTTCCCCTCCCGCGACGGATTTCCCGGTGCCCTTACGTTGAACGTGAGTACGCACCGCAAGAGAGCCCGTCATGGACCACCCGAACGACTCCACGCCGGCCGCGATCGCGCTGAACCGTTTCGGCCTCGGCGCGCGAGCCGACGAAGCACCGCCCACCGACCCGAAGGCCGCCTTGCTTGCCCAGTTCGACCGATACGACGCACGGCCGGCCGCATGGGCCGGCGAGCCGGACGCGGTTACGCTCGCGACGCGCTTCGCGAACACCCGCAACGCGATGACGAGCGACGACGCGGCCGCCAAGCGCGCAACCGCGCAGTCGATCCGCCGCGACGGCTACGACGCGTATCGCAGCGCAGTCGCCGCGCGCATGAACAGCGCGCTGAGCACGCCCGCGCCGTTCGTCGAGCGTCTCGTGCATTTCTGGGCGAACCATTTCGCGGTATCGATCGACAAGGGGCAGGTGGCCGCATACGCGGGGGCATTCGAACGCGACGCGATCCGCCCGTACGTGCTCGGCCGTTTCGAGGACATGCTCGTCGCCGTCGAGCAGCATCCGGCGATGCAGACGTTCCTCGATCAGGCGCGCTCGGTCGGCCCCGACAGTCCGGCCGCGCTGCGTGCGCAAGCACGCAATCCTTCCGCGAAGCGAGGGCTCAACGAGAACCTCGCACGCGAAATCATGGAACTGCATACGCTCGGCGTGCGCACCGGTTACACGCAGGCCGACGTGACGGAATTCGCCCGCGCGTTGACCGGCTGGAGCATCGCCGGCGGCCGCGGGCCGCAACCGGGCGATGCGGCGCCCGGCGCATTCGTGTTCCGCCCGAATCTGCACGAACCGGGCACGCGCACGGTGATGGGCCGCACCTACGATCGGCCGGGCGAAGCGCAGGCGCGCGCGATCCTGCACGATCTCGCGCGATCGGAGGCGACCGGCCGGCACATCGCATTCAAGCTCGCCCGTCATTTCGTCGCCGATACGCCGCCGCCCGCGCTGACCGAACGGCTCGCGCGTGCGTTCGATGCGAGCGGTGGCGACCTGCCGGCCGTCTATCGCGCGCTCGTCGACGCGCCCGACGCGTGGTCGCCGGTCGACCGCAAGTTCAAGACGCCGTGGGAGTGGGCCGTATCGTCGCTGCGCGGGCTCGGCTGGCGCGACACCGGCGATCTGAAGGCCGCGCCGCTGCTGGCTCAACTCGGCCAGCCGGTGTGGCGGCCGGGCTCGCCGGCCGGCTACGACGACGTCGCCGCGAGCTGGGCCGCGCCCGACGCGCTCGTGCGCCGCGTCGAGATCGCGCAGCGCCTGGCCGCGCGCACGGGCGACCGGCTCGACCCGCGCACGCTCGGCAACACGCTGCTCGCCGGTTCGATGAGCGCGCCGACCGCGACCGCGCTCGCGCGCGCCGAAAGCGCGACGACGTCGCTTGCGCTGCTGCTCGTGTCGCCCGATTTCCAACGGAGATGACCATGGCACTGTCCCGCCGACAATTTCTCAGCGTTGCCGCCGCCGGCACGGGAGCGATCCTCGTTGCGCCGCGGATCGTGTTCGCGAATGTCGATACCGACCGGCGCTTCGTGTTCGTGATCCAGCGCGGCGCGGCCGACGGCCTGAACATCGTCGTCCCGTACGCGGAGCCCGCGTATGCGTCGCTGCGCGGCCCTCTCGCGATCGACACGGCGGCCGCGACGAAGCTCGACGGTACGTTCGCGCTGCATCCGTCGCTCGCGCAGACCGCGCAGTTGTATCGCGACGGTCAGGCGCTGTTCGTCCATGCGATTGCATCGCCGTATCGCGACCGCTCGCATTTCGACGGCCAGAACGTGCTCGAAACGGGCGGCCGTGCGCCGTACCAGGTGAAGGACGGCTGGCTGAACCGGCTCGCCGCGCTGCTGCCGGCGACGCGCGACAGCGCGATCGCATTCGCGCCGACCGTGCCGCTCGCGCTGCGCGGCGCGGTGCAGGCCGCGTCGTATGCGCCGTCCGGCTTACCGGCCGCGCCGGACGATCTGCTCACGCGCGTGTCGGCGCTCTACGAAGCCGACGCGCAGCTCGGCCCGTTGTGGCAAGCGGCGATGGAGGCGCGCGGTCTCGCCGGCGATGCGCATGCACGGCAGGATCCGGCCGGCGTCGGCAAGCTCGCCGCGACGTTTCTCGCGCGCGACGACGGCCCGCGGATCGCGATGATCGAGACGGGCGGCTGGGATACGCACAGCGGGCAGAACGCGCGGCTCGCGAATCAGTTGAAGGCGCTCGATACGATGCTCGCCGCGCTGCGCGACGGCCTCGGGCCTGCGTGGCGGCAGACCACGGTGCTGGTCGCGACCGAGTTCGGCCGGACGGCCGCGGCGAACGGCACGGGCGGCACCGATCACGGGCAGGCGTCGGTCGCGATGCTCGCGGGCGGCGCGGTGGCAGGCGGCCGCGTGATCGCCGACTGGCCGGGGCTGCGGCCCGGCGATCTGTACGAGGGGCGCGACCTGAAGCCGACTGCGTCGCTCGACGCGCTGATCGCGGGCGCGGCTGCCGAAAGCCTGCGGCTCGATCCCCGCCGCACCGCGGCAGCGCTGTTCGCGGAAAGCGGCGCTACGCGGCCGATGAGCGGCCTGATTCGCGGGGCCGCGTGACGCGGCACGTATCGGCGATTGGCCCCGCCGATCGATTACACAACAGGGAGAATCGACAATGAAGATCCGATCCGTTTCGCTCGCCGTGCTGGCGAGCGCGAGTGCCGTGCTGATGTCCGCGTGCGTGGTCGAACCCGTGCGGCCGCCGCAGCCGGCGCCCGTCGTCGAGGTGGCGCCGCCGCCGCCCGCGCCCGGCTATCGCTGGGCCAAGGGGCATTACCGGTGGGCCGGCAATCACTGGGCGTGGGTGCCCGGGCATTGGGTGGCGGTGTACTGACACGGCAAGCGTGTCGACGTGTCGTGCGGCGAGATCAACGTGCCGGAGACGCGCGACCGTGCGAAGTGCCGCAGCAACGGTGGATCCGGCGGGATCGACCTCGTCCGTCGAGCGGCGGAACGCAGTCTAGTCCCACCCGATCCGGTGCTTCTCTTCCGTCTCGCGATGGCGCCAGTCGTCGTCCGCGTGAAGATACTGGCTCGTCGTCGTGAGCGACACATGGCCGAGGTTGTCGCGCACGAGCCGCAGGTCGACGCGGCCGTCGGCCATGTGCGAGCCCGCGCTGTGACGCAGCCAGTGCGCGGACGCCTGTTCCAGCACGCGCGCCGGCTGCTCGCCGGCATCCCCTCGAGCACGCAGCCGGTCGGCCGCGAGCCGGAACACCTGCTTCACGATCCGGTGCAGCGCCGCGCGCGTGAGCGGCTTGCGCGTCTGGCCGAGCGGCAGCACGAGCGGCGTCGATTCGTCGTCGAGCGGCAGCGCGGGCAGGCCGTGCGCGCGTCGGTAGCGCGCCAGCTCGGCCATCATCTCGTCGGTGGCCGGCACGAGCCGCTGCCGGCCACCTTTGCCCGTCACGTCGAGCCACCAGCGCTCGTGCCCGTTCGCATCGCGCCGGCAGAAGAATTGCCCCATCGTCGTATCGGCCGCTTCGGTGATGCGCAGCCCGCCGAGATACAGCAGCGTGAACAGCCAGCGTGCGCGATCCGCATGGAAGCATGCGCGGGCATCGTCGCGCGGCATCGCGGCGATCGCGTCCTTCACCGATTGCCACAGCGGCTGCCCGAGATGGCGCGTGACGCGCGGCGAGGGCCGGCGCTGCCGCTGTCGCGACAACGCGAGCGGATTGCCGGCCAGATAGCCGGCCTGCACGAGCCACGAGAACATCACGTTCAGGATCACCAGCGCCTGCCGCTGGCTGGCTGCCGACAGCGGCCCGTAAAACGGCCGCCAGCGCGGATCGTCGCGCGGATGCTTGCGGCCGCCGTTCGCGCACCACAGATCGGCCGGCGCGGGCGCAAGCAGGAACTGCCGGTAGACCGCGAGATCCTCGTGCGTGAGCGACGACAGCGGCTTGCCGCACGCGATCACGGCCCACAACAGCAGGCGTTCGGCTTCCTTGCGGTAGTTCTGGAACGTGGTCGGCGTATCGACGAAGCGGGCGAGCCACGCGCGCACGGCGTCGAGGTCGTTGGTCGCGGCGATCTGCGGATGCGCGCTGCCCGAGCGGTTGGTGCCCGTGCGTCCGTCGAGCGCGGCCGGCACGGCCAGCGTATCGATCGGCAGCGGGCGCAGCGCGGTGTCGGACGGAACGGATGAGGTCATGCGAAGGGAACGCGCCGTGCGAACCGCGCGGGCTTGGCCTGGTGGACGAACGCGGCGCGCCAAGGCGTATCGGAAAGCGTCGATGGTACACGATCGCCGTACGGTGAAGCCGCTGTCGACGGCGATCGCGTGGCCGGCGATGATGCGCGCGGCTGCGCCGGAACAGCGTAACGTATCGGCTCGCGCGCGACATCCGATGAATGAGCGTGCTCGAACGCGCTCCGTAAGGTGTTCGTGAACCTTCTCTCCGGGCGGCTCGTCTAATTGGCCCTTCAACGCTTCCGGAGGCATATCAGATGATTCGCAAGATCCGAACGCTGCTTGGCGCGGCCATCCTGGCCGGCAGCACGCTCCTCGCCGGATGCCAGACCGATGCGGCGGCCACCGCGTCGAACGCCGCCCGCCCGGCCGACGGCGAGCCCGTGGCCAAGACCGTCTACGTCGCGCCGCAGTCCGCGCGTTGCACGGGCGTCGCGCCGATGGAGTGCCTACAGGTGCGTAGCAGCCCGAGCGAGCCGTGGAGCCTGTGGTACGCGGGGATCGAAGGGTTTGCGTACCAGCCCGGCTACCTGTACACGCTCGAAGTCGACGAATACCGCGTCGCGCGGCCGCCGGCCGACGGCTCGTCGATCCGCTGGGTGCTCAAGCGCGTCGTCGAGCGCCGCCAGGTGAACTGACGGCCGCGATCACGCGGAAGGGCGCGCCGCCGCACCGGCCGGCGCGGCCGTATCGATCCGCCGGAACACGACGGACGACAGCAGGGTCACCGCGCCCATGCACGCGAACGACAGCATGAACCCGTGCGCCGTCGAGCCCCGATAGGCGGCGAACAGATTGACGAGCCCGCCGCCGATCGACACGCCCAGCCCCATCGCGAGCATTTGCATCATCGTGAACAGGCTGTTGCCGCTGCCCGCGTCGGCGTGCGACAGCCCCTTGAGCGTCACGCCGTTCATCGCCGCGAACTGCATCGAATTCGCCGCGCCGAACACGATCAGCAGCACGCCTTCCAGCACCGGCGCGGGCCGCGCCGACACCAGCGCGAACCCCGCGATCGCGCAGCCGACGATCCCCGTATTCACGACCAGAAACGCCGCATAGCCGAAGCGCTTCACGAGCGGCGCGATCCACCGCTTCGCGATGACGCCCGCGATTGCGGCCGGCAGCATCATCAGCCCCGATCGCAGCGGCGTATAGCCGAGCTGCACCTGCATCAGCAGCGGCAGCATGAACGGTACCGAACTCGTGCCGATCCGGCACAGCAGGTTGCCGAGCAGCCCCGACCCGAAGTTCGGCTCGCGGAACAACCCGAGCCGGAACAGCGGCTGCGTGCGTCGCCGCGCGTGGGGCAGGTACGCCAGCGCGCTCACGAGGCCGAGCCCGGCGAGCGCGGCAGACCACGCGGCGCGGTGCGTGGACATCGGCGGGTCGATCGCGAGCGACAGCGCGATCATCGCGGCCGACAGCAGCGCACAGCCGACGAAGTCGAACGGCGGCGGCTGCGTCGCCTGGTCGTGCGGCAGATAGCGCTGAACCGCGATGAAGCCGATCACGCCGACCGGCACGTTGACGATGAACACCCAGTGCCACGAAATCGCCTGCGTGAGCCAGCCGCCGAGCGTCGGCCCGACGATCGGGCCGAGTTGGCCGGCGATCGACACGAACGCGATCGCCGCGACGTACTGTTCGCCCGGCACGCGGCGCAGTACGGCGAGCCGCCCGATCGGCAGCAGCATCGAGCCGCCGATGCCCTGCACGGCGCGCGCGACGACGAGCTGGCCGAGCGTGTGCGATGCCGCGCAGCCGATCGACGCGAGCACGAACACGAGGATCGCGACCGAGAACACGCGGCGCGTGCCGAACCGGTCGGCGAGCCAGCCGGAGGCCGGCGTGAGCATCGCCATCGTGAGCGTGTAGACGACCACGACGGGCTGCATCGCGAGCGGCGACGCATGCAGGCTTTGTGCGATCGAGGGCAACGCGGTGTTGACGATCGTCGTATCGAGCGACTGCATGAAGAAGGCAGCGGCGACGATCCAGAGCAACGCGGAATGTGTGGGTTCCCGGGACATGGCGAAATCGGTGGTACGAAGGTCGGTGCCGGTGCAGGGTCGTGCGGCGCCCGCTCGATGGTACCGATTCCGCCGGTCGTCGGGAAGCGGTCTCGCCAACCGCATCGGGGACATGATCCGGCTTTCCGCTTCTGCATCCGTTCGACGACGTCGCACGACCTGAGCCGACCGGGCTCGTGCAGCATGTCGTGCGTGGCCGGACAAGATGCATGCGCATGCATCGGTATTCATCCTGCTTCGTCGCGCCGGATCGTGCATCGGCGACGCCCGGGCCCGGCACGAAGCTGCATTTTTGCAACGCATTTTCAATGCGCCGTTCCGTACGCGACCGATCGCAACGGCAATGCGCGTGCGCTGACGGCCGTCCGGCTTCGCTCCGCGGGCATTGCGCCATCAATGCGCGGTCGACACGCAACACGGTACATCGCGTGTTTGGGTGTCGCTCGCCGAATACGGATACGTTCATGAAACATTTCCGCTCGATTGCGACTCGCGCCACCACCTGTGCCGACTGATGGCGCTTTTTCCGCTTCGGTCAGCGCCGCATGGCACGCCCTTTGCGGTTCACCCGATGCCGCCCGCGCCGACGAATTTCGCCAGAACGATCCGCGCATCGGCGGCATGTAACGACATCGAAACAAACGGGGAACCGGATCGGGTCGCGCGCGCCGTGTGCCACGGCGCATGCGCAGCGCGTGTCGTATCGGCCACGCGCACCGCGCAACGCGCTCCGATCCGTCGAACAGCAAGCGTGCTTGCAAGGTGTCGTGCCGGGGTTCGCATCGCGCATCGCGACGAAGGTCGCGTGTAGGGCGCGTCGCGCCCGGCACATGTCGGGGGAGGCGCCCGTGAAAACGACGGTGAATCAATGGGCAGCGGTCGCGGCGATGTTCGTCGCGAGCGCGCATGCGCAGGAAATCTACCTGCAGGGCGGCACGCAGGGCGTCGGCATCGGGGCGGCCGTGAGCTTCAATTCGATGCTGGGCGCGCACGCGGATTTCAACGCGATCGATCTGACACATGACTTCACGGTAGCCGGCAATCGCTATCAGGACGACCTGAAGCTGCGCCAGGGCGGCCTGTATGCCGATGTCTTTCCGTGGCGAGGCAGCGGCTTTCGCGCGACGCTCGGGTTGCGCTTCAACGACGACGAGCTTCACGGCGTGTCCGTACCGACCAACGGAACCTACGTATTCGGCGGCAAGCGTTATCCGGCGCTTCCGGGCATGTATGCGGTCGCGCAAGCGCGTTATCCGACCGTGATGCCGTATGTCGGAATCGGCTACGGGCATCGGCCGGCGTCGAAAGGGCTCGGGTTCGTCGCCGATATCGGCGTCGCGTACGGGATACCGAAATGTTCGTACACGCTGTCGCCGGCACTGGCCGCGGCGGCCGGACCGGCGAAGAGCCAGGTGCTGATCGCGAGCGGGCTCGACTCGCTGCGGCAGACGATGTCGCGCTATCGGTGGTATCCGGTCCTGCAGATCGGCATCTCGTACCGTTTCTGAGCGCGCACGGGTCACGGCGTGACCGTTTGGCGCTCGCGAGCGGGCTCCGCCGCGCGGCGTGCCGGGCGGGCGTCGTGGCGCTTGGCGATGAACGGATGCTCGACGTAGCGGTAAGTCAGCAGCGCACAGAAGACGGCAACCAGCGCGCACGCCAGCGCGAGCGCCCAGATGCCCGAATCGTCGACCGAATTGATCGGGAAGACGAAATTGTTGAACGCGTGAACGATCATGTACACGATCACCATGTGGATCATGTAGATGCTGAAACTGGCGGTGCCGAGCAGCGCGAGCGGCCGGGTCTTGAGCACGCCGTAGAACGTGTTCCCGCTGGCGATGCAGAGAAACGCCGGTAGCAGCGGCAGTGCGCCCGCGATCGAATACCGTTCGGCGGGAGACGGAGACATCGCGAGAATCAGCAGCGCGACCGTCGCCGCCGGTTTCGTGGCGAGCCGCGCACGGACCGCGGGGTGCCGCGACACCTCGTAGGCCACCGCGCCGAACGCGAACAGCAGCGCCATGCCGCCGGGCGGCCCGAACAGCGCCGCGCAGGCCGTGACGATCGCGAGCGCAAGCAGCTTGCGCCACGCACGCGTGGCGACGAACCACGCGAGAAACGGAACGGCGACGTAGAACCGCCATTCGTAGGCGAGGGTCCACCAGACGCCGCTCAGATACGGGGTGCGCTGCGCCCCGTTGATCGGGAACGCGCCGAACCAGCCGAGCGAAACGGTCTTGAGCAGGTCGGCCAGCAACTGCGTCGGTGCGTCGACGGCATGGCGGGGAAACCAGTAAAGCGTGCAGACGACGATGACGGCCGCGTAAAACAGATAGAGCGGCGCGAGGCGTCGTACGCGTCCGACGAAAAAGGTCCGCACGTCGAGCGTGCCTCTGCATGCGCGTTCCCAGAACAGCAGGCCGGTGACCATGAAGAACATCGCGACGGGAATCGTCCCGAGATTGCGCAGGAAGTCGGTGCCGGCGCCCCAGACGCCGGTCGACAGCAATGCCTGGTTGCACGCGAAATGATGGAACACCACGGAGGTGGCCAGGAGGCCGCGAAACCCGTCGAGATTGCGATAGCGCATCGACAGCGACTTGTCGACGGCCGCTCGGTAGAACGGCACGTGCCGGGCAACCAGCCACGCGATGATCGCCACGGCCGCAACGCATGCCGGGAAGTAGAGTTTGTCGGGTGTCGGGGAGAACAGGGTTTCCAGAGAGGGCGTAACGAAGTCCACTGAAGAGCGTCTCGTGTCTTGGATCGGGATTTCAGGCACGGAGGGTCCGCGTCGATGCAAGGTCTTCTGCGCGCTTCGCACGGCGTTCGATCGCCGGTCTTGTGATCCGATGGTATCAAACGATGGCGACGGCCGCGGCCGGTTGTGCAACACGATGTTTCAGCGCGAATCGAGGCGACGGCCGGATTCGTGACGCTTGCCGCCGACGGCGCTCGCGGCGCAAATCCCGTTCCTCGCTGGCCGGGCATGCGTCGTGATCGACGGCGCTCGACTGGCCATCCGGCCGGCTTCCACGCCGTCCCGCTCCGGCTTACCTTGAGCGACAGCAGTTCGATGCGTCGGACCGGTGGCGGAAGATGGACGAAATTCTTGTCGTCGATTGCCGCAGGTCCGCGCCGACTCAGTGGTCCGTCCGGCCATGAAGGTGATAGCAATGCTTGCAATTTACCTTCATGGTGCTATCATTGATAGCAAATCTGGATGGAGGTACTCATGGCAAATCTTCTGGTGCGTAACGTGGATGACACTATCGTTCAAAGCCTGCGCGAGCAGGCAGCGGCCAATGGCAGGAGCGCCGAGGCCGAACATCGGGCCATTCTGGCCGACGCGCTCGGCCGGCCGAAGCGGCGGACTTTCGCGCAAGTGCTGATGAGCATGCCGGAGGTTGGCGAAGACGCGGATTTCCAACGTATTCAGGATTCAGGCGAGGTCCGGCGTGTTTTTGATTGATACGAACGTCATCAGCGAAATCAGGAAGGGCAAGCGAACCAACCGCGGCGTGCGGGCGTTCTTCAGGCAGGCCGAAGCGGACGCGAGCCCGCTTTACCTGTCGGTCGTGACGGTGGCCGAGTTGCGGCGCGGTGTCGATCTGATCCGTCATCGCGGCGATCACAGCCAGGCGTCGGCGCTCGAGGCCTGGATCGCGATGATCCTGTCCGGCTATGCGCCGAACATCCTGCCGGTCGATATCGAGATCAGCCAGATGTGGGGGCATTTGCGTGTGCCCGATCCGACGCACGAACTCGACAAGCTGATCGCAGCCACCGCGCTGATCAACGATCTGACGGTCGTCACGCGCAACGTCGACGATTTCGCCCGCACCGGCGTCCGGTTGCTGAATCCGTTCGACTAGTCGCGGCGGCCGCCCGACGTCGTGTGAAGTCGGGCGGCCAGGCTAGCGCACGACGTCTGGCTCCCGTGGCCGGCTCGACACGGCCGCCACATTTCGCGCTCCGGGCACCGAATCGTCTGCCGGCGCGCTTTCGCGGCGCAACTCCGCCTTTTACCGTCCATGCTCCCGTCCCGACAGACGATGTAACGCGCTCGACCGATCGGCCACCTTGACGGCGCCTGAAGGTCCGCGCTTGTGCGCTGCATCAAAATAACTTGACGAGGCGGTCGTTACCGCGTAGTGTCCGAGACCGAAGTCGTCAAGAAGTCCGATTGCTCATCATTGGCCGCACACCGTGCGGCAGTCGTTGGTCTCTCCCTCTTTGATTCTTTCTGTGCCCGTCGCGGGCGCATGTTCAATTATTTGTATTAAGGAAGTATTTGTGGATACCGGTACCGTCAAGTGGTTCAACGAAACCAAGGGCTTTGGTTTCATTTCCCCGGACAACGGCGGCGACGATCTGTTCGCCCATTTCTCGGAAATTCGCGGCACGGGCTTCAAGACCCTGGCCGAAGGCCAGAAGGTCAGCTTCGAAGTGAAGCGCGGCCCGAAGGGTCTGCAAGCGTCGAACATCACGCCGCAGTAAGCCGCATCGGCAGCGGTCGCCGAGCGGCGGCCGCTGCCGGATGGAGTATCGCGCGGGGCGCCGCATGACGGCGGCCTGTGCGTTCCGATGCGCACGACCGATGCATCGCGACATTCACGATGCATCGGTCGTGACGCCTCCCTCATCGCATGCGTGACCCGCGTGCGACGCAACGCCCTCGCGAAGCGCCTGGCGCTTCGCCTGCGCATCACCGCTTCAACGCATCAACCCGAGCAGGCCGCCGCCATGCCCCGTAGCCGGCGCGGTCCCGACTTGCGCGGCGCTCATTGCGCCGCCGCCACCGACCGCCCGAACGCCGCAACGCGCCGGGCTCCGATCGCAAGACAGGCCAGTGGCCCGTCTGAACGAACCGATCCCGGCCGCCTGCCGGCCGCCGTCCCGTTTGGGGGAGCCGGCGCCGGGCAGTCGCCGCGGCCGCGGTCAATCACCTTGTCTGGAGGAATTGGTTTGGCAAAAGAAGAACTGCTGGAACTGGACGGAATCGTCGACGAAGTGCTGCCGGACAGCAAATACCGTGTCACGCTGGAAAACGGCGTCGTGGTTGGCGCGTACGCGTCGGGCCGCATGCGCAAGAACCACATCCGCATTCTCGCGGGCGATCGCGTGACGCTGGAACTGTCGATGTACGACCTCACCAAGGGCCGCATCAACTTCCGGCACAAGGACGCGAACTCGCCGCGTCCGCCGCGAAGCGGCCAGCCGCGCCGCTGAGCGGCCACGACCGGTGCGCATCCGCGCGCACCGGTTGACACCTGTTCGGCCGCATGGCCGGATGAACCGGATGAACGGCGCACGGTGCGCCGTTCGTCGATCGCCGGCGGCGCCGTCGCGCCGCGGCGGCTTTTTCCGCCTCTCCCGCCTTTACCGGCGCCGCGCGTGTTCCACGCTCAGGCGGCCGCGTCCCGCAGGAAACTCCATCATCACGATCCGCACGCGTCGGCGAAACGCATCGTCGTTCGCACCGGCCGACGACTGAACGAACGCGTTGCGACGCCGTTCGCCTGCGGCTTTACGCAGGGCAGGTGCGGCAATACATCGAGGAACTGATGCCGGCGCTGTTGCAGAAGCGCGCCGAAGAACGGGCGCGCAAGCATGGCCGGGAGCATCGTTGATTCGGGCGGCGGGTATAGGCTATGGCCGTCATTTGCGACGGTCGCATGCGATGCGCGCCGGCCTTCGTGCGGCCGGCCGCGCAGCGTCACGCCGATTGCCGCGCGCGTCGCACACTGACCGCCGATCCGGCAGCGCCCGCCAACTGCACCGCGACACCGGCGAACATCGCCGCGCGCAACCCCGCGGTGCCGCCATGTGCGACCGCGAACAGCGTGCCGAGCACCGCGATCCCGAGCGTCGCGCCGGTCATCCGCGCGACGTTGACGAGCGCGCTCGCGGTGCCCGAGCGCGCGGCATCGACGGCGCCGACCGCGACGGTCATCAGCGGGCCAGTCGCGATCCCCATCCCGAGCCCCGTCATGGCGAGCCCGATCTCGGCACCGAGCAGGCTCGACGAACCGGCCGATGCACCGATCGCGGCGAGGCCGCTCGCGATCACCGCGACCCCACCGGCCGTCGTCACCCGCGTGCCGATGTGCTCCGACAACCGCCCCGAGCACGGCGATACGGCGACGAACACGAGCGCCATCGGCAGCAATGCGAGGCCGGCGCCGGTCGAATCGAGGCGGCCGGTGCTCTGCCACGTCAGCGGCAGCAGGAACAGCACGCCGTACATCCCGAACGTCATGCCGGTGGTCGCGGCGATCGCGCCGCGAAACGCGCCGATCCGGAAAATGTCGAGCGGCACCAGTGCGGATTCGCCGTGGCGGCGCTCGATCGCCACGAACGCGACGAACGACGCGACCGCGATGCAGCCGGCGATCGCGCATGCGATCGGCGTCTCGCGGAACACGATCGCCGCATACGCGAGCGCGCCGAGTGCGAGTGCGCCCATGACTTGCGCCGCGCCGTCGAAATGCCGGCCGTGCGGATCGGACGACTCGGGCACGGCCGGGATCGCGAGCAGCATCGCGGCGATGCTCAGCGGCACGACGACGAAAAAGATGCTGCGCCAGCCGAAGTGCCGGATCAGTACGCCGCCGAGCGTCGGCCCGATCGCCATCGCCACGCCGTTGCACGCGGCCCAGATGCCGAGCGCGCGGCCGCGTTCGACCGGGTCGCGCCACACGACCCGCACGATCGCCAGCGACGCCGGCAGCAACAACGCCGCGCCGACGCCGGCCAGCGCGCGGGCGGCGATCAGCACCGACACCGACGGCGCAAGCGCGCACAGCAGCGACGCGATGGTGAAGACGGCCGCGCCGGTCACGAAGACGCGACGGCGGCCGTACAGGTCGGCGAGCAGCCCACCGGTCAGCAGCAGCACAGCGTACGTGAGGTTGTAGCTGTCGACGACCCATTGCAATGCGCCGACACCGGCATGGAAATAGGCGCCGATCGCGCGCGTGGCGAGATTGACGACGGCCGTGTCGACCTGAGCCACGAGTACGGCGACGCACAGCGTGAACAGGGTCACGCCGCGGCGTTTGACGGTGCGTTCGGCCAGTGCGGCCAGTCCTTCGGTATGGGCCAAGGGCGGTGCTCCTCGGGTGTCGGTCGATCGAGTCTGGACGTTGCCTGCTGACAGCGTGGTGTCAGCAGCCGAGAAACATCCGGCGTGCAAGCGGCATGCCCGCGCGTCACATGACGACGTGGTTTGCGCCCCGGTTTCCGTCGGCGTCAGTAGGGTCGTGATGGACGGCGCAACGATCGGCGCAACGACGATCGTCGCGACCCGGGGCATTCGTGAGGCCGGCTACGACGTGCCGCTTGCGGGCATGCCCGCACGTGTCGTGATGCAACAGAGCGACGCGAAGGCGAACGGCACGCGGATTCATTGGCAACCGGCGGCGCACTACCTGAAGACCATCAGCTCGATCGCCGGTTGGGCGGGGGCGCTTTGAGCCGCCCGCGATTCATGCGGCGCCGCGCTTGATCGCTCGAAATCCTTCCACCGTCGACACGAAGCCAGAAAATCCGAACGCAGACAACGCGTGTCGCAGGCGCGCGGAAAGCGGCGTGCCGTAAACCGCCAGAATCGCGTGGCCGTCGAGATGCATCGCGTCGCCGTGATGGTCGTCCACCGCATCCAGTATTCCGGCGCACCAGCTTTCGCGGTCGTCGCCATGACGCAGGAACAGGGTCACGCCGCCTTCGGCGGCTCGGTCCGACTCCGCCCGGCGCGTATTCCAGATCTGCCTGATCACGGGATCGTTCGTGTCGCTCGTCACGATCCACGTATGCCGCGCGTGCGCGGCGATGTCGCGAATTCGCTCGCCGCTGTCGGGATCGACGATCAGTGCAATCGTGTTCCGTGTGGTCATGGTGGTCCGCATTGCCGGCGCGAGTTCGATGGGCATTTCTGCATGCCGGTCAATCGGGTCGATACCGGGTCGATTGCGTCGCGCATCGCCATTGACTTAAGATCGGTCGGGAGATCATCCCAAGCCTTCAGCGCCAATGAAAAAGAGCATACGCCTGCGGGTCGCCGTCATCGCGTCGGCCGTTGCCGTGTACAGCATCTACATGCATATCCAGCAGTTGATTAGCGGTTGCATGTGGGTCAGGGGCCATCAGCGCTGCAGTTTCGAAAACAGTACGAATTTCCAGGGCCTGATGGATCTGGACCTGATGATCACCTGTTGCTGGGTCGCCGCGGCGGTAGTCGGGTGGATTTCCGTTGCGCAGGGCACGAAGAAACCGGGCTAGCAACGTCATGGTCGTGCTGCCCGATTGAACGGGCACGAAATACCGCTCGTCCGGACCGAACCCGTCAATCCGTGACAACGCGCATTTGCCGAAGAGCGGGGACGGTGTGCTCTTGCATGCGAGTCCGAAACGAACGCCTGATTCCGCTGCCGGCGGACAAGATTATGCCGATCTCCGGAGACAGGCGTTGCATCGCGCGCTGCGCGAGGGGAGGTTCCCGTGCAATTTCCAACAGGATCGGTGGTCGCGCTCAGCTCGGCCGCGGCGACGATGTTCTCGATCGGCATGCTGTTTCTCGGCTACTGGGGATTGCACGAAGCATCGCCCTGGCGGTTCGGCGACTACGTCGTGATCGTGCTCGCGCTAGCCGGTTTCGCATGCCTCGCCAGCGTGCCGTTTCTCGCGACGTCGCCGATGAAAACACCGGACGACGAATCGCGAATGTTCGTCGCGCGGCGCGTGTTTCTGTGCGGCGCGGGCGCGGTGTGGTGGGCGATCGTCGCGTCGTTATTCGTGTGAGAACGGATGACGAGACGGTTTCCGGAACCGCGCGGCGAACGCATTCGGAAATGTCTTACGTGAGGCCGGCACCCACGTTTTTCACGCTGCCATTACCGCTTTGCTTTCCCCGATGGCGTGCGCTAGATTCGAAGCGTTCGTCCGTTTCAGAGCGCGAGGTGGAGCCATGACGCCGTGGGAGATTCAGGGCACCGAAATGATCAGTTGCAATTGCTCATACGGTTGCCCTTGCCAGTTCAATGCGCTGCCGACCAACGGCAACTGCGAAGCGATGGGGGCGATTTCGATCGACAGCGGCCACTACGGCGACGTGGTGCTCGACGGCGTCAGGATCGCGGTGGTGTTCCAGTGGCCGGGCGCCGTTCACGAAGGCAAGGGCAAGTGCCAGCCGATCGTCGACGAGCGCGCGAGTCCGGCGCAACGCGATGCCGTGCTGAAGATCATGACCGGTCAGGATACCGATCCATTCGCGACGATGTTCTCGGTGTATGCGTCGACGCTCGAGCACGCGTTCGATCCGATCTTCACGAAGATCGATTTCGACGTCGATGTCGATGCACGGCGCGGCCGGATTCACGTGGACGGCGTGTTCGACGTCGCCGGCGAACCCATCCACAATCCGGTGACGGGTGCCGAGCATCGCGTGCGGATCGACCTGCCGAACGGGTTCGAATACGAGCTTGCCGAGGTCGGTTCGGGCACGGGGCGCTCGCAGGGCAACATCGCGCTGAATCTCGACGGAACGTATGCGCAATTCGCGCGACTGCATCTGAACAACCACGGGCTGATCCGGCATCGCGCCGCGGCATGACGCCGTTCGACACCTGGCTCGCGCGCGAGCGCGCCGTCATGCTGATCGGCATGGCCGCGCTCGTCGGCCTGTGCTGGTTCTACCTGTGGACGGGCGCGGGAACCGGCATGTCGGCGCGGGAGATGACGGCCGTCGCGCTGTTTCCGCATCGGCTGGCGGACGGCATGGGCAGCATGGATCCGTCTCTGCCGATCGTGATCGCGATGTGGTGGGTGATGATGATCGCGATGATGACACCCGGCGCGGCGCCGGTCGTGATGCTGTACCGGCGCGTGCTGCTGCAGCACGGCAACGGGGCGGCGGGATCGGCGTTCACGTCGGTGGCGCTGCTGGCCGGCTATCTGACGACATGGCTCGCGTTCTCGATCGGTGCGGCGTTGCTTCAGGCGCTGCTGCAGCCGGCCGGGCTGATCTCGGCGATGATGTTGTGGTCGAAGAGCGCGCGCCTTTCCGCCATCGTGCTGGCGCTGGCCGGACTCTATCAATTCTCGCCGCTGAAACGCGCGTGTCTGCGGCAATGCCGCGCGCCGGCGGCGTTCCTGATCGCGCACTGGCGTCCCGGCGTCGCAGGCAGCTTTCTGCTGGGCGCGCGGCACGGCATGGTTTGCGTGGGCTGCTGCTGGTTGTTGATGGCGCTGCTGTTCGTCGGCGGCGTGATGAATGTCGTGTGGATCGTCGCGTTGTCGCTGTTCGTGTTCGTGGAAAAGGTCCTGCCCGGCGGCGATCGTATCGGCCGGGTGCTGGGCGTCGTGCTGATTGCCTGGGCCGGCGTGACGTTGATCGTGTAAGGCGCGGCACCGGCTGGCAGCAGAAACACGCCGGACGCGAAGGGAGACGCTCGATGAAGATCCGCTTTCACGCTGTCGCGATGTCGTGTGCGATGGCGGTCGTTGCAATGCCGGCACTCGCAGGCGGCGACATGTCGGGCATGAATTCAGGCGACGCGAGCATGTCGACGCAGGGTGCGAAGCTGACCGATGCCGAAGTCAGGGAAATCGATGCGGGGCGCAGACTCGTGATGCTGAAGCACGGCGCACTCGACAACATCGGGATGCCGCCGATGACGATGGCATTCAAGGCCGGCGACGCGGCGATGATCCCGTCGCTGCATGTGGGCGACAAGGTCCGGGTTCGGGTAGAAAACGTCAACGGCACACTGACGATCGTGAAGCTGGTGAAGCGGCCGTGACGACGATGCGGCGCGTGTACGGTGCGCCGTCGATTTTCTCTTCTCGTGCTACGTAACGCAGGGGCGGTGTTACGTCAGCGTTATCGGACGGCCTGCACGGGCCGAGCCGGGCGGCACGATCCGGATCCGATGCGCGCTACCCTGCAGCGCGGCCCGGACGGCCAGTGCAAGGCAATTGTGAAACTGTGAAGGAGGCCGATGGAAATGGCACGGTAGATGCTTGATGAAATGCTCGCGCTGAATAATGGACGGGGGCTTCCATGCGAAATCATTTCATCACGGCGAACGTTGCGCTCGCCGCTATGGCCGCGGCGTGTACGCTCGCGGCGTGCGGCGGAAGTGACATTACGGCGCCGACGCTTGCTGGTAACAACATTGGGACGAGCACGAGCGGGACGAGCGGTAGTAGTGGCTCAAGCGGCAGTAGCGGCACCAGCAGTAGTGGCACAAGCAGCAGTGGCACAAGCAGCAGTGGCACAAGCAGCAGCGGCACCAGCAGCAGTGGCACAAGCAGCAGCGGCACAAGCAGCAGCGGCACAAGCAGCAGTGGCACAAGCAGCAGTGGCACGAGCAGTAGTGGCACGAGCAGTAGTGGCACGAGCAGTAGTGGCACAAGCAGCAGCGGCACAAGCAGCAGTGGCACAAGCAGCAGTGGCACAAGCAGCAGTGGCACGAGCAGTAGTGGCACAAGCAGCGGCAACACCAGCGGCTGGGGCACGAGCGGCGCGCCGGGTACGAACGGTATCGTCAGTTCCATCGGCGGAATCGTGATGGACGCGGGCGCCACGCTCGGCAGCGTGAGCGTGCCCGGCGTCAGCAAGGGCGTCACCGTCGGGCCGGCCGACACGGTAACCGGCGTCGGCACGATCATCCGCGATACGTCGAACGCCGTGAGCGGCGGTCTCGGCCAGATCGGCATCGTACCGAACCCGGTCGGCACGACGGTCGGCAGCCTCGGCACGGTCGTTGCCGCGACCGTCAATCCGGTCAGCGGCATCAGCGAAACCGTCAAGGCGCTCGGCTCCGGCCCGCTGTCGCCGCTGGCGCCGATCACGACGCCGGTCAGCGGGCTGCTCGACACGGTGGCGAGCGGTTTGCGCACGGGCGGCGCGACACTCGGCGCGTCGCTGTCGTCGGCCCCGGTCCAGCAGGCGACGCAGGCGGTCAGCACCGCGATCACGCCGCTCGTGACGACGGCGGGCCACCTCACGCAGCAGGTCGGCACCGCAACCGGCCTCGGGCAGCCGGTCGCTGGCCTGCTCGGACAAGTCGGCGGGGCGATCACGTCGGCCGGATGGAAGGTGACCGCCGCGTCGCCGCAGCCGATCGTCGGTGGCGTCGGCGACCTCGTCCGTGCGGTCGGCAACACGGTAACCAATGTGGGCGGCCTCGTGAACCCGGCCGGTGCGAACGGCGCGGTGCCGATTTCCGGGCTGGTGACGAGCGTGGTCGGCGGCATTCCGGCCACCGTGCACGACGGCGCCGCGACCGGTACGGGGGGCAGCTCGCCGCTGGGCGGCCTCGCCAATCCGCTCGCGCCGGTGACGTCGCTGGTGGGCGGCCTGCTCGGCGGCGCGGTCGGCAAATAGCCGGCGCGTACCGATCGTCATGCGGGAACCGGTCGCATGAGTGCGGACGGTCGCCGTCGATCGTCGCCGGTCCCCGCACGGAACCGGCCGACGATCGCGAAACCGCGACTCGCTACCTGCGGCCGTCGCCGGGCTTCGCAGCCGGGCGCGCCATCCCGCGCGCCGGCAGCGGCGTCGACATCACGATCGACGTGCGCGTTTCGCCGTACAGGTTGATGCGTTCGATCAGTCGTTCGAGATGGGCCATGTTGACGGCGACGAACCGCATCACATACGAATCCGCGCCTGTCACGTGATGGCATTCGACGACTTCGGGAATCGTCTCCAGCAGCTTGAGGAACTTCGCTTTCGCCGGTTGCGGCACCGTGATGCCGATCAGCGCGCTCACCGGATAGCCGGCCGCGGACGGATTGACCCGCGCGGTGTAGCCTTCGACCACACCGGCTGCTTCAAGACGCTTCACGCGTTCCGTTACCGCCGGCACCGACAGGTGAACCTGGCGCGCGAGCTCCGTATAGCTGATGCGTCCGTTGTCCTGCAACAGCGCCAGTATCTTCCAGTCCAGATCGTCCATCGCAGCGGGAATTTTTAAGGTGGAGCCGCCATTTTTCCTTAAAAACCGCATTCAACGGGGAGCGGACTTTCCCTACGATGCCTGTTCGATCCATGGGATGTTGGAAGGGGCAGGCGATGCTGTTCGTCAAATCCGTCGTGATGGGGTTGTCGATCGCGGTGCCGGTCGGCCCGATCGGCATGCTGTGCATTCAGCGCAGCCTGAGCCGTGGCTTCCGGGCGGGATTCGTGACGGGCATCGGCGCCGCATGCGCCGATGCGATTTACGGCCTGCTCGGCGCGCTGGGCGTCGCGGGCATCGTCACTGCGTTCCCGATGCTGACCGTCGGCCTGAAAATCGGCGGCGGCGCGTTTCTCGTGTGGCTCGCGTGGACCATCGCGCGCCAGGCGCCGGCCGCGCCGGCGGGGCAACGCGAGCTGCCGCGTACGACCGTCCTGCGCGATTTCCTGACGACGTTCGGTCTCACGCTGTCGAACCCGATGACGATCGTGTCGTTCGTCGGGATCTTCGCGGCGCTCGGCCCGCTGCCGGGTGCGCGGGAAGGCGCGATGTGGGCGACCGTCGCGCGGATGGTCGCCGGCGTGTTCGTCGGCTCGGCCACGTGGTGGCTGTGCCTGAGCAGCGCGACCGCCGCGCTGCGCGCGAAGCTGTCGGTCGCGTTCATGCACGGGTTGTCGCGCGCGTCGGCGGCCGTCGTCGCGATATTCGGCGCGATCCAGGTGGTCGCCGGCGTGCGCGGGCTGATCTAGTCGTGCGGGGCTGCGCGGGCCGACCGGATCGCGTCGACCGCATGCCCGTGGCGCCCGCGAGACCGCCGCATTCGATCCAGCGATCCGGGCCGATGCCGATGTCGTCCTCGTGTGCTTTTCCGTTCATCGCCGGCTCAATTCGATGCGTGCAAATGCAAGTGCGCATGCACGAAGCGTGCGATTTCCCGGCTCAGCTCGATATCCTCCGGCGCACCCATGAACCCGCCATGCGGCATCGCCTCGAACACGTGCAATTCGGTCGGCACCTGCGCGCGCCGCAGTGCGCGATGCAGGCGAACGGCGTTCGACAGAAACAGGTCGCGTGTGCCGCTCTGGATGAAGGTCGGCGGGAAGCCGGCGGCAAAATCGCCGAACAGCGGCGACAGGTACGGATGCGCGAGATCGGCGCCGTTCGCGTAGAGCAGGTTGTTCGCCATCAGTGGCCCCGGCAATACGACGTCGACGAGCCGGTTGGTCTCGAAACTGTCGCCGGATTCGGTCAGGTCGGCTTCCGGCGACAGCAGCACGAGCGCGGCCGGCAGCGGCAGGCCCTCGTCGCGGGCGCGCAGCACCATCGCGGCAGCGAGATTGCCGCCGGCCGACCGGCCGCCGATGACGACGTTTTCCGGGGCGTAACGCTCCAGCACGTAGGCATAGGCCGCGATGCAGTCGTCGAGCGCGGCCGGATACGGGTGTTCCGGCGGCATCCGGTAGTCGACGCCGTAGCAGCGAATGCCGAGCCGATCGGCCTGCATCTGCGCGCCGGCGCGGCACGCGGCGCCGCCGCCGACGACCAGCGCGCCGCCATGCAGATCGATGATCGCGCAGGCGTCGGAAGCCGCCGCTTCGGGGGTCGCGACATGTACGTCCGCATCGCCGACGCGGACCGTTTCGACGTGCGAACGCAAATAGCCGGCGAGCTGCTCGACCGCGGCCGCGTAATGCGCGTCGGCGCTGGCCTTCACGCGCATCCACGCGTCGATGTCGTCCGGGGCCGGCATTACGTGCGCTGCGTTCAGCGGCACGCCGTCGTCGCCGGTCAGGCGTTGCAGCGCCGCGCGCGCTTCGTCGCTGATCGAGGTCGGGAAGGGGACGACTCGGCTCGGCAGCACGACGCCGTCTGGTTTGTCTTTCATCACCTGGGTTGCGTTCAGGGCGTCATGCGGCCGAAGGCCAGTGGCGCAACATCACGTCGAGCGCATCGAGGCAGCGCGACCACGACGCGTCGGCATCCGGCGCGCTGTGCGAGAAGCCGCCGGCGTTTTCGAGCGTCACGTAGCCCATGAAGAAGCCGCCAAGCAGGCGGATCGCATGCGCGTGTTCGGTATCGGGCAGGCCGTAGCCGCGCAGCACCGCCGACGTCATCCTGACGAGCTGCCCGCCCGCGCTCGCGGCGGCGCGCTCGGCGCTCACCGGATGGCGAGCGGCCGCGAAGCGGCCCGGATGCGCACGCGCGTAGTCGCGATAGACGTTCGCGAGCGCGGCCAGCGCGTCCTTGCCGGTGCGGCCGGCCAGCGCGTCGGTGGCGCGATCGGCCAGCTCCTGCAGCGCGAACAGCGCGATGCGGCTCTTGAGATCGTCGAAGCTCGGGATATGGGAATACAGGCTCGCGAGCTTGACGTCGAAATGCCGCGCGAGCGCCGCGCCGGTCAGTTGCTCGAAGCCGGTTTCATCGGCCAGCTGCGCGCCGGCTTCGACGAGCTTGTCCACGGTGATACCGGCACGCGCCATGACGAATACCATGCGGGTGAGTCAAAAAACTAATTCTATTAGTTTTTGCCGCGATGTCAATTTCCCGCGCGTGCCGGTGTGGCGCGTTGCGTCGATGCGCCGGGCCGTCAGAACGTGTAGCTGACCTTGCCGAACGCGGTGCGCCCGAGCGTGTTGTAGCCGTACGCGGTCATGTACTGCCGATCGAACAGGTTCGACAGCGACGCCGACACCGTCAGGTGCGAATTGATCCTGTACGACGCGCGCAGGCTCACCGTCAGGTACGACGCCAGATACTGCCGGTTGGCCGGATCGTCGAACGTCGAGCCGCCGTACAGCAGCGACGCACCCGTGCTCAACGCGTGCAGCTTCAGTTCGTCCCACGTGTGGTCGACGTTTACGCTGACCGTCTGGCGCGGCCGGCGGCTGAGCCAGGTCTGGTTGGTCTCGTCCTGTGGATTCAGGATGCCGACGGCAACGCTCACCGGCGTCGAGCGGCCGATCGTCCCCTTGTACGACAGGTCGATGCCGCGAATGTGCGAACGGCCGATGTTCATCGGCGAGAACGTCGCCGGGTTGTACGCGATCAGGTTGTTGACGCGCGTGTCGTAGATCGCCGCGGTGAACGTGCCGTATGGCGTGTTCGCGTCGAGCGCGGCCTCGACCGACGTGCTGCGCTCCGGGCTGAGGGTCGGATTGCCGTAGCCGGGGTAGTACAGGTCGTTGAACGTCGGCAGGTGGAACGCATTGCCGTACGATACGCGCGCCGCGTAGACCGGCGTGATCGCCCACGACAGCGCGGCGTTGCCGGTGTTCACGGCTTGCCCGGCGATGATCTCGTGACGGCCGGCGACGAACATCGTCACGCTGCCGAGCGTCGCCGACTGGTGCAGCGAGAACGCGGAGTCGTTGCGTGTCGGCACGCCGCCGGGAATGTCGACCGGCAGGAACGCCTGTTCGCGCGTGAAGTCGTAGGCGAGCTTGGATTCGCCCGACAGCGGCAGGCCGAACAGGTGAAACCCGCGCTCCTGATGGGTCAGCGACGTCGACGTGCTGATCCGCTGCGAGTCGATCCGATCCGTCGCGAGGGCTGGGTTGTCCGCATGGATGAACTGGCGATCGTTCGCATAACCGAACGACTGGTCGAACTGCGTATCGGGCGTGATGTCGAGATGGAACGCAACGCCGGTCGTCAGTTGGTGATCCAGCTCGCGATTGGCGTAGCCGCTGTTGTCGTAGGACAGATCGGAGCGGTGATACAGCGCGAACGTCGAGATCGACCAGTTGTCGCGCGCATAGCCGAGCCGCGCATCGAGATCCTGCGCGTGATACGGATTGCGGCCGTCTTCGTGGCCGTAGAAGAACGGCCGCGTCGCATCGATGCCGGCCGTGTTGTAGTCGTGCAGCCCGAGCGAATAGGTGAGCCCGCCGAGTGCGGCGAGGGGCCCCGTCGACGGCACCGTGCCCGACGTGCGGAACTGCGTGTCGAACGTCTTGTTCGAGCCGCCGCCGAACGACACGGTGGTCTGGTTCGGCTGGTTGGCGGCGCGACGCGTGAACAACTGCACGACGCCGCCCATCGCGTTGTTGCCGAACGATGCGGCGGCCGGGCCGGAGATCACTTCGACGCGCTCGAACGCTTCGGTCGGCAGGTTGGCCCACGGCGCGATGCCGGTGGTCGGCGAGCCGATCCGGATGCCGTCGATGAATACGGCGACCTGGCTCGCCGACGCGCCGCGAATGCTGACCGTCGCGGACGAACCGGGCCCGCCGTTCTGCACGACGGTCACGCCCGGCAGCGTCGCGAGCGCCTGCGTGATGCTCGGGTCGGTCGGCGACAGCCGGTCGAGATCCTCGCGCGTGAGCACCTGCGTCGACGCATAGCGCCGGTCGAACGATTCGGGCAGGTGCCGCGTGTCGGTCACGCTGATCGTCGGCAGGTCCGTGCCGTCGGCGGGCGCGGCGGGCCGTGCAGGCGCAGTGTCGCCGGCCGCATGGGCGAGCGGGGAAAACAGCGCGGTGGCGACGGACGTGGCGAGCAGGTGACGAATGTTCATGAGGCGGCGGGACAAAGCGTAGGGCGGGTACGGCGATCGTGAGCGCAAGGCGGACAGGGGGCGCATGCCGACGGTGTGTCGGTGCGACGCTTCCGGCCGGGAAGCGGATTCGGGAACGATGGACATCTGGCGGATCCTGAGGTCGGGTCGTCCATGCAACGGGCGGCCGCCAACGGCGGTGCTTGCACATCGGGACACCCCGCCCGGTGCGGCTGCTGGACCTCGGGTCGATGGCAGGTCTCCTGGCTCGCGGGTCGCCATCCGTGCAGGCCTTCCCGGTTTCCCAGTGGCACGCGGTGGCACGGATTCGCCGCTCACAGTTGCGGGGGCAGCCGCAGATTCGAGGCGTCGCCTCGCCTGCGTTCCCTTTTGATCCCATCCCTGGGAACCATCAGCGCGCAAGGGTAATGGCGTGCGCGCGGGCACGTCAATCGTTCGTCTGCGCGCGGATGCGAAAAAACGTCATCGATCGGCGCCGGCTTTCCAGATCCTTTCGTTCGATGTGCGCGGACGGCGTTTCAGGTCTGAAGAAACGGCCGGGTTCGACCGCATGCCGCCGTGCCGGAACCGGCTGCCGTCATTCCGAATCCCGACGGCCGGCGCGTGTCGTTACATATGCGTGCCGGCGTGCGTGCGGCCGCCCGGTTCGCCGCCGCGATCGGGCGGCGTATTGTTCTGATCGATCTTCGCGAGCACGAAGCCGGCGGGCGGCCACGCGGCGGGCGAACGGTGCATCGCGTGCCCGACTGCGGGGTGAGGCGAGGCGGCGGAAACACCGGATGACGTCACGCCCGGTTGAGCGAACGCCGCCAGGGAAGCGGCCGCCAAGGCGGCGGCTACGATCGCGTGCGTATTCATGAACACTCCTGCATGACCGATTTCGGGGCGACGTAATCAGTCTAGGGAGCGAAACTTAACGCGGCGTGAAGGCCGGGCGGCGCGCGCATGACAGGATCTTCATGCGCGCGCAGACGGTCAGGCCGGCGCCGACACCAGCGCGCAGAAGTTCTCGAGATCGACGTTGCCGCCGCTGATCACCACGCCGACGCGCTTGCCCTGCAGCGCATCCTTCATCCGCCGCACGGCGGCGAACGACAGGCAGCCGGTCGGCTCGACGACGATCTTCATCCGCGTGGCGAAGAAGCGCATGCAGTCGACGAGTTCCGCGTCCGTCGCGGTCAGGATGTCGTCGACGTCGCGGCGCAGGATCGGGAACGTCAGGTTGCCGAGATGCTGCGTCTGCGCGCCGTCGGCGATCGTACGCGGCGTGTCGATGTGCACGATCGTGCCGGACCGGAACGATTGCTGGGCGTCGTTGCCGGCTTCGGGCTCGACGCCGTACAGCTTCGCATGCGGCGACAGCGCACGCGTGGCGAGCGCTGTGCCCGACAGCAGCCCGCCGCCGCCGAGCGGCGTGAACACCGCGTCGAGCGGGCCGACTTCGTCGAACAGTTCCTTGGCCGCGGTGCCCTGGCCGGCGATCACGTCCGGGTGATCGTAGGGCGGAACCAGCGTGAGCCCGTGCTTCTCCGCGAGCGCGCGCCCGATCTGCTCGCGATCCTCGGTGTAGCGGTCGTAAGTCACGACATTGCCGCCGTAGCCGCGCGTCGCGGCCATTTTCGCGGCCGGCGCGTCCTGCGGCATCACGATCGTCGCGGGAATGCCGAGGATGCGTGCCGACAGCGCGATCGCCTGCGCATGGTTGCCCGACGAGAACGCGACGACGCCGTGGCGCCGCTGTTCCGCGTTGAAGCGCGACAGCGCGTTGAATGCGCCGCGGAACTTAAAGGCGCCCATGCGCTGCAGGTTTTCGCACTTGAAGAACACCTGCGCGCCGAGTGCGTCGTCGACCGTGCGCGACGTCATGACCGGCGTGCGGTGTGCGTGGCCTTCGAGCCGGGCCGCGGCGGCGGCGACGTCGTCGTACGTGGGAAGCATCGGAGAGTTCATGGTCGCTCGAGAGTCGAAAAAATCAGTCAACGGGAAAACTCGAAATGGGGAAGCCGGACGCGCGGCGCGTCACTTCGCGTCGTTGTAGACGGTGGCGCGCGAGACGCCGAGATGCTGCGACACGATCTCCATCGCGCGGCGCACCTCGAGGAAGCCGTCGGCCTTCAGCGTCTGCATCAGCTCGCGGCGCTGGTCGGTCTTCAGCTCGCGCGGCGTCGTCGCGAGGCGCGTCGCGAATGCGTCGATGCGCTGCCGGATCGCGTCGGCACCGGCCGGGTCGAGCGTTTCGACGACGGCTTCGCCGTCCGTGCGGCAGAACTGGTTGAGCATGCCCTGGAAGCCGCGGAACAGCGTGACGTCGGCATTCAGGCACAGCGCGGCCACGTAGCGCCCGGTCGAATCCTTGATGCCGATCGACGTGCTTTTCGCGGTGCGGCCGTCGGCGAAGCGGTTCGGGTAATTCGCGAGCACCTGCGGGAAATCGTCGTCGGCGATGCGGGCGAGGCCGAGTTCGGTCGCGGGATCGCCAACCGCGCGTCCGGACAGGTTGTTGTGGATCGCGAGGATCGCATGCTCCGGCGTGCGCAGGTCGTGCACGACGACCTCGGTGAACGGCGCGAACATCTCGCCGAGCCCTTCGGCGATGCGCTGCACCTGCTCGATCAGCGATGCCTGCTCCGACGGCGGCGGTTTGCGGTTCGTGCTCATGCGTGGTCCCGGGAGGCGGGCGTGTCCGTCGTTTCCGGCCGCGTGATGTCGGCCAGCAGCGGGCGCGCGATCCGGACATAGTCGGCCGCGTCGAGCACGACCGAGCGGTCGAGGCGGCCCGCGTTGAACGCGATCTCGGCGTTGCGCTCGACCAGCGCCGGATCGACGACGAGCGTCACGGTCGGATCGAATACGAATGGCGGCACGGCGCCCATCACGCAGCGCGTGACGGCGGCCGCGACGTCGGGCGACGCGAGCGTCGCCTTGCGTCGGCCCACCGCATCGGCGACCTTGCGGAAGTCGATCTTCAGGTGGCCGGGAATCACCGCGA
This sequence comes from Burkholderia sp. MSMB1078WGS, assembly GCF_001528895.1. Taxonomy (NCBI): domain Bacteria; kingdom Pseudomonadati; phylum Pseudomonadota; class Betaproteobacteria; order Burkholderiales; family Burkholderiaceae; genus Burkholderia; species Burkholderia sp. MSMB1078WGS. Next base: position 43,757 of record NZ_LPDI01000025.1, on the reverse strand, counting down.
GTGCGGCGGTGTCGCCGCCATCCTTGAACGTGCAGAGCATCGCCTTCGCGCCCTGTTCGGGGCGTGTGCCGCGCAGCGCGGCGATCGCATCGGATTTGCCTTCCGCCGGATGCTCGAGCACGCGGAAACGCGCGCCGGACGTATTCAGCAGTTCGCAAAGGGTGTCGAAAACGGGAGAGTCGTTCATGTCGATCCGGGACGCAGGCCGATGCGCTGACACGCGTGTATCAAATAATCGTCCAAGTATAGACGTTTTGTCATGGCGATGACAAAGCCTGACGGTCGTCGTTGCTCCCGGCCTGATCGAAGCGTGCCCGTCCTTCAGCACCCGAAAGGACATTTCATATCGCGAAAGGCGTGCCGGATTCCTGCCGCCGCGTTTTACCGCCGCTTGAAACCGTGTTTTGCATCGCAAAAACGCTTGGCTATCTCATTGAAAAACAATAGAAATTTATATCTTATGTCTTATATAAGACTTGGCCGAAATCGCGCCGGGCAGGATTACTATTGAGTCCATGCAGTTCGCTTCGTCACACGCGGCGGGCACGCTGAACCCTTTACTCAAATGCGCTTCGTTCCCAGGAGATAAACATGTCCCAATATCAAGACGACATCAAGGCAGTGGCAGGTTTGAAGGAAAACCACGGCAGCGCGTGGAATGCCATCAACCCGGAATACGCCGCCCGCATGCGTGCCCAGAACAAGTTCAAGACCGGCCTGGACATCGCGAAGTACACCGCGAAGATCATGCGCGCCGACATGGCCGCGTACGATGCCGATCCGTCCAAGTACACGCAGTCGCTGGGCTGCTGGCACGGCTTCATCGGCCAGCAGAAGATGATCTCCATCAAGAAGCACTTCAACAGCACCGAACGCCGCTACCTGTACCTGTCGGGCTGGATGGTCGCCGCGCTGCGCTCGGAGTTCGGCCCGCTGCCGGACCAGTCGATGCACGAAAAGACCTCGGTCAGCGCGCTGATCCGCGAGCTGTACACGTTCCTGCGCCAGGCCGACGCCCGCGAGCTGGGCGGCCTGTTCCGCGAGCTGGATGCCGCGAAGGACGCGGCCGCCAAGGCTGCGATCCAGCAAAAGATCGACAACCACGTCACGCACGTCGTGCCGATCATCGCCGACATCGACGCCGGCTTCGGCAATGCGGAAGCGACCTACCTGCTGGCCAAGCAGTTCATCGAAGCGGGCGCATGCTGCATCCAGATCGAAAACCAGGTGTCGGACGAGAAGCAGTGCGGCCACCAGGACGGCAAGGTCACGGTGCCGCACGAGGACTTCCTCGCGAAGATCCGCGCGATCCGCTATGCGTTCCTGGAGCTGGGCGTGGACGACGGCATCATCGTCGCGCGTACCGATTCGCTGGGCGCCGGCCTGACCAAGCAGATCGCCGTGACCAACGCGCCGGGCGACCTGGGCGACCAGTACAACTCGTTCCTCGATTGCGAAGAGCTGTCGGCCGACCAACTGGGCAACGGTGACGTCGTCATCAAGCGCGACGGCAAGCTGCTGCGTCCGAAGCGCCTGCCGAGCAACCTGTTCCAGTTCCGCGCCGGCACGGGCGAAGCGCGTTGCGTGCTCGACTGCATCACGTCGCTGCAGAACGGCGCCGACCTGCTGTGGATCGAAACCGAAAAGCCGCACATCGCGCAGATCGGCGGCATGGTCCGCGAGATCCGCAAGGTGATCCCGAACGCGAAGCTGGTGTACAACAACAGCCCGTCGTTCAACTGGACGCTGAATTTCCGCCAGCAGGCCTACGACGCGATGAAGGCCGAAGGCAAGGACGTGTCGGCTTACGACCGTGCGCAGCTGATGAGCGTCGAATACGACGAATCCGAACTGGCCAAGCTGGCCGACGAGAAGATCCGTACGTTCCAGGCCGATGCATCGCGTGAAGCAGGCATCTTCCACCACCTGATCACGCTGCCGACGTACCACACGGCCGCGCTGTCGACCGACAATCTGGCCAAGGAATACTTCGGCGACCAGGGCATGCTCGGCTACGTGGCGGGCGTGCAGCGCAAGGAAATCCGTCAGGGCATCGCCTGCGTGAAGCACCAGAACATGTCCGGTTCGGACATCGGTGACGATCACAAGGAATACTTCAGCGGCGAAGCGGCGCTGAAGGCAGCAGGCAAGGACAACACGATGAACCAGTTCTGATCGTCGTCCGACCCGAAGCACGACGCCAGCCCCTTGGGGTTGGCGTTTTTTTTTGCCTGCCCGAGCAGGTGCGTTACCCGCGCACGCCCTTCGCGACGTGCCGGTTCGTCGGCACGCCGTCGATCTCGTCGAGATCGACGAAGCATCCGCGACTGTCGATCATCTCGCCCACGTCGTGCCGGAATCGTGCGTCGTCGCCAACCGCGTCGAACAATGCCGGCGGATCGTCATCGCGGCGACCGGCAGTACTCCTCGACGATTCGCGTCGTAGCCGGGCGCGTATTATCCCGGATTGCCACGCGTACCGTCATGAGCGGTGGCTGCATCGGGGCATTCGATCAGGATGTTTGTGTGCGCAACCTAATTCAGGGTTTGCCTGAGTAGCGAAAACGCGAATGGGCGCTGTGCGTGTTCGCATTGCCCGCATGGTCGATACGCAGGTTGAAATTACCGCTCGCGCGAAACCCTTGCCGGGCGGCTGTCGCGGCCGTTTTGTCCCCCAGTCGCCTGCGATGACACCGTAAAAAAGCACCTGTCTGCAACGCGCGTGCCGGAGCGCCGTCACAGTTGTTTCTTGTTGCAACGCAACGCCCGCCCAATAACGGCGATGGTATGCTGGCCGGCATGGAGTTGTATGGCAGGTTGCTTGCATGGCGAAACTCGCGTTCGCACCCTCTAACGAGACTTCACCTTCTCTCGCACGCATCGCGGCATCGACGCGCGTTCCGCTCGCGCGTCCCGTTCCACGTGCCGCATCTTCCTGCGCTCCGCACGCATTCCCCATCTCGCGGGCTCGCCCGCATCCCCCATCCCCGCCCAATAATCTGGAGACATCCCCATGTCGCAAAACACTTTGGCCGAAGCGACGCACGGCCCGCTGATCGCTCCGCCGGCTTTCGTCAAACATCGCAAGCTGATCGACTGGGTAGCGCGCATTGCGGCGCTCACGGAGCCCGAGCGCATCGTATGGTGTGACGGTTCGCAGGAAGAATACGACGCGCTGTGCCAGGCGATGGTCGACCAGGGCACGCTCACACGCCTGAATCCGGCGAAGCGCCCGAACTCGTATCTCGCGCAATCCGATCCGTCGGACGTCGCGCGCGTCGAGGATCGCACGTTCATCTGCGCGGCGTCGCGCGACGACGTCGGCCCGACCAACAACTGGATCGATCCGGCCGAAATGCGCGAGACGCTCAACGGGCTGTTCCGCGGTTCGATGCGCGGTCGCACGTTGTACGTCGTGCCGTTCTCGATGGGGCCGCTCGGCTCGCCGATCGCGCACGTCGGCGTCGAGCTGTCCGACAGCCCGTACGTCGCGGTGAACATGCGGATCATGACGCGCATGGGGCGCGACGTGTACGACGTGCTCGGCGAGGACGGCGATTTCGTGCCTTGCGTGCACAGCGTCGGCCATCCGCTCGAGGCCGGCCAGCAGGACGTGCCGTGGCCGTGCAATCCGGTCAAGTACATCGTGCACTTCCCGGAAACGCGGGAGATCTGGAGCTTCGGCTCAGGCTACGGCGGCAACGCGCTGCTCGGCAAGAAGTGTTTCGCACTGCGCATCGCGTCGACGATGGGCCGCGATCAGGGCTGGCTCGCCGAACACATGCTGATCCTCGGCGTGACGTCGCCGGCCGGCAAGAAGTATCACGTCGCGGCCGCGTTTCCGTCCGCGTGCGGCAAGACCAACTTCGCGATGCTGATCCCGCCGCAGGGCTTCGACGGCTGGAAGGTCACGACGATCGGCGACGACATCGCGTGGTTGAAGCCCGGCCGCGACGGCCGCCTGTATGCGATCAATCCGGAAGCCGGCTTCTTCGGCGTGGCGCCGGGCACGGGCGTGAAGACCAATCCGAACGCGATCGCCACGCTGAAGGAAAACGTGATCTTCACGAACGTCGCGCTGACGGAAGACGGCGACGTGTGGTGGGAAGGGCTGACCGACACGCCGCCCGCGAAGCTGACCGACTGGCAGGGCAATCCGTGGACGCCCGAAACGGCCAAGGAAACCGGGCGCAAGGCCGCGCATCCGAACTCGCGCTTCACCGCGCCGGCTGCGCAGTGCCCGTCGATCGACGACGACTGGGAAAACCCGGCCGGCGTGCCGATCGACGCGTTCATCTTCGGTGGCCGCCGCTCGACGACGGTGCCGCTCGTGACCGAGGCGCGCGACTGGGTGGAAGGCGTGTACATGGCCGCGACGATGGGTTCCGAGACGACCGCGGCAGCCGTCGGCAAGCAGGGCATCGTGCGCCGCGATCCGTTCGCGATGCTGCCGTTCTGCGGTTACAACGTCAGCGATTATTTCGCGCACTGGCTCGAACTCGGCAAGCAGCTCGAAGCCGCCGGTGCGAAGCCGCCGAAGATCTATTGCGTGAACTGGTTCCGCAAGGATGCGAACGGCAAGTTCGTGTGGCCCGGCTTCGGCGAGAACATGCGCGTGCTGAAGTGGATGCTCGATCGTCTGGAAGGCACCGGCGGTGGCGGCGAGCATGCGTTCGGCGTGTCGCCTTCGTATGAAGACCTGCACTGGGACGGTCTCGATTTCACGCGCGATCAGTTCGATGCGGTGACGTCGATGAACGCGGACGAATGGCGTGAGGAGCTGAAGCTGCATGCGGCGCTGTTCGAGACGTTGAAGCTGCGCTTGCCGGCTGAAATGACCGACACGATGAAGAAGATCGAGCAGCGTATCGGCGGCTGACGCGCGGAATCGGCGTCGCGCACGTTGCGCGCGGCGCATGGCCCGGCGCCGCATGGCATCGCCGGGCCGGAAACGAACGACGCCCCGGGCCATCCATCGCGTGGCCCGGGGCGTCGTTGTTTCCGGTGATCGACGGGCGATCAGCCGAGATCGAGCGCGTTCGTCAAATCGCCCGGCGGCGTCGCGCCGCGTGCGGCGAACGCGTTGTTGCGCAGGACCACGCCGTCGAGCGGCGCGAGGCCGTGCACGCGGCTGATGAAGCGCAGGATCGAGTTCGTGTCGTACAGCGTGTGATCGACGAAGCCCTTTTTCGCGAACGGCGAGATCACGAGCGCCGGGATCCGCGAGCCGGGGCCCCAGCGATCGCCGACCGGCGGCGCGACGTGATCCCACCAGCCGCCGTTCTCGTCGTGCGTCATCACGATCACGGTGTTTTCCCATTGCGGCCCGCGCCGGATATGGTCGATCACGGTTGCGATGTGACGGTCGCCCGATTCGATGTCCGCATAGCCCGCATGCATGTTCAGGTTGCCCTGCGGCTTGTAGAACGTGACGGCCGGCAGGCGGCCCGCGTCGATGTCGGCGATGAAGCGGTTGGTCGACGGCGCGTCGCCGAGCCCTGCATCGCGCAGGTGCTTGCGGCGGGCTTCGGTGCCGGGCGCGTAGTTCGCGAAGTAGTTGAACGGCTGGTGGTGGTACTGAAAGTCGGGCACGGCGCCGGTGTCGCGATGCTCGAGCGCGTACTGCCACGCGCCGCTGTACCACGCCCAGTCGATGTTCTTTTCCGACAGGCGGTCGCCGATCGTCGCGTAGCCCTGCGGCGGCATCACGCGATGGTCGGCCGGATCCGCATACGCAGCGTTGCCCGGATCGGGCGGCGGCACGTAGCTCGGCTGGTACGGCGGCGCCATCGTGTTCACGCCGTAGCCGTCCGGCGTCAGCGGGCCGTCGGCCGCGAACTTCGGCGGGCCGTCGAGCGCGGACGCGGGCGAATCGTCGGCGAGCTTCAGGCGCGTGCCGGCCGGGTCGTCGCCTTCGACCTGCGACAGCAGTTTCGCCGCATGCGGATGCTTGTGCGCGTCCGGATACCGCGGCGGCTGCGCGGAGATCAGGAACATGTGGTTCAGCCACGAACCGCCGAAGGCCGCCATGAAGAAGTTGTCGCACAGCGTGTATTGCCGGGCGAGATTCCACAGGCGCAGCGTGTCGGCCGAATTGCGGTAGTGGCCCATCACGAGGCCGCCCGAATCGGCCCATGCGGCGAACTGGTCGTTGCGGCCGCCCGCGATCTGCATCTGGTTCTGGTAGAAGCGATGCCATAGATCGCGCGTGATCACACCGTTCGGCAGCGGCTTGCCCTGCGCGTCGGTAATCGGGAACGGCGCGTTCGGCAGCTTGTCGATGTCGCGCTCGGCGATCGCGTAGCGCTTGCCGTCCACTTCCTGCGCCTGCGGTACGAGCCCGCCCCAGATCTTCGGCAGCACCGGCAATGGCGTCTTGCCGTCGCGATCGAGCTGTCGTGCCTCTTCGGGCCGCACTTCGCCGAGCGGATAGCGCACGCCCGGGAAATCGCCGTACAGGTTCGCGAAGCTGCGATTTTCCGCATAGATCACGACGATGTGGCGCACGCGCTGGCGCAACGCTTCGTCGATGCGCAGGTCGGCGGCCGAACGCGGCGCGTTGCCCGCGGTGGTTTCGCAACCGGCGAGCGCAACGCCGGCACCGAACGCGGCGAGGCCGCCGAGCACACGGCGGCGGTCGGGATCGGCGGGCAGGTCGTCGGGGCGATCGGGGGTGTCGTTCACGTCGTGGGCTCCTCGGATGGGCGGTGGGCGTTGTCGTTCGATGCGCGCCAGCGTCGCGCGGGTTGCCGCGACACAGGACGGAATGCAACGGCTGGCATCGCGCGGTGGCGCGACGCGGCTGTCACATAAATGTCATGAACGCGACTATAGCGCGCCAAGGGGGCAGATGAAAGCCGTTCGTCGGACGATTCGACGCTCGCGCGGCGAGCGGTGCGCGACGCCCGCGCGCGAACTAGACTGGAATCAGGGGCGGCGTGTCGCGGCGTGCCGCCCGGGCGAGGATCGCCCCGCGACGCCGGCCGACGGTGTTGCCGAGGCGGCATCGATGCAGCGAACGATGCGAGACAGCGAGGCGACGATGGCGTGGATGCTTGCCGTTTTCGCATGGCGGCCAAGTACCGGTTCCGCGCGCGTGCGGGCGTGAGCGCACGCCGCGCAGCAGAGACGGCCGGCCCGATGCCATGGACAAGAAATTCGACTACCCGGGATTGCTGATCGCGGCGGGCTTCTTCGTGCTGTTCGCCGCGCAGTTGCTGATGCTGCACCCGACGTCGACGCCGATCGCGTACAGCGATTTCCACCGGCTCGTCGCTGCGCGGCTCGTCGACGATCTCGAGGTCGGCCCCGCGTCGATCTCGGGCGCGCTGAAGATGCCGCAGGCCGGCACGATGCTGCCGGCGTCCGACGCGGCGGTCGTGCGGCAGGCCGGCGCGCCGTGGCGCTTCACGACGAGCCGCGTGACCGACGAACACCTGATCGACACGCTGACCGCCGCCGGCATCCGCTATCACGGCACGCCCGATACCGGCTGGATCGCGTCGCTCGCGTCGTGGCTGCTGCCGCTCATGCTGTTCGTGTTCGTGTGGAACATGATGCTGCGCAAGCGCGGCGGGCTGCAGGACTTTACCGGGATGGGCAAGAGCCGCGCGCGCGTGTACGTGCAGCAGGAAACCGGCATCACGTTCGACGACATCGCGGGCATCGACGAAGCGAAGGCCGAATTGCAGCAGCTCGTCGCGTTTCTGCGCAATCCCGATCGCTACCAGCGGCTCGGCGGCAAGATTCCGAAAGGCGTGCTCGTCGTCGGCGCGCCGGGCACGGGCAAGACGCTGCTCGCACGCGCGGTGGCCGGCGAGGCGGCCGTGCCGTTCTTCTCGATCAGCGGCTCGGCGTTCGTCGAGATGTTCGTCGGCGTGGGCGCCGCGCGCGTGCGCGACCTGTTCGAGCAGGCGCAGCAGAAGGCGCCGTGCATCGTGTTCGTCGACGAGCTCGATGCACTCGGCAAGGTGCGCGGCGTCGGCCCGATGTCGGGCAACGACGAGCGCGAACAGACGCTCAACCAGTTGCTGGTCGAGATGGACGGCTTCCAGGCCGGCTCCGGCGTGATCATCATGGCCGCGACGAACCGGCCCGAGATCCTCGATCCCGCGCTGCTGCGGCCGGGCCGTTTCGACCGGCACATCGCGATCGACCGGCCCGACGTGAACGGCCGCCGCCAGATTCTCGGCGTGCACGTGAAGCACGTGAAGCTCGCGGCCGACGTCGATCTCGGCGAGCTTGCGTCGCGCACGCCGGGCTTCGTCGGCGCCGATCTCGCGAACGTCGTCAACGAGGCCGCGCTGCATGCGGCCGAACTCGGCAAGCCGGCGATCGGCATGGCCGACTTCGACGAGGCGATCGACCGCGCGCTGACGGGCCTCGAGCGCAAGAGCCGCGTGATGAACGAGCAGGAGAAGCTGACGATCGCGTATCACGAAGCCGGCCATGCGCTCGTCGCGGAAAGCCGCGCGCATTGCGACCCGGTGAAGAAGGTGTCGATCATTCCGCGCGGCGTTGCCGCACTCGGCTACACGCAGCAGGTGCCGACCGAGGATCGCTACGTCCTGCGCCGCAGCGAGCTGCTCGACCGGATCGATGCGCTGCTCGGCGGGCGCGTGGCGGAAGAGCTCGTGTTTGGCGATGTCTCGACCGGTGCGCAGAACGACCTCGAACGCGCGACCGCGATGGCGCGCCACATGGTCATGCAGTACGGGATGAGCGAGAAGATCGGGCTCGCGACGTTCGACGACGGCGACGCGCGCACGGGCACGCCCGGCACGTGGCATGCGGACGGCGGCCGCTGCAGCGAGCACACCGCGCGCATGATCGACGAAGAAGTGCGCACGCTGCTGACCGATGCGCATGCGCGCGTCGCGGCGACGCTCGGCGAACGGCGCGACGCGCTCGAGCGCATCGCGCGACGGCTGTTGCGATGCGAGGTGCTCGAACGCGACGCGCTGCAGGCGCTGATCGACGGACGCATCGAACCGTCGTCGGCGACGCCGGTGTTACCCGGCGACGAAACGAACGCGCGCAGCGGCGAGATTGGAACGGAGGGGGCCTCCACCGTCGAGCGCGATTTCGTCGCGTACGGACGGCCGCACGAATCCGATCGCTGAAGTCGTTGCGCGGGCCGGCGACGGCGCGCGTCGATATTCCTTCTATTTGGCCATGGAGTCGCGATGAGCGGCGAGCACGCATCGATCGAACGGTGTCGTGCTGGCATGCACGACGAAGGGGGCGCGAGCGCGCGTCAGTGCGTCAGGATTCGGTCGCGGCCGCAACTTCGGCCGCTTCGGCGAGCGCGTCGAGAAAGCGCGTGCGCCACCAGTGCACGTCGGTCTTGCGCACGATCGCCATCAGCGCGGCGTGGCGCTGGCGGCGCTCTTCGAGCGGCATCGTGAGCGCGCGCTGGATCGCCTGCGCGGTGCCTTGCGTGTCGTACGGATTGACGAGCAGCGCCGATTTCAGTTGCTCGGCCGCGCCCGCGAAACGCGACAGCACGAGCACGCCGGGGTCGGCCGCGTCCTGCGCGGCGAGGAACTCTTTCGCGACGAGATTCATCCCGTCGCGCAGCGGCGTGACGAGGGCGACCCGGCTCGCGCGGTAGAGGCCCGGCAGGCGCTTGCGCGCGACGGTGCGGTGAATGTAGCGCATCGGCATCCATTCGAGCTCGCCGTAGTCGCCGTTGATCGCGCCGCACAGGCTGTCCATCTCGCGCCGCAGGTCGTCGTAGGCGCCGAGATCCTCGCGGCTCGGTGCGGCGATCTGGATCAGCGTCGCACGGTCGCGGTTCTCCGGATACTGCTCGAGCAACTCGCGGAACGCGTGCACGCGCTGCGGCAGCCCTTTCGTGTAATCGAGCCGGTCGACCCCGACCAGCAACTGGCGGCGCGAATATTCGTCGCGCATGCGTTCGAACATCGCGAGGCCGTCGCGGTCGCGCGCGAGCGACTCGAATTCGTCGACGTTGATGCCGATCGGAAACGCGCCGGCCGACAGCGTGCGGCCGAACGCGCGCAGTCGGCCGTCCGGCAGCCGTGCCGCCCCGGCTTCCGCTTCGACGTAGTGCTCGAAGTGGAGCAGATCCGATTCGGTCTGGAAGCCGACGAGGTCGTACGCGAACAGCGCGCGCATCAGCCACTCGTGCTCGGGAATCGCGGCCATGATCGGCGGCGGCGGCATCGGGATGTGCAGGAAGAAGCCGATCGGATTCGTGCAGCCCATCGCGCGCAGCTCGGCCGCGAGCGGAATCAGCTGATAGTCGTGGACCCAGATGGTGTCGTCGGGCCGCAGCAGCGTGCGCAGCTTGCGCGCGAACAGCTGGTTCACGCGTCGGTAGCCGTCGGCGAAGCGCCGGTCGAACTGCGCGAGATCGAGCCGGTAGTGAAACACCGGCCACAGCACGTTGTTCGAGTAACCGAGATAGTAAGCGTCGTAATCCTGCGGATCGAGATCGACCGTCGCGAGCTGGATGCCGCCGACGTTCTGGACCTGCACGTCGTCGCCATGCGCGCTTTGCTCGTCGCCGCCGCGTAGCCTCCCGCTCCAGCCGAACCAGACGCCGCCGGTTTCCTGCAGGCTGTCCTTCACGGCTACGGCGAGGCCGCCGGCCGCGGCTTTACGGGGATCTGCGATGCGATTGGATACGACGACGAGTCGGCTCACCAGCTCTCCTGACGATTGTTGGGGAAGGTTCGTGCGGCCAGGGCGCAAGAGGCAGACGCCGCCATCGGCGCGCGGTGCGCGATACGACGGGGCCGCATGGCGATCGGACGGGAGTCAGGGCACGCGATTCGCCGTCCGGTCGAAAAGTACTTTTTTAGGATACTCGTCATTCGTGCGTTTTAAAAGTCCGTGTCGACGAACGACTCGGACGAACAGGTCGCACGTATCGATGGCGCCGGTCCTGCAACCGGCGCTGCCCGGGCGGGACCGAAACTTGCGCCGCGCTGCGACGCAGTGTGTGCCGGGGCATGCGGCGCGTCGGGCGCAATGGTGCGGACGACGCGCATGCCGTTACGCGGCGGCCGGTTGCCAGTGGCGCGTGTCGGCTTCCAGTGCATGCGTGCCGGGCGATACCGCATGCGCGCCAGCCGGCATCCGGAACGCGGCAACCGTTTCGGACAACTCGCGGCCCTGCGCCTCGAGCGACTTCGATGCGGCGGCCGCCTGCTCGACGAGCGCCGCGTTCTGTTGCGTCGTCTGGTCCATCTGCGTGATCGTCAGGTTCACCTGGTCGATGCCGCGGCTCTGCTCGGCCGACGCGGCCGCGATCTCGCCCATGATGTCCGTCACGCGCGCCACGGCCTGCGTGACGTCGGACATCGTCTTGCCGGCTTCGCCCGCGAGCGCGGAGCCGTCGCGGATCGTCTGCACCGACGCGGAGATCAGCGCCTTGATTTCCTTCGCTGCCGTCGACGAGCGCTGCGCGAGACTGCGCACCTCGCTCGCGACGACCGCGAAGCCGCGACCCTGTTCGCCCGCACGGGCGGCTTCGACCGCCGCGTTGAGCGCGAGGATGTTGGTCTGGAACGCGATGCCTTCGATGATGCCGGTGATGTCGGCGATCTTCGACGAGCTGTGGCCGATCTCCGTCATCGTGTCGACCACGCGGCCGACCACCGAGCTGCCGCGTTGCGCGACGTCCGACGCATTCGCGGCGAGCGTGCTCGCCTGCTGCGCGTTTTCCGCGTTCAGGCGCACCGTGGACGTGAATTGCTCCATCGTCGCCGCGGTTTCCTGCAGCGAAGCAGCCTGTTCCTCGGTGCGCTGGCTCAAGTCGAGGTTGCCCGATGCGATCTCGCTCACCGCGTGCGCGATGCTGTTCGACGAGTCGCGCACGCGGCCGACGATGCCGGTCAGCCGCTCGTTCATCGTCCGCAGCGCATCGAGCAGGTCGCGCGTTTCGTCGTTGCCGCGCACCTCGATGCGGCTACCGAGATCGCCGTTCGCCACCGTGCGCGCGACGTCGACGGCCGAGCCGATCGGCGCCGTGATCTTGCGCGTGAGCCACAGGCCGCCGCCGGCCGCGATCGCGACGGCGATCAGGCAGATGCCGGCCAGCAGGTTGCGCTCCACCGTGTAGCGATCCGCGAATGCCTGCGCAATCGCGATTTCGCGTTCATGCGTATAGGTCGCGTAGGCGTCGGTCGCACGCACCAGTTGCGCGAGCAGCGGGCGGCAATTGTCGTCGATGTCGGCGATCGCGTCGTCCTTCCTGCCGGCCTGCGCGAGCCCGACGATGCGCAGCGCAACGGGCCCGTAGCGGGTTTCGATGCGCACGATCTCGGCTACCAGCTCGCGTGCGCGATCGGACGTGTCGGTCGCGTTCGCCATGAGGCCGTTGAGCTTCGCGAGATGGTCCTGCACGTCCTTGTGCGCGTGGTTCACCTCGGCCAGTTCGGCCTCGATGTCGGACGGCCGCGTGGCGAGCACGAGATTGCGCGCGGCGATCGCGCGCCGGTCGACCGCGGTGCGGATTTGTGCGGCCAGGCTGGCCCGCGCGTTGATGCCGTTCATGTAGCGTGAAAACTCGGCGTTCGTATCGGACAGTGCCTTGAGCGCCATGCCCGATACGGTCACGACGACCGCGGCCAGCAGGCCGAAGCCGCCGAGGAGTTTCGTTTTGATGCTGATTCTGACGATTTTCACGTTTCGGCCCCTGTGCGTGTGGTTGTAAATGGAATTTATCGTTCGACCAGATACGGGTTCGTGCCGGTTTTAACGGGTATTCGGGATGATTCTTTACCCTTCGAAAACCCTTACATTCATTTTTCTTGGCGCTGACGGCCTTATTGGGCGGTCGTTCTTGATCTTGATCAAAAGGCTCGTGGGGCGCTTTTATTCGATGTGTTATGCGCGGAATTTGAATGTGTTTTTACTGGTGAAACAAAAAACATCTTTTTTATAATATTTGTCTGATGATTTCGTTCTGATTTGCCGACGAATAAGGGAATTTCGTTGCGGTGCGCGCGTTCGACGTGAGCGACGTAATCGAAGTAATCGGCGCGATGGATTGACGAATAAACGGAGCGGCGCGGCCGGTTCGGTTCGCGCCGGTAAAAGGCCCGCGGCGGGCGCCGCGAGCCGTACGAGGGTCAGAACGTGGTGCGCAATCCGGCCATCACGCTGCGGCCGCCTTCCGGTGCGAAACCGCGTACCACCGAAGTCGAGTAGCGGATCTCCTGGTTCGTCAGGTTGTCGCCGCGCAGGTACGCGAGCCAGTGCGTCGCGCCGACGCGGAACTTGTAGGTCAGCATCACGCCGAGCGACGTGTAGCCGTCCGTCGAGAAGTCGTTGTCGGGTACGCGATGCTGCGACCAAGCGTGCGTGACCTGCGCACGCGCACCGAACGGGCCGTAACCGTAGTCGGCCGCAAGCGTCGCACGCAGCGGCGCGATGCGCGGCAGCGGCTGGCCCGTGTCGACGTTACGCGCATGCGTGTAGTCGGCCGTCAGTTCGAGATCGACCGTATGGCCGCGCCGCGCGAATGCACGCCACTTGCCGTCCAGCTCGATGCCGTAGAACTCGGCGCGCACGCCGCGATAGATCGCCTCGTTGAGCGAGCCGTCGGTGCCGGGCGCGACGGGCTCGCCGTCGTCGTCCACCACGCGGCCGGTGTTGTACTCGGTCAGGTAGTTCGAGAAGCGGTTGTAGAACACGCCGACGCTGCCGCGGTTCGGCCCGCTCGCATAGCGCAGCGACAGGTCGGTCGACACGGCTTTTTCCTTCGACGCGTTCGGGTTGCCGATCAGGAACTGGCCGGTCGCATCGTGCGGGCCGTTCGAATACAACTCGTAGAAGGTCGGCGCGCGTTCGGTGTAGGCGACGTTCGCGGCGACCGACCATGCCGGCGTCAGCGAGAACAGCGCGCCGGCCGACAGGCTGCCGGCGTTGAAATCGCGCGGCTGCGCGAGCGCGAATTTCTCGATGCCGGCCGGATCGGGGTCGACCTTCACGTGCTCGAAGCGGCCGCCGAGGCTCAGCTTCAGCGCCGGGACGACCTGCCATTCCTCCAGGCCGAACAGCGCGACGCTGTTGGTGCGCGTGGACGGCACGAGCAATTCGTCGCCGAGCGCGGAAAAAGTGTTCTGGCCGAACTGCACGCCGATCGCACCTTCGAACGGGCCGATCTTGCGATGGCGCGCCTCGATGCGCGCCTCGTAGCCGCGGTTGCGGAAGGTGGTCGCCGTCTCGCCGTTGTCGACTTCCTTGTGGCGGTAGTCGGTGTACGCGAAGTCGAATTTCAGCGTCGTGAAAGGCCCGCTCAGGTTGCGCACCTCGGACGCGAGCGCAAGGCGTTCCTGGCGCATCCGCAGCCGCACGTCGCTTTCCGCGACGGAGCCGTAGTTCGATTCGTAGCCGCTGTACGACAGGCCAGCGAAACCGTCCGCCCCCGTGTACGACGCGCCGACCGCACCGCCGTGCACGCGGCCGTCGCTGTTCGGCACGTTGCCTTCCGGTTGCGGCGTGTCGGGGCCGTCGAGCGCGCGTTGCTGGCTGCTGCGCGCGTAGCCGGGAATCCGCAGCTTGCTCGTTTCGCGATCGAATGCATCGACGTGGAACGCGAAGCGGCCGTTGCCGCCTTCGACCTGCGCGGCGCCCGCGCGCACGGAATTCGCGCCGCCGTAGCGCGCGTCGAGCGCGCCGGTCACACCCTCGATCGCTTCGCGCGGAATCCGGTTGTCGATCGTGTTGACCACGCCGCCCACCGCGTTGCCGCCGTACAGCAGCGCGGCCGGCCCGCGCACGATTTCGACGCGCTCGATCGACAGCGGATCCTGCGGCACCGCATGGTCGTACGACAGCGACGACGCGTCATACGCCGCGACGCCGTTCTGCAGCAGCCGGATCCGGTCGCCGTCCATCCCGCGGATGATCGGACGGCCGACCATCGGCCCGTAGGTGGTGGTCGACACGCCGGGCAGCCCGTTGAGCGTTTCGCCGAGCGAATCGGCCTGGCGGCGCGTCAGCGCATCGCCGGAAAGCTGGACGGTCGGTGCGATCAGTTCGGTGTCGCCGAGCGGGTTCGCGGTCACGAAGATCGGCGCGAGCGGCGCGGGTGCGGCGGCAGGCGTGCCGGACGCGGCGGGCGCATCGGTCTGCGCGTGGGCGACGGCGGCGAACAGTATCAGCGACAAGGACGAGAGCGGGCGAAGCGGTAAGCGAGGGAGGTCGCGCATGGTCGGTGAATCGGTTGGAATCGGATCGGATAACGAGCCATGCGGATCATCGCTGGATACGATATATTGTTGCGTCACTGACGCGCAATGACCCGTTGGAACATGGCTCGGCGAGGCGCAGCCACCTGGGTTGGAACGGCGTCAGGCGGACGAGCACGCGAAATGATATGTTATATCATGTCAAATTCCAAGCCGAACGGCAGGATCCTGTCGGGTTTCTGTCGGATCGGCTAGGGTCGCGGCAGCAGCGGGGCGGCGTGCAACCGCCGGCGCGGGCTTTCGCGTCGACCGGCGCGAAGCCGCATCGACCGGCGCGGCGGCACGGTGGCGCTCAACGGCCTGCCTCCGGGCGATTTCCCGTTGCCGATCTTCTCGACCGTGCTGAATGGCATCACCGTACGCAGGTCGATCGTCGGCACGCGGCGCAATCTGCAGGAGTCGCTCGATTTCGCGGCGCACGCCTGGTGCGCGCGTATCCGCCGCGACCGGCTCGCCAGCATCGACGACGTATTCGCGAAGCCGAGGGAAGGGACGGTCGACGGACGCATCGCGCCGATCGCCCTGCATCGATGCCCTGAACAAGCGCACGGCGCCGCGCGACGCATGGCGTCGTGCGGCGCCGGAGCGGTCATCCTCGCATCACGGTGCGAAGAACACGTCGGTGCGGTTCGTCAGGTTGCCCGCGTTGGTCTGGACGAAGAACGGATGGAACGACGACGACGGGAGGACGTCGAGCCCCTGGTAGTCGCCGATGAAGAACCCTTCGGCGTTGGGCGCGAGCTTCATGTCGAACGGGCCGCCGACGCGCCGCTCGTCGGCGAACGTGGCGCCGCCGTCGTGCGAGATCTTGCGCCAGAAGCCGGTCGGCAGCGTCGTCGTGTTGCCGGCCTGCAGGTCGCGGAAGTCGTAGTACGTGACCATCACCGCGCCCGTGTTGTCGACGCGCACCGACGGATTGAACGCGGGGCGCCCGGTCGGCGTGTTCACCTGTAGCGGCGCACTCCATGTCGCGCCGCCATTCTTCGACGTCGATATCGCGATCTCGTCGTACGTGCCGCCGTTGAAGCGGCTGTCCTGCCACACGACGTAGAGTTGCCCCGATGCCGGGTCGATCGCCGGCTCCGGAATGATGTCGCCGGTGCGCACGGGTTCGCCGGTGTTCGGATCCGTGACGCCGACCGTCTGCAGTCCCGCGATCACCTGCGGCTTGGTCCACGTCGCGCCGTCGTCGGTCGACTTGATGAACGCGACCTTGCCGGCCGCCTTGCTGAACGGCGGCTGGATCAGGTCGAAGAAATCGTAGAGCGTGCCGCTCTTCGGATCGACGACGATCTGGTTGCCGATCGTCTGCTGACGCGAAGGAACGTCGACGATGACCTTCGCGGCGCTCCACGTCTTGCCGCCGTCGGTCGTCTTCGAGAACAGCGTCGGCCCGCGGAACGCCTGCGTGTGCAGGTTCGCGTACGGGTTGCCGTTCGGCAGTTCGAGGCGGTCCCATACCGCGTACGCGGTGCCGGCCTTCACCGGGTTGGCGGTCACCGATTCCTTGTCGTTGAAGAATTGCGTCGTCGGTTCATCGTTCGCGATCAGTACGGCAGGGCTGCTCCACGTCTGTCCGCCGTCGGTCGAGACCGATGCGCCGACCGCATTGCTGTTGTTCGACTGATTGAACGAGATCGACACCGAATACGCGGTGCCGTCCGGCCCGAACGATACCCATGGATCGGATGCGCGCTCGTACTTCAGTCCGCCCGGCGCGCATGCGCTGAACGGCTGCGGCGTGCGCGCCCAGGTTGCGCCGGCATCGAACGAGTAGCCGGCGACGAGCCCGTGGGCGCCGCCGTTCGACCAGCGGTCCTGCTGCCACACGCCGATCATGTTGTTCGGGTTCGCGGGGTTGACCGCGAGCCACGGTTCGACTTCAGCATTCACGTAGTTGACGCCCGGGCCGCCGATGGTGCACGCGGCGAACGGGCTCGGGCCGGACACGACGGTGGGCTCGGCGTGCGCCGCGGCAGCGGCGGCCAGCGCCATCGCGGCGGACAGGCGGGTGACAAGCGGATGGGACACGATCATGCGTCGCATGGACGACTCCTCGATGAGGTGCGGATGCGCTGGCGGGGCACGACGAGGCGACCCGATCCGGGGCGCGCGGCCGATCATGCCGCGCACGTCGTTACGGGTCGTTCAGCATGCCGCTTCGGTCATCGCCATCCGCGTGCGCTGGATGCCGCCAGCGCTTCGGTTAAGACTCCTCTTCATTTTCATTGCTTGTCGGGTGTGCCTGCGATGTCGACCCGACGGGAAAGCCGGTCAGAGCATGCGACGAATGTGTCGAAGTGGATTGCAATGTAGGCGATTCGAATGCGGCGCGACAGGCGGTTTTTTGTAACAGAGCGTAGCCGGAAAGCGTTGCCGGAAGCCGGCGCGGGCACGCAAGATTTGCCGCTGCGCCGGCATGAAAGTCGAATCGAAAACGCGAATCGCAATCGCTTGCGATTGCGGCTGGCGCGAGCCGGTTGCGAGCGCGCGATGCGCTGCTCAGCGCTCGGCCGGAAAACGCTCCTGCAACGCGTGCAACCAGCGCGCGACGACATCGAGTTCGTCGTCGGAAAACCCGTCGCACAGCTTGCCGTTGAGTTCGCGCAGCAGCACGCGCGCGCGCTTGAGTGCCGCGTGGCCTTCGTCGGTCAGGTACAGCCGCGTCGCGCGGCCGTCGTCCGAATCGGCATGACGCGTAATGAGGCCGGCTTTCGCCATCCGGTCGGCGAGCCCCGTCATCGCGGACGGCGCGAGCTGCAATGCGGCGCCGACTTCGCCGATCAGCGCGCCGTCCTGCTTCGCGAGGCAGAACAGCACGCCGGCCTGCGCGGCGCTCGCGCGCGTCTCGGTTTCGGCCTTGCGATCGATCCAGCGCTGCACGCGCCGCTGGCCGATGTTCAACATGAAAAACAGGCGTCGGTCTTCGCTCAAGCTGGGTTCCCGGCTGCGATGGAAAGGGAGGGGCGGCCCGCGGCGCGAGGCGTGTCGAGCGCCTGCGCGAGCCAGTCGGCGACGTCGGGCCACAGCACGGCGCCGGGCCGGCTGCGAAAGAAGCCCATGTGCCCGACCGGGCCGCTGCCTGCCGCGCGCGGATCGATCTGGCGGCGTTCGACCTTCGCGCGGGTCAGATAGCTTACCAGCAGGCCGATCGCGGCAGGGTTCGCCCACGGATCGTCGTCGAAGCCGAGCGCGAGGATCGGCAACTGCTGCTTCGAGAAGCGCTCGGCCGCGCCGAGTGTCGGATCGTCGAAGAAGTAGTGCGGCAGCGTCGTCCAGCGGCTCCATTCGCGAAATACGCCGGCCGGCAGATCCTCGCCGAGCCCGAGCCGCTTGCCGGGCACGTAGCCGAGCAGCGCGGACGTCAGCGGCCCGAGCACGCGCAGGATCAGCCGCACCTTCAGGCGTTCGGCCGCCTGCGCGATCAGCCGCGTGCTGCCCGCATGCGCGGCGACCAGCACGGCGGCGCGCAGATGGGGCGTCGCGCCGGACAGCCCGATCGCGTGGCCGCCGACGCTATGGCCGACCGCGAGCAGCGGCAGCCCTTCATGCGTGTGCCGGGCCCACGCGGTCGCGGCGCCCACGTCGAGCTCCATCCAGTCGCGCATGCGGGCCTGCAGCGCGCCCAGACGCGCAGGCCGCGAGGCGCCGATGCCGCGATAGTCGTAGGTCAGCGCCGCGAAACCGCGTTCGGTCAGAAAGCGCGCGAAGCCCGCATACAGCCGCTCGGGCACGGCCGTGGCCGGATGGATCAGGACCAGCGCACGCGGCGTCGCGGCCGGCGACCACAGCGTGCCGTGCAGGACATAGCCGTCGGCGGCGGAAAATTCGATGGGGTGGGAGGTCATGGCCGTCCTCGCTCGGGCAGTTATTTCGTATGCGAACTATAGTCCGCGATTTATTTCGTGCGCGAAATATTTATCGAGGAATCGTTCGAACTCCGTAGTCCGGCGGCCGGCGGCGAGCGCCGCGCAAGTGCGCGCGCTTCATAAAATATTTGCATCTTTGCATAGAAGAATATTGCGTTTGTGTCATGAAGTGGATCGACGTATCTTCACCGGTTCCATCCGTTCCGCCGGCCGTCGCGCAGGCGGAAAGAGGGCGCGCCGTCGCGCGGCCGTCCGCCAACCTTCCGGGAGATCATGTTGCTGAGCCGAATCGTCACGGCGCTCATGCTGGCGCTTGCCGCGCAGCCGGGCATCGCCAAGGACACCGTCACGCTGCGCGTCGGTGAACAGAACTACTTCAACATCCAGGCATCGATGGAAGCGTCCGGCGTGCTGAAGGACCTGCCTTACGCGATCGAATGGAAACATTTCCAGGCCGCCGCGCCGGTCGCCGAAAGCCTGAACGGCAACGCGATCGACATCGGCTTCCTCGGCGATTCCGCGCTGCTCACGCTGGCCGCGCGCGGCGCGCCGGTCAAGGTCGTCGCGGTGTCGCGGCAGAGCCTCGACGGCGTCGCGATCCTCGTGCCGAAGCATTCGCCGGTGCGCACCGTCGCCGATCTGCAGGGCAAGACCATCGCGGTATGGCGCGGCGCCTGGAGCCAGCAGCTCGTGCTGCGCGCGCTCGAACACGCGGGCCTGCGCGCCGATTCGGTGAAGTACGCGTACCTGATGCCGATCGACGCCACCAATGCGCTCGCGAACGGTTCGGTCGATGCGGTATCGCTGTGGGAGCCGTTCGTCAGCACGCTCGCGTTGCGGCAGGGCGCGCGGCCCGTGACGACCGCACAGGGGCTGATGCCGGCGCTGAGCTTCGTCGCCGCGAACGAGCAGGCCGCCTCGGGCAAGCGTGCCGAGATCACCGATTTCCTGCGGCGCGTGGTGGCCGCGCGCCAGTGGGTCGACAGCCATCCGCGCGAGTACGCGGACCTGTGGGCGAAGCGCGCGAAGCTCGAGCCCGACGTCGCGTATCGCTGGCTCGGCAACGCCAAACAACGCGTCGGGCCGGTAGACGAAGCGGCCGCCAAAGATGCGCAGAACACGGCCGACTTCCTGCACAAGGCCGGCGTGATTCCCGCCGCGTACGACACGTCGAAGCTGCTCGACCGCTCGTATGCGGGCGCGTTCGCCGTGCCTGCGCAAAAGACGGCCGCCGCGCAATGACCGTGCGGCACGCTTCACGATTTCCGATCGATATATCCAAGGACATCCCGACATGCCAGTCGACATCATCGGCATGATCACCGCGACACCCGGCGCGGAGGTCGACGTACCGGGCGGCGCGGCTGTGCAGCCCGACTACGTGCGCCGCTTCGCGCAGGCGCACGAGGCCGCCGGCTTCGACCAGATTCTGGTCGGCCATTTCAGCAACGCGGCGGACGGCTTCATCGTCGCGTCGTTCGCGGCCGCCGCGACCGAACGCATCCGCCTGCTGCTCGCGCACCGGCCGGGCGTGATCGTGCCGTCGGCCGCCGCGCGGCAGATAGCGACGCTCGACGTGTTCAGCGGCGGAAGGCTGGCGCTGAACGTGGTGTCCGGCGGCGACGATGCGGACCTGCAGCGCGACGGCGACTTCGTGCCGCACGATGCTCGCTATCGCCGCACCCGCGAATATCTCGACGTGCTGAAACGGATCTGGCTGGCCGATGCGCCGGTAGACCACGACGGCGCGTTTTATCGGCTGCGCGGCGCGTCGCCGGTCGTGAAGGGCGCGCAGCGGCCGCATGTGCCGATCTATTTCGGCGGCTCGTCGCCGGCCGCGCTTGCGGTCGCGGGCGAACACGCGGATGTTTACATGACGTGGGGCGAACCGCTCGACGCGGTGCGCGAGCAGATCGCCCGCGTGCGGGCCGCGGCCGCGCCGTTCGGGCGGGCGCCGCGCATCAGCGTGTCGTTCCGGCCGATCGTCGCCGATACCGAGGCGGCCGCGTGGGAGAAGGCCGAGGCGATTCGCGAGCGCGTGCGCGCGGCGCGGCTCGCGAACGGCCAGCCGATCGCCGGCCATGCGCCGCAGAATGCCGGCTCGCAGCGGCTGATGGCGGCCGCCGCGCAGGGCGACGTGCTCGACGAGCGCCTGTGGATGGGCGTCGCGAACCTGACCGGCGCGCGCTGGAACTCGACCGCGCTGGTCGGCACGCCCGAGCAGGTCGCGCGGGCGCTCGGGGCGTATTACCGGCTCGGCGTATCGACGTTCCTGATTCGCGGTTTCGATCCGCTCGACGATGCGCTGGCCTACGGGCGCGACCTGATCCCGGCGATTCATGCGCATATCGCGGAACTCGATCGATATCGGGCCGCGGTGCCGGCGTAGACGAGCCTGCCCGCGAGTCGCGTGCCCCGGCATCGCCGTCACGGCATGCCGGGGCGCTTGCATGGCGCGTTCAGAACGACGGCAGCCCCGGCGGATTGGTCTCCGCCCGCGCGATCGCCTCGCTCTGCAAACCCCAGCGCGCGAGCGCCTGTCCGTAGCGGCCGTTTCCGATCAGCGCATTGGTCGCGAGCGTCAGCGCGGGCGCAAGCCCGCTGCCGCGACGCGTCGCGATCGCAACGTCCGCATTCGCCGGCCAGCCGGCATTGACGACGCCGACGCGGCGGATCTTGCCGCTGCGCGCGGCCTCGTATGCGAGTGACGCGTTCGGGTTCAGCTCCGCGTCCGCACGGCCCGACAGCAGCGCGACGCGCGCCGTCGCGTCGTCGTCGAAATAGAGCAGCTCGGCCGGCTTGAGCCCCTGCGCGACGTTGCGCTTGCTCCATTCGAGCAGAATGCGCTCCTGGCTCGTGCCGGCGCCGGTGATGATACGCAGGCCGGCGACGTCCTTCGGTTCCGCGATCTTCGCGATCGGGCTGGCGGTGCGCACGTAGAAGCCGTGCAGCCCGAGCCGATAGGTCGTGAAATCGTATTTCTCCTTGCGCTTCTCGGTCACGCCGACGTTCGAGATCACCGCGTCGTACTTGCCGGACGTCAGGCCGAGCGGCCAGTCGGCCCATGCGATCGGCACCAGCACGAGCGTACGGCCGAGCGCGTCGGCAACGAGCTGCGCATAGTCGGGATCGGCGCCGACCACGGTGCGCGCGTCGGTCGCATAGGTCGATACGGGCGGCGCATGCGGCGAAATCGCGACGGTGAACGCGCCGTCGCGCACCCAGCGGTAGCCGCTTGCCGCGCGAATGGCCGCGTCGTCGGGGCCGGCGCGCACGCGGCCGGCCTGGCGCGGGTCGAGGTCGGCCGTCGCGGCGGCTGCGCGAGCCGCACGCCACGGCAGGCCCGATGCCGCGACCAGCGCGGCCGTGACGAACTGGCGTCGATCGGTCATCGTGCGGCACCTCGCGAGTCGGAAGCGGCGCGCATCACAGCACCCGCGACAGGAACGCGCGCGTGCGCGCATGTGCCGGCGCATCGAGCACGACAGCAGGCGGGCCGGCCTCGACGATGCGCCCGCGTTCCATGAACAGCACGTTGTCCGCCACTTCGCGTGCGAAGCCGATCTCGTGCGTGACGATCACAAGCGTCGTACCCGAGCGCGCGAGTTCCTTGATTACGTCGAGCACTTCGTTGACGAGTTCCGGATCGAGCGCCGACGTCGGTTCGTCGAACAGCAGCACCTTCGGCCGTAATGCGAGCGCCCGCGCGATCGCGACGCGTTGCTGCTGCCCGCCGGACAACTGGCGCGGGTATGCATCGGCCTTATCCGCGAGGCCGACCCGCGCGAGCAGCGTGCGCGCGGCGCGCTCGGCCGCATCGCGCGCCATGCCGGCGACGGCGACCGGCGCTTCGACCAGGTTCTCGAGCACCGTCAGGTGCGGGAACAGGTTGAAGTTCTGGAACACCATGCCGACGGCCGTGCGCCGCTTCAGCACGTCGCGTTCGTTCAATTCGTGCAGCACGTCGCCGTCGCGGCGATAGCCGATCAATTCACCGTCGATGTCGATGAACCCGTCGTCGACGCGTTCGAGATGGTTGATCGTACGCAGCAGCGTCGACTTGCCGGAGCCGGACGGCCCGACGATCACGGTCACGCTGCCGCGCGGCGCGACGAACGACACGTTGTCGAGCACGCGTTGCATGCCGAACTGTTTCGACACGCCATGCACGGCCACTTCGCCGCCGGTGCGCGACACGGCGGCCGCGACATCGGCATGCGTGCCGGCATCGCTTCGTGCACTGGCGCTCGATGCCGCGCGGCGCGACGCGACGCGCCGCCACAGCCCGCCGATGCGCGCAAGCGCGAACGTGACCACGGACGGCGGCGGATTGCGCAACGCGCCGCGCGCATAGTGCCGCTCGACCTGCACCTGGATCGCGGACAGCACGGTCAGGATGATCAGATACCAGACGGTCGCGACCATCAACAGCGGAATCACTTCGAGGTTGCGGCGATAGATCACCTGCACCGTATAGAACAACTCCGGCATCGCGAGCACGTACACCATCGACGTGCCTTTCGCGAGCGTGATCAGGTCGTTGAACGCGGTCGGCAGGATCGCGCGCATCGCCTGCGGCAGCACGATTCGCGACGTTTGCCGGCCGCGCGGCAGCCCGAGCGCGGCGGCGGCTTCGAGTTGCCCCTGGTCGACCGCGAGAATGCCGCCGCGGATCACTTCCGCGGAAAACGCCGCATGGTTCAGCGTGAGGCCGAGCACGGCCGCGAGGAACGGGCTGATGAGATCGGTGGTCGGCGCGTCGAACCAAACGATGTCGGTGAACGGGACGCCGAGCCGCACATGTTCGTACAGGTAGCCGAGGTTGTTCAGGATCAGCAGCAGCACGATCAGCGGAATCGAGCGGAACAGCCACACGAAGGTCCACGCGCTGGCGGACAGCAGGCGCGAACGCGACAGCCGGGCCAACGCGACGAACGCGCCGAGCACGAAGCCGAACACCGCGCCGAGCAGCGTCAGCATCAGCGTGCGCGCGAGCCCCGACAGTACCGGCGGCGACAGGAACCATTCGGCGAACACCGGCCAGCCCCATTGCGGGTTGCCGAGGATCGAATGCAGCGTGATCGCGATCAGCACGAGCGCGAGCACGGTGCCGGCCGTGCGCGACCGGTGGCGCGCGGGTACGATCCGCAAACCCGCGCCGGGCGCTCGGGCAACGGGGGAAGAGAGCGGCGGCAGCGCGCCGCCGAGATGGGTCGTGTCGCTCATGTCGTTTGAATCCTCGAATGGATGATCGGCGGGTGCCCCGCGCACGGGCGGCGTACGGCGTCAGGCGTGCGCTTCGGCGGCCGTTTCCCGTGCGGCGCCGGGCGTCGCGTAGCGGCTCGCCTTGCGCGGCAGGCCGAGGTGATCGCGCAGCGTGACGCCGGGCAGGTCGCGGCTGTAGCGGCCGCGCGCCTCGAGCACCGGAATCACGAGTTCGACGAAATCGTCGATGCCCTGCGCCTGTACCGGAAAACCGAGGATGAAACCGTCGCCGGCGCCGGCGTCATGCCAGCGGATCAACTCGTCGGCGACGTGCTCGGCCGTGCCGATGAAGTTCGGGCGCGGCGTCGCGACCGCAAGCGCGGTTTCGCGCAGCGACAGGCCTTTTTGTTTCGCATCGGCCTTGATCCGGTCGGTGGTCGAGCGGAAGCTGTTGCGACCGAGCTCGCCGAGTTCCGGGAACGGCGCGTCGAGCGCGTACTGCGTGAAATCGTGGTGATCGAAATAGCGGCCGAGGTACGCGAGCGCCTCGTCGATCGTCAGCAGGTCGCGGATCGCCTGGTATTTGTCCTCCGCTTCGGCGGCCGTGCGGCCGACGATCGGCCCGACGCCGGGGAAGATCTTCACGTCGCCGGCTTGCCGCCCATGCTCGATCGCGCTCCGTTTCACGCGCTGCGTGAACGCGGCCGTCTCCTCGATCGACGGCGAATGCGTGAATACTGCATCCGCGTATTTGCCCGCGAGGCCGATCCCGGTGTCGGACGAGCCGGCCTGGAAGATCACGGGCTGCCCCTGCGGCGAGCGCTGGATGTTCAGCGGGCCCGCGACCTGGAAG
The DNA here is from genome assembly GCF_001528895.1 of Burkholderia sp. MSMB1078WGS. Classification (NCBI taxonomy): domain Bacteria; kingdom Pseudomonadati; phylum Pseudomonadota; class Betaproteobacteria; order Burkholderiales; family Burkholderiaceae; genus Burkholderia; species Burkholderia sp. MSMB1078WGS. The sequence continues at coordinate 18,603 of NZ_LPDI01000025.1, read as the reverse complement.
AAGCGGCCGCGGTGATCGAGCGTATGGAGCTTGTCGCGATCGAAGAAGCGGCCGGTCGCGCGGTCGCGCACGAATGCATCGTCGTCCCAACTGTCCCACAGGCCCTGCACGACCTCGAGGTATTCGTCGGCGATCTCGTAGCGCAGCTCGTGATCCGGGTGCGCCTTGCCGAAATTCTTCGCGGTGCCTTCGAGCGGCGTCGTCACGACGTTCCAGCCCGCGCGCCCGCCGCTGATCGCGTCGAGCGACGCGAGTTGGCGCGCGACCGTGAACGGCTCGCTGTACGACGTCGAGATCGTGCCGGCGAGCCCGATCTTCTTCGTCGCGACCGCGAGCGCAGACAGCACGGTCAGCGGCTCGAAGCGGTTCAGGAAGTGCGGGATCGACTTCTCGTTGATGTAGAGGCCGTCCGCGACGAACGCGAACGCGATGCCGGCGGCCTCCGCCTTGCGCGCGACGCCGATCGCGAAGTCGAGGTTGATGCTCGCGTCGGGCGGGTTGCTCGGATGCCGCCACGCGTTCATGTGGCTGCCTGCGCCTTGCAGCATCAGGCCGAAGGGGATCGATCGTCGGGTCGTCATGATGGGAGCGTCACGCGTTCTGGTCGGGGGAAAGGGAACGGTCGGCCGCGAGGGCCGCCTGCAACGGCGTGGTCGACAGCGCGCCGCCGAGCCATTCGGCCGACGCGAGCCGTGCCGCGTAGTCGGACACCGGCGAATCGATCACGAACGCATCGACGTCGAGGCGCCGGCTCAGCGCGTCGAGCGCGCGGTGCACGCGGTCGGGCGTATCGGCCAGCACCGTCGGTCGCAGCTCGTCGATCCGGTAGTCGGACGCGCCGCTTTGCCGCGCGAATTCGGCGGCCGCCTGCGCGCTGGCGAGGTTGAAGCTCTGGCCGCCCGCGAACTGCAGCTTGAAGATCTTCAGCGGCCCGATCAGTCGCTCGGCCTCGTCGCGCGTCGGGGCGGCGACGGCGTACAGCGCGACGAGCGGCTTCTGGCCGCCCGCGCTGCGGTATGCGTCGAGCGAGCGTTCGAGGTTCGCGTCGTCGCCGTTGAAATGGCCCGCGTAGCAGAAGCGCCAGCCGTTGCGCGCGGCGAGCGCGCCGCTGTCCGGCGAGCCGCCGAGCAGGATCCGTTCGGGCAACTGCGGCGGCACCGGCATCGCGACCGCGCCGGCGAGCGGATGATCTTCGGCCACGCCCCAGCCGAGAAACGCGTCGAGCTCCGCGAGCTGCCCCGCGAAGTCGGGCTTGCGCGCCTTGTCGTGGAACCACTGCAGCGCGCGCGTGGTCAGCGGCAGCCCGCCGGGCGCCTTGCCGATGCCGAGATCGACGCGACCCGGCGCGAGCGCGGCCAGCAGCTTGAACGTCTCGGCCACCTTGAACGGGCTGTAGTGCTGCAGCATCACGCCACCCGAGCCGACGCGGATGCGCGACGTGCGCGCGAGCAGATGCGCGACGACGATCTCCGGCGCCGAGCTCGCGAAGCCCGGCGTGCCGTGATGTTCGGCGACCCAGAAGCGCGCGTAGCCGAGCTGTTCGACGCGTTGCGCGAGCGCCGTGGTGAAGCGCAGCGCGTCGGCGGCGTTCGCGCCGTCGGCGATCGGACTCTTGTCCAGCAACGAAAGCGAATAAGACATGGTGAGCGGCGTTCCTGCGTGAGCGTGGATGGACGGTTGCGGGCGTACGGCACTCAGCTCTTCGGCAGCCCGGGCGGATTCGTGCGTGACTGGTCGATCGCTTCGGACGCGAGGTTCCACCGGTCGAGCACCTGCCGGTAGCGGCCGCTCTTGATCAGCCCGTTCAGCGCGACGGTCAGCGGCTCGGCGAGACCGCTGCCGCGGCGCGTGGCGATCGCGATGTCGGCCGTGCGCGGCCAGCCGCCGCTGATCGCGCCGACGAGCCGCGTCTTGCCTTGCTGCGCGCTTTGATATGCGAGCACCGAGTTCACGCTGAACACCGCGTCCGCCCGGCCCGACTGCACGGCGACGATGCGCATCGCCTGGTCGTCGTAGTACTGGATCTGCACGGGTTTGAGCCCGTGCGCGATGTTCTCGCGGTCCCACGCGAGCAGGATCTTTTCCTGGTTGGTGCCGGCATCGGTCACGATGCGCAGCCCGGCGACGTCCTTAGGCTCGCGGATCGCCTGGATCTTGCTGTCGTTGCGCACGTAGAAGCCGACCTGATCCTTGCGATAGGTTGAAAAATCGAACTTCTGCTTGCGTTCCTCGGTGACGGTCACGTTCGAGATCACCGCGTCGACTTTCCCCGATTCGAGCGCCAGCGGCCAGTCGGCCCAGGCGAGCGCGACGATCTTCAGCTTGCGGCCGAGGCTGTCGGCGACGAGCTGGCCGATGTCGGCGTCGAAGCCGACCACCGTGCGTGCGTCGGTCGCATACGAGCTGATCGGCGGCAGGCTCGGCGCGATGCCGATCGTCAGCGTGCCGGGTTCGGCGAACCTGAACGACGCAGGCACCGCGCGCTCGACCGCCGCATCGGCTGCGCCGCGCGGGCGGCCGCGCTGCTCGGGGCTCAGGTCGAACGTCGCGGCGGACGCGGCCGCGACGGCGACGAAGGCGCTCAGGCCGATCAGCGCGGTGGCCAGCGTACGCACGGCACGGAATGAAAGCGGTACGGCTCGATGCATGAAAACGTCCTGTCGTGAAAGCGTGGAAAGCGGAACGGGCAACGTGAAAGGCGGGACGCCGTGCGCTCAGCGCGGCAGCACCGGTTCGGGCACGGGCGCCCAGAGGTCGGCCAGCGTCGACGTACGCGACGGATCGACGAGGTCCTTGCCGAAGCGCAGATGGAAATACGCTTCGGGATCGATCGACGAGTCGAATAGCCGCGTATAGCCGGTGCGGTCGTACAGCGCCCACGCTTCGGGCTGGCGAAAGCCGGTCGTCAGGTAGAGGCGGCGGTAGCCCTGCTGGACGGCGCGCAGTTCGAGCGCTTCGACGACGAGCCGCGCGAGGCCCTGGCGGCGCAGATCGGTGCGCGTCCAGATGCGTTTCAGTTCGGCGGTCTGCGCGTCGTAGCGCTTGAACGCGCCGCCGCCGATCGTTTCGCCGTCGCGTAGCAGCAGCACGAACGCGCCGTCGGGCGGCGCGAACAGTTCGGCCGGGTAGCGCGCGAGCTCGTCGCGGGCCGACGCGCGGCTGTCGGGACGGTACGCGTCGTAACGGGTCGAATACTCGTCGATCAGCGCGTCGATCAGCGGTTGCGCGCGGACGTCGAGCGGCGTCGTGTCGATGATGCGGTCGTTCGTGGCCATGGGCATCGCGAATGGCGCGCGATGCGGACGTTCCTGGCCCGGGTGCGGGCACGCGACCCGTGCGGTCTGTTCCGTTATCGCGACGCAGTTGTCGTGATGGCGGCGGCTGTCGTGCTTCGTGCGAGGCATCCCGGCGCGCCGCCGTGTTTCGAACACGTTAGCGGCGCGGCCGGCAAAGGCGAACGAAGCAATTTCGATAAGGATTTCGCGGGAGGCGGAAGAAGGCTTGCAGCGGGAGTGGGGTGGGGCGAACGGGGGGGCCGGCGCCGTGCCCGTTCGAAGTGTGGGCGACGCAGACGAGCGCCGCGGATCGGCGGCGTGTCGTCGTTTCGATGGCCTGTCGGTCGCGCCGATTCGGGGCGGGTTGTTCAGGATCGCGAGCGCCCGACCGCGATTCGCCGCCGCCAGGGTGGCGACGGTTCTCCTCCAATCGTCGCGTCGGCGCGAAGCCCCACCGTCGCGGGGCGACGATCCTCGACGACGACGGCGTTCAGGCTGCTTCCTGACGAGTCGCGTCCTGCCGCTCGCCGCCCAGGCTATCGACGAGACTCGCCAGCATCCGCGCCAGCTCACCCGTCATCAGCGCGACATCCGAGTCGAAGCGTTCGTCGTCGTTCTGCGCGGTCGGATCCGCCGCCTCCTTGATCACGTCGAGCGGCGTGACGCGCTTGATCGTCAGCGACGGGGTCAGCACGAACGAGATCCGGTCATCCCAGGTCATCGCGAGGCGCATGCATTGCTTGCCGGCTTCGATGTGCCGGCGCATGTCGTTCGCTTCCAGCGCGTGGCCGACGTATCGCACCGTGGCGCCGCCTTCGCCGCTCGAGCGCAACTCGGCGTCCTGGTCCACGGTGAATCCGCCCGGCGCGTCGCCGGACAACAGCCAGTCCGTCATCGCGGCGACCGGCGAACGCGCCACCTGCACGCCCGCGAGCGGCAACGCGTCGATCGATTTGACGAGCAGGCTGCGAACGTCGTCGGCGAGCGCCTGGGCAGCCGCATCGATGACGAGCCAGCCGTTCGCCGTGTCGATCCACACGCGGGTATCGCGGCGAATGCTGAACGCGCGCGGCAGCAGTTCGTCGGTAACCTGTTCCTTGAGTTCGCGCAGTTGTTTGCGGCCAACCTTGAAGCCCTGCTGCTCTTCGACTTCGAGCGCACGCGCCTTGGTCACCTGATTGACGACCGACGCCGGGAGCAGCTTCTTTTCGGAGCGGAACAGCAGCAGCATCTGCCGGTTGATCGAATACACGAGCGCGCCGTCGTCACGCGGCGATGCCCAGCCGACGCGCTGCATTTCGACGCTGCTGCCCGGCTGGAACGCGTGAGGCGCCAGCCATTTTTCCATCTGGTCGGGGGTAACGGCCCAGGGTGCCGGAAGACGGTGAAGCTGAAGGTTCTTGAACCACATAGGCGTACGGGCAAAGCGCGTCATTCTATCTGACGGCGCGATTGCCAGTCGGTTGCGTCACGCGATGACACGCGGCGGCGTCGACAACTCCGCCAACTGAAACAGGCAATCTCCTCGCCGCACCTGCGCGGGCACACGCTTGCACACCACCTCGCCGTCGCCGTTGAACCGGTGCAACACCGGTTCGCGCAACGGCGTATCGGGAAAATGCACCCACGCGGCCGGCTGCCCGGCCTTCACCTGGTCGCCGAGCTCGACGAGCGGCTCGTACAGCCCGCGCTCGTACGCATAGACGAAATGGCGATCGCCGTCGACGCGCATGAAGCGCGTGACGGTCGGCGGCGCGTCGGGCACGAGCGCGCCGTGCAGCAGCCCGATATAGCCGAGGTAATGCAGCAACCCGTGGCGGCCGAGCCGGATCAGCGACGGATCGGCCATCCCGGCGCCGCCGAGTTCGGTGACGATCGAGATCGCGCCTTGCCGGCGCGCGGCCGACGCCGAATGCACGGGATTCGGCGCGTGCAGCAGCGCATTCTGCAGCCCGAACGCGTTCAGCAGCCCGTTGAGCTTCGCGGCTTCGTCCGCGTCGAGCGGATCGATCGCGAGCATGTTGCCGCCCTGGTAGAGCAGCGAACTGCCGCCCGAGTGCAGATCGACCAGGTACTGCGCGCGCGACAGCAGTGCGTGCTCGATGTAGTGGGCGATCATCTGCGTCGGCGTGCCGGTCGGGTCGCCGGGAAAGCTGCGGTTCAGGTTGCCTTCGTCGAGCGGCGACACGCGCAGGCCCGCATCCGCCGCCGGAAAATTCGCCATCGGCAGCAGGATCAATTGCCCGCTGACCATCTCGGGTTCGATCTCGCGCATCAGTTGCGACACGATGATCTGGCCTTCGTACTCGTCGCCGTGGTTGCCGGCCATCACGAGCGCGACCGGACCGTCGCCGTTGCGGATCGACGCGATCGGGATCGGCAGCCAGCCGTATGCGGAGCGGTGCACGGAGTGCGGCAGCCGCAGGTAGCCCGCGTGCTTGCCCGGCGCGTCGAGATCGATTTCGCAGTGAATGGGATTTCGGTGTGAGGAGGAAGCGGTCATGGCAGCGTCGTTCGATGCATGGAATCTGCCATCTTATAGAGGAAACGAGCGCTGCGCGCCGCACCGGGCGCGTTCGGTGCCGAACGCCTGCACGCGTCGATCGAAACACAGTTCCCGTATCGACGACGATGCCCCGCCAGATCGATGCGGATGTTGCAGCGATGAACGCATGCCGGCGTGCCGGCCGGCCGCATGCATACGTCGGATCTCGCGCCGATCCCTTGCCGCGACAGGGTCGGCGCGCGCAACCGGGTTACCGGCCGGATGTTTCAGCTTCGAGACGTCCTTCTTCCCACAGGGCCCAGAAACGGCTGCCGGCGCGATACGGATTCGCGCGCCCCGCAGCGTGATCGGCGACGCCCTGGCGAAACGCGCCGTACAGCGTGAGCGGCGGATTGTCGACGCATGCGGCTTCGTACGCGGCCGGCGGCCGGCTGTCGGACACGAGCCGGCGAATCAGCGATGCGCCGTCGATCACTGCCTGTTCGTCGATGATTTCGGTTCGTGCGAGGACGTCGACGGTATTCATGTGGGGCTCCCTGAAACGTGCTTTCCCCATTGAGGAGCAATAAGGGTGCCAGCCGCGAAATGCCGCACTCGGCCTCGATCGTGCAGGCTTCTGCAGTCATCTTTCGGCGTGCCGGGCGGCGATGTTACGGAACACGTCACGTGACACGCGAACGCGCGGCGCCGCGTGCGAACCGGCAAAACGTTTCGGCATTGAATCGTCGGGAGGCCGCGCGGGTGCGCAAAGGGCAATGCGCGGCGCGTCGCCGGCTCAGCTTGCGGTGGCCGGCGCCATGCGGCGGCTGCCGCTCGAATAGAAGCAGTAGATGCCCTTGCCGGCCGATTTCGCGTCGTACAGCGCGCTGTCGGCCTGCCGGATCAATTCGTCGGGCGAGCCGTGCCCGTCGTCGAGCGCGATGCCGATGCTGATGCCGATGCAGACGGTTTCGCCGATCGACAGCGCATACGGCGCCGAAATCTGCCGGATGATCCGCGCGGCGAGGATCGAGCATGCTTGCATCGTCGTGTCGTCGATCGCGACGATGAATTCGTCGCCGCCGATACGTGCCGCGAGCTCGCCCGGCGGCAGCGTCTTGCCCAGCCGCTCGGCGACCTGCGTGAGCACTTCGTCGCCGGCCTGGTGGCCGAAGCGATCGTTGATCGATTTGAAACCGTCGAGGTCGAGATACATGACCGCGAACGCCGGGCTCGGCAACCGCGGCCGGCGCGCGAGCATCCGCTCGAGCTCCGCATGCAGTTCGTGGCGATTCGGCAAACCCGTCAGCGCGTCGTGTCGCGCGAGGTGCCGGATGTGCTGTTCGGTCTGTCGGCGCGCGGTGACGTCCTCGACGATGATCACCGCGTTGCCGTCCGGCACGCGGTGACGCGTCAGTTCGAGCTGGCGGCCGTCGGCGAGCGCGATGTCGAGCGGCCCGGGCTCGTGGCGGCTCAGCCAGTCGTCGCACTGCGCGGCGAGGCCGGCGCCGCCGGGATCGATCGCGGCATGGGCACCGAGCGCGGCGACGACGGCCGGAAGCGGCGTATCGAGCATGATCTCGCGCGGCGAGCCGAACAGTTGCGCGGTGCGTCGGTTCGCGACGATCACGCGGCTGTCGCCGTCGATCATGCACAGGCCGTGCGGCATGTAGGTGAGCGCGGCGTCGAAGCGGGCGACGAGTTCGGCGTTGCGCTGGCGCGCGGCGATCAGCGCGACGAGCACGCGATAGTGGCGCTGCACGACCGTGCGCATCGCCGCGAGATAGATCGCGAGCGGCGGCACGAGCAGCCACGCGCCCGGCCGAGGGGCCAGCAGCGCACCGACGCCGATCGGCAACACGCCGAGCGCGATCTGCGTCATCGCGAGCCGCGGCAGCGCCGAATTGCGCGATGCGATCCCGCCGAACACGCCGCCCGCGACCATCACGGACAGCGTGCCGAGCTCGACGTCGGCGGCCTGCACGCAGCCCATCGCGCCGAGGCCGAGCACCAGGCACGCGACGAGCGACACCGGCGCATAGCGCATCGCCCAGTATTCGGCGCGATCGTCGCCGGCGTTGCGCCGCACCGTGTACGCCCGTGCGATCGACAGGCGCGCAACGAGCAGGCCGACGTCGGCAACGAGCCACGCGAGGCACCACAGCTGCTGCAGCCGGAGCAGCGCGACGGCGGCGACGAAACCGCTCGCGAGCCCGGACAGCGCCATCGGACGCACGTCCTCGAACAGCGTCACGAGCATCGACGGACGCAGCGCGGCCGTCACGCGGTGGTTGCCGGAGGGGGGAGTGGCGAGAACGGAGTTCAGGAGAGATGCCCTGACTGCCATGGTTATTGACCTCGACACGATATCGCGATGGCTCGCGGCGCCCGCACGGCACGTGGCGGAAGCCCGGCCGAGCCGGATGCGCACGACATTACCATGAAAAACCCGCGGCGCGGGCCGGCCGGCGGGCGCCGCGCACTGTCTCGCGCGAGGGTCGTCGACCGCGGCCGCGGGCGGCTTGCGGATTCGTCGGTGCGAAGGCGGCGTCGTTGCGAACGGAACGATGCGGGCGGCCGACCGGCGACCGCGAAGCCGGCGCGACGGCATCCAGCCGCACGCAAACGGCCAACGGGACCGCCGGCCGCAGCCTGGCCGAGTCCCGTTATAAGAAATTCAATAAGTATTTCATGCGGGAAATACTATAGGCGATATATCGAAAACAATGCCAGAATGCGCGCCGCTCCGAACGCCGCGACACCCGATCGCCGTCCGAGCCGCCTCAGGAGGTTCCCCCCAATGAAAAACCACGGCCTGTCACGGCGGGGTTTTCTGAAAGCCAGCGTGCTGGCGGGCGTCGCGGTGTATGTCGCGCCCATCGGCAGCCGCGCGTTCGCGGCGCTCTTCGAAGAAAAACTCCTCACGCCCGTCAAATGGGATAGCGTCACCGGCATCCCCCAATTCCGCATCGACGGCATCGCGAAGGTCACGGGCGCGAAAGTGTTCGCCCGCGACGTGCGCGCCGCGGACATGCCGCACTGGCCGCAGCAGCAGTCGCATGCGCTGATCCTGCGCGTCACGCAGGCCGACCGCACGTACGAAGGCTTCGACTTGTCGCTGCTCGGCGACGAGCTGAAGCCGGACCGCGTGGTCACGGCCGACGATCTCGCGCGCGACGGCGTCGCATTCCCGGCGTTCTACGGCGACGACATGCTGTTGCCGGCCGGCAAGACGCCCGCGTATCTCGGCCATGCGGTCGCGATCCTGATCTATCACGACTTCGCGCGCTTCCGCTTCGCGAAGAACGCGCTGAAGTTCCGCGACGACGTGATCCGCTACGGCGCGGTCACCGGCCCGCTCGAGCGCGATCCGTGGGGCACCTTCCGTTACGTGCGCGTGGGCGGAAAGACCGCCTATGACGACGACGTCTATTCGAGCCTGAAGGACGCACCGATCTTCCCGAGCATGATGCGCAAGCACCTGCCGGTCTGGCCGGACGGCAAGGAGCACGGCAAGCTCGACGAGCAGGGCATGTTCCTCGCCGGGCAGATCGCCGGCGAGCTCGACCATCCGCCGGCCGACTGGCTCGTGTTCGATCGCGAATACAACACGCAGTCGGTCGATACGGCCGCGCTCGAACCCGACAACGCGAACTGCTGGTACGACGCCGCGACGCAAGCGCTGCATCTCGTCGTGCCGACCCAGTCGCCGCGCGAAGTGTCGGAGAACGCGGCCGCGATGGTCGCGAAATGCCGCTTCCCGGTGAAGAAGCTGTTCGTGCATCCGTGCTACACGGTCGGCTACGGCTCGAAGGATCACTTCAACGTGCCGTTCTACGGCCTCGTCTGCGCGCTGTACGCGGACGGCCGCCCGGTGCGTTTCGCGAACGACCGCTACGAGCAGTTCCAGACCTCGCTGAAGCGTCACGCGTTCAAGATGCGTTACCGAATCGCGGTCGACCGCAACACGGGCCTGCTGCAATCGTTCAAGGGCGACTTCGAGGCGAACGGCGGCGGCCGCTCGAACTTCTCGCCGTCGGTCGCGATGGTCGGCGCCACCGCCGCGCAATCGATCTACTACTTCCCGAAGAGCGACCTCGCGGCGGTCGCGATCGCATCGCGCGCGATCGACGCCGGCTCCGCACGCGGCTACGGCACGCTGCAAAGCATGGCCGCGACCGAGATGGCGGTCGACGAGATCGCCGCGCAACTGAACATCGACCCGATCGACTTCCGCCTGCGCAACGCGCTGCGTTCGGGGATGAAGAACACGCAGGGCGCGATCCCCGCCGGCGCGCTACGCGTCGACGAAGTGCTGGAGCGAGCGAAGCAGCATCCGCTGTGGACGCACCGCGCCGCGCGCAAGGCCGAATTCGAGGCTGCACATCCGGGCAAGCGCTACGGCGTCGGTTTCGCGTGCGTGCAGAAGGATTTCGGCACGGGCGCGGAAGCGTCGTTCGCCAAGGTCGAATTCGACGCGCACGGCAAGGTGTCGCTGCAACACACGGCCGCGGAGATCGGCACCGGGATGTCGACGTCGCAGGCCGTCGCGGTCGCGAAATGGCTCGGCCGCCCGGCGACCGACGTCCGCGTGGCCGTGACCGAATGGCCGGACCTGCCGGTCGAGACGAGCGGCGATCCGTACCTGATGTCGCAGGCCGACCAGGACCGCCTGAGCACGAACCCGCGCTGGTCGCCCGGCTATGCGTCGCCGTCGAGCGCGACGAACTCCGCGTACTACTTCACGCACAGCACGCGCGAGGCTGCGCGCGCCGTATTCCGCTACGGGCTGTGGCCGGCCGCGATGTCGATCTGGACGCGCGGCCTGGGCGGCGGCCAGGCCGCGCCGTACACGATTCGTATCGAAGATGCGCGCTGGGTCGACGGCAAGCTGACCGCCGACGGCCTCGAGCCGCTGACGTTCGAGCAGCTCGCGAAGCAGGCGCATGCGCTCGGGTTGCCGACCGGCGCCGTCGTGCACGTGTTCAACCGCTGGCAGTGGACCGATGCCGAATTCGAGATCGGCGGCGCGCTCGAGCGTCTGCCGATCGACGGGCTGTCGCTGCGTATCGGCGCGCCGAAGACGGGCGCCGACGACGGCCCGTTGCCCGGCACCGCCGCACCGGCCGGCGCGACCGCGCTGCACGGCACGCTGCCGCCGACCGCGAACGGCTATCGCGTGCTCGATCGCAAGCGCGTGTTCATCCCGCCGACGAGCCGCAACAACGCGGCCGTCACGTACTACACGGCGGTCGGCACGCTCGTCGAGCTGGCCGTGCACGAAGCGACCGGCAAGGTCGAACTGCTCACGCACCACTCGATCATGGAGTGCGGCAACCAGATTTCGCCGCAGCTCGTGTCGGGGCAGTTGCAGGGCGGTCTCGCGATGGGCATCGGCCATGCGCTGCACGAGTACCTGCCGCTCTACGAGGACGGCCCCGGCAACGGCACGTGGAACTTCAACCGTTATCGGTTGCCGCGCGCGTCCGACGTCGCCGTCTGGACGCAGACGGGCGACGTGCTGCCGCCGCTGTCGGAAACCGATCCGCCCAAGGGTGTCGCCGAAGTGGTGATGATCCCCGTCGTCGGCGCGATCGTGAACGGCATCGCGCACGCGATCGGCCATCGTTTCACCGACCTGCCGGTGACCCCGCAAAAGATTCAGGAGGTGCTCGCATGACGACCGCCCAAACCGCGGCTTCGGCCGCGAGCGCCGGCGCGGCTGCGACCGGCGCTGCCGCGCCGAATGCGGCTTCCGTCGCACCGGCGTTTGCGTCTGCCGCGCCGGCATCGGCGCCGGCAGCCGTCGAGCGTCCGCTCGTCCGGTTTCAGCAGAAACCGCTGTCGGTGAACATCAACGGCAAGTCAGTCGGCCCGATGCAGGTGCCGGAAGGGCTGATGATGATCGAGTTCCTGCACGAGTACGTGGGCCTTACCGGCTCGCGGCTCGGCTGCGGGCAGGGGATCTGCCACGCGTGCGTCGTGATCGTCGACAAGCCGGACGGCACGAGCGAGGAGATGCGTACCTGCATTACCGGCGCGCACTTCTTCCACGGCCGTTCGATCCGCACGATCGAAGGCCACGCGAAGCGCAACGAAGCCGGCGAAGTGGTCGAGCTGTCGCCGATCCAGCAGAAATTCCTCGAGCACTTCAGCTTCCAGTGCGGCTACTGCACGCCGGGCTTCGTCAACGCGGCGACCGTGCTGATCGAACGCCTGAAGCGCGAGCCGATCGCGAAGACGGACGTGGAGCGCACGATCACCGACGCGCTCGACGCGCATCTTTGTCGCTGCACGGGCTATGTCCGCTACTACGAAGCCGTCAAGGACGTGGTGCTGACGACGCCGGGACTCGTGAAGGACAGCGCATGAAACGCACATTCGCTCATCGTGCCGCGCGGGCCGCGGGCCTGCCCGCGCTCGCAGCGGCCTGCGCGCTGCTGCTCGCCGCCTGCGGCGGTCGCGACGCGCCGGCGTCGAGCGCGGCGTCCGGCGCCCCCGGCGCCGACCAGATCGCGCGCGGCCGCTATCTCGTCAGGGCCGCCGACTGCGCGGCGTGCCATACCGCGAAGGACGGTGCGCCGTTCGCCGGCGGCGCGGCGCTCGAATCGCCGTTCGGCACGTTCTACGGCTCGAACATCACGCCCGACAAGGATCACGGGATCGGCAACTGGAGCGCGGACGACTTCTACGCCGCGCTGCACGACGGCAAGGCGCCGGGCAAGCGCCTGTATCCGTCGATGCCGTACACGTCCTACCGGCAGCTCACGCGCGCCGACGCCGACGCGATGTACGCGTACCTGAAGACGGTCAAGCCGGTCGCGCAGGAAAACCGCGCGCATGAACTCAAGTTCCCGTACAACCTGCGCTTCGGCATGGTGTTCTGGGACATGGTGTTCCTGAAGGACAGCCTGCCGGATGCGTCGGCCGGGCAATCCGCCGACTGGCAGCGCGGCCGCTATCTCGCGGGTGCGCTCGGCCACTGCGCGGAATGTCACACGCCGCGCGCGTTCACGGGGCAACTCGACGGTGCGAAGCCGTTCGCGGGGGCCGCGCTCGGCCGCGTGGCCGCACCCGACATCACGCCGGCCGGCCTCGCCGCGCGCGGCTGGACGGGCACCGACCTGCAGACGTTCTTCGGCGTCGGTATCGCGCCGCAAGGCTCGGCGTTCGGCGAGATGTATCCGGTCGTGCACCTGAGCACGCAGTACCTGACGAAGGACGACCTGCGCGCGCTGTCGACGTACCTGCTCGGCGATACGCCGCCCGCGCCGCAACCGGCGAAGCCGGTGTCGACCGATGCCGCGCAACTGGCCGCCGGCCGCTCGGTGTATCTCGCGGTCTGTGCCGGCTGTCACGGCTTCAACGGCGAAGGCAAGCCGCACGTAGCGGTGGCGATGAACGGCAACTCGACGGTGCGGCAGGGCGATCCGCGCAACCTGCTGGTCGCGATGCTCGACGGCATCGACGAGCAGAAGTTCGCCGGCGTCGAAAACCTGCAGCCGATGCCGGGCTTCGCGCACACGCTGAGCGACGACGAACTCGCGCAGCTCGCGAACTACCTGCGCGCGACGTGGGGCGGCCAGCCCGCGAGCGTCACGCCGGCCGACGTAAAGGCGATGCGTTGAGCCGTGCCCCGGGGTGGGGCGTCGCGAGCGAGGCAGCCGGTTTCCGGCGATCGCGCGCGATGCGCCGCCCCGTTTTCCTTGCCGCGGCGCGTCAGTAACCGCCGCCTCCGCCTCCGCCTCCGCTTCCGCCCGAGCCGCCATACCGGCTCATGCCCGGTCCTTGCGACATGCCGCTGCCCGACGACGTACAGCCCGCCGACAGCACGAGCACCAGCGCCGCGATCAGCGCCACAACCAACGTTGCCGATTTCATTGCAATCCCCTTGCAGCGCGCAGGCGCCAGGAAAGGCGGCTCGCGTGAACCGCGCGTCTGCGCGATGAGAAGACGTTTCGGCGGAGCCGTTATTCCATGCTTTTTGCGTATCGCCGCGGCGGCGACGCGCGGATCAACGATAGACGAGATCGGCGCGGCGGTTCTGCGCCCACGCTTCCTCGTCGTGGCCGAGCGCGACCGGCTTTTCCTTGCCGAGGCTGACCGCCTCGAGTTGCGTGGCCGGCACGCCGAGCGTTTCGAGCGCGCTCATCACGGCCTGCGAGCGGCGCTGGCCGAGCGCCAGGTTGTATTCGGACGTGCCGCGCTCGTCGGTGTTGCCCTGGATCAGCACGCGCCGCGCCGGGTGGCTGCGCAGGTAGTCGGCGTGCGCCTGCAGCAACGACTGGAATTCGGGCTTCACCGAGTACTGGTCGAAATCGAAGTAGATGCTGCGTTTGGCGAGCGGGCTGTTCGGATTGTTCAGATCGTCGGCCGTCACCGTCGCGACGGCTTCGCTCGATGGCGTCGGCGCCGCGCCGGCATTCTCGGGCGTTTTCGCCGCGTTGTGACAACCGGCCAGCAGTACGAAAGTTGCCAGGACCGCAATTCGGTTCATTTTGCTCATCGTTCGTTTCTCCAGCGGTTGACTGCGTTGAAAGCGGGGCGCGTGTCATCCGCACGCAGCCGTCCGGCCGCCGTGGCGCGAAAGGTCCGGCTCCGTTGCCGTGATGCGGGCTCGTAAGCCGATGGTGCGCCAGATGAAAGAATGTTGCGACCGGAACGCCGGATCGCGGCGTCGCTGCAAATAGATTAGGAAAAATGTCACAACGTGCCCAGTTTCTCCGCATTTTTTGCGCAAATGCGACAGCCGGGCGGCATTCTTGCTGCCGCGAGCGGTGTGCGGCATGCGTCGCATGCCACAGCGAAAAAAGCCGCGCACGGGGGCGCGGCCTTGTCGGTGGCGGCGACGGGGAGCGGGTGATGCGGGGAGCACTTGCCGGATGCCGTCGGTCGTCCGCGTGACGCCGCAGCGCACGCGGCCTCGTCAGAACTTGTGCCGCAGCCCCAGCGCGACGACGGCCTGATTGCCGTTCGCGGAAGGGGTCAAGGTCCAGACGGTCGCGTTGAACGCCGGATGGCCGTTGCCGCCGCTCACGCTCTGGTACGTGCCTTCGAGATACGCATCCGTGCGCTTCGACAGCGCATAGTCGGCCTGCGCGACGACCTGGTTCCATTTCGGGCGCGTCTGGCCCGTGCGGGTGTCGAAGCGGCCCATCGTATATGTGTACGCGGCGGCGACGCTCAGCGCATGCGTGACGAAGTAGCGTCCGTCGATCGTGACGTTGTCGAACACCAGCGATTCGCCCTTCAGCGGCACGATGTTGCCGCCCTGGAGCACGCCCGTCACGCCGTCGGTGGTCGAATGCGACCACGCGGCGCCGACCGAGTGCGGCCCGAACGCATAACGCCCGGCCATCGCCCAGATCTGCTGATTGCCGCCCGCGATCGTCGCCGAGCCGTCGACCGTGCTGAGCGCGCCGTCCGGGTTCGGCGCATTGCGGTCCCGGCTGATCTTCAGGTAGCCGGCGCCGAGCTTCAGCGGCCCGTTCGCATACGACACCCCCGTGCTCCACACCGCGTTGTTGGAGAACTGGCCGGCCATGTTCGAGAACCCGACCATCGCGCCGAACCTCAGCCCGCGAACCGTCGGGCTCGTGTACTTCACCGCGTGGTTGATGCGCAGGTTGCGGTTCGAATCGTCGTTGTCGTACGGGTGGACCGCGAGGTTGCCGCCCCAGCCGGGGCCGGACGCACCGAGCGGCGTCACGAAATCGAGGATCAGGTCGTACTGGCGGCCGAACGACAGCGTGCCGGCCGTCTGCGAACTCAGCCCGATCCATGCCTGGCGGCCGAACAGGGCGACGCCTTTCTGCGACAGCTTGCCGGTGGTGCCCGAGAAGCCGTTTTCGAGCGCGAAGACCGCCGCTATTCCGCCGCCGAGATCCTCGCGGCCGCGCAGCCCCCAGCGCGACGCGTTCAGTGCGCCGCTCGTCATCGCGACGCCGCCGCCGCCGGGCGAACCGGCACCGCGCGTGCGCTGGTTGGTCGAGTAGATGATCGACGTGTCGATCAGGCCGTACAGCGTCACGCTGCTCTGGGCAAGCGCGAGATCCGGCACGAAGCCGGTCAGGCAGGCGGCAATGACGGTCCCCGCGACGCGTGCGCCGGCGTGCTGGTTCGTTTGGGAAAAGGGCATAGGCGTTTGTTGTTGTTGGACCGGCCTGGCGGCCGATGGATCGGGCGGCCATTATTGGAATCTTTCGGCGGCCGATTAAGGCGTCGCACAGGAAAGGTCCTCTGCGGAATCGCTCGGAATCGCGATGCGTCGGCTGCGGGGAGGCGGTCGGGGAGGGGGCGTGGCGGTGCGTGCGAGTCGGCGCGCCATCGCGCGAGGGTGTGCCGAGCGCTCGCGGCGGGCGATTGGCAGCGCGGCCCGGTGTGCGCCGCGCCAGCCATACTGCATGCCGCGTGTCAGGTCGGGGGGATCGCTCCGGGTATGCCGTCCGGATTGCTTACTGATCGCCGGACATCAGCGCCGTGTAACGCCGCTGCATTTCGTCGGGTTCGACCGCTTCGATCGTATGCCCGATCAGCCAATCGTAACCGAACGGATCGCGGATCCTGCCCGAACGCTCGCCGTAGAACTGGTCCTGGAGCGCACGCGTCACGCGCGCGCCGGCAGCGACGGCGGCGGCGATCGTCGCATCGGCATCGTCGACATGAAGATGGAGCGCCATCGGCGCGTTGCCGTCCGGATCGAGGGCGAAGAGATCGTATTCCGGGAACTCGTCCGAGATCATCAGCGTGCACGGCCCGAGTTGCAATTCCGCGTGACCGATGCGCCCCGACGGCTCGACGAGCCGAAATTTCTCTTGCGCGCCGAATGCCTTCGCATAGAACGCGATGGCGTCCTCCGCGCGTTTGGCGCGCAGATACGGAAAGACTTCGTGAATCGCCATGGTGCCCTCCGGTGGGGGTGTGGGTGTGGCTCGATCCTATCGCGCATTCGGTGCCCGGTCTTGAACGAAATTGATCGCCGCCAGATGGCGGAGAACGCCGCGATGCACGCGGCAAACCACCTCCCGAGGCCGAATCCGCTGAACTCGATCGATCCGAGGACCAGGTTGCCGTATCCGTCGCAGCAACAAGACACGCGGCGCTGGTGCACGATGATGGGCAACGGTGTGGGCGGTCGGGTTCCGTGTTGAAGCAGGGCGCTCAACGGAGGGCTATTTCTCGATAACGATTACGTCGTATCGAAGGCTGGCGCCGGAGTGGGCAGCACGCCTGCGTTTGTTTCGGCGGCTTCCGCACACCGATGCCCGGCAAATTCCCGAAGCACCCAGTCTCGCAATATTTCGGTTGCCTGTCTCGTCGCGGAGCGAGGGCTGTAAACGAGATCGTACTGGAAGCTATCCAGCGCCAGGTCGAACGGCCGCACCAAGGTGCCGTTGGCCAATTCGTCGGACACCAGGGTCAGGCTTATCAGGCCGATTCCCTGTCCGGCAAGGGTCGCCTGCATTGCATGGACTTCGTCGTTGAATCGGAGGCCATCGTTCGGATCGGTGCCGCGTATTTTGGCTGCCTCCAGCCAGCGTGCCCATGTAATTGCGCGGGGATCGTCGCGGACGGAGGGACCCCAATCGAAGTGAATCAGCGTCGCGCGCTGCAGGTCTTTTTCGTGTGCAATCGACAAATGCGGACGACACACCGGGGTAAACCGGTCCCTGAAAAGCGGTTCCGACATGAGCCCGGGATAGTAGCCCGAACCGTAACGGATCGACGCATGCGCGGACTGGTCGAGGTCCACGATGGCATTGGTGGCGTCGAGCCGAAGGGTCCAATCGGGATACGCGGCACGAAATCCGCCTGCTCGAGCCGCGAGGCATTTCGCGGTGAATGCCACCGTGGACGTGAGCGTTGCAACCTTGGTTTCGTCGATGTTTCGCGCTGCCTCGATTGCGCGCTCGAAGCTGTCGAAGCCGTCACGAAGAACCGGGAACAGCGCCTTGCCGTTTTCCGTCAGCCGGACGCCGCGCGTCTGGCGCTCGAACAGTTTGACGTCGAGCCATTCTTCGAGTTGACGTATCTGGTGGCTGATGGCGGTAGGGGTGACGTTGAGTTCTTCAGCCGCCGCTTTAAAGCCGGCGCGCCGGGCCGCGGCTTCGAATGCACGTAGCGCGCTCAACGGAGGCAGTTTGCGCATGGGTTAGAAAAGCTCATCTGTAAGGTGAGAATTGACCATTTGTTGCGCTCGAAAGCTCCATCGATACTCCGATCCCTGACAATCACCCGGAACTCGACGGAGAGCCTTCCATGAAAATCGAACAGGTGCACACGAATCCCGATCCCTATGCGCCGTTTGCATTATCTCAAGCAATTCGGGTAGGCGGTTTCGTCTTCGTTTCGGGGCAGCCTGCCATTGGCGACGACGGCGAAATCGAAGGGCCCGGAGACTTCGATCGCCAGGCCAGACGCGCATTCGGCAATCTGGAGCGTGCATTGAAAGCGGCCGGTTCGGGCATGAACCAGGTCGTCAAGACGACGATCTTCCTGAAGTCGATGTCGTACCTCGACAGAATGGTCGACGTCCGTCGCGAATGGTTTTCCGCGCCGTATCCGGCGGAAAGTCTCGTCGAAGTCTCCGCCCTGTATTCGCCGGACGCGCTGATCGAGGTGGAAGCGATCGCGGTCGTCCCGGATGCGGCGTCGTAGAAACGTTGGCCGTGCGCTGCGGCTATTGTCGCGTCGGGCGCTGCGTATCCGCCGGCCGGACAGCTTGCGCAACCCCAAAGCGGACATTTGAACTTAGCTGCCACAACCAATGTCATACCCGGATTCAGATGTCCACCTTCGAGCCATTTAAAAATGTCCGGTTTCAAGGTTGGTTTTGCAGCGTTT